>JBKDBG010000122.1:0-17212 GCA_046314755.1 Bacteroidota bacterium | reverse complement strand
ACCCCCCACCACCACCCCCAACAAAAAAAATACTCGCCGGCGGCTTCATCAACATCTAAACTATATTTTGTAAAACCGTTAAGGATAAAAAATATTGAACTGACTAAATCTAAAAACGAACGCATCGGAATTAGCCACAACAAAGTACTTACAGGCAAATTTTTTGTAAGCATGATTAAGTTGTTTCTAAAATTTAAATAGGTTTTTTGCGGACTCTGTTTATTTAAAGTACCTCCCCCAACATGGTATACCACCGATTGAGGAATAACCGCACAAGTATAACCTGCCAATTGCAAGCGCCAACACAAATCTATTTCTTCCATGTGGGCAAAAAAATGTTCGTCAAAACCATTTAACGAGTGAAACAAGTTAGAACGGATAAACATGCATGCTCCGGTTGACCAAAATACATGAGCTGTATTTTCATACTGTTGATGATCTTCTTCCAACACCTCAAAAATTCTTCCGCGACAAAAGGCATAACCCAAAGTATCCAAATAACCGCCACAAGCACCTGCGTACTCAAATGTATTACGTTTTTTGTAATCAATCATTTTAGGCTGAGCCGCACCAACAGTTGGATTTTGCTCCAAATAAGTAATAACGGGTTCAAGCCAACCGGGTGTTACTTCTATATCATTATTCAGCAATACATAATAATCGGCAAACACCTTTCTTAACGCGTGGTTGTAGCCACCTGCATAGCCATAATTGTCTTCATTTTGCACAATAGAAACCTGAGGATAATGCTGTTTTACCCATTCAACTGAATCATCTGTTGAGTTGTTATCAGCAACTACAATTTCAAGATTTGGATAGGTTGATTGAACCAAAAAGGGCAGAAATTGTTCGAGCAAACTTCTGCGATTCCAATGAATAATAACTACGGCTACTTTGGGTAAATTACTCATTGGTTGACTTTACATTATTTGATTTCTGTTTGTACGGCACAAATATAAATTGCGCATTGTTGTTGGCTACCAAAAGTACACACATAAACTGGTTAGGGTTTTTATAAGCCAACTTAAACTCTTCTTCCTTTGCTTTGGTTACAATATTGCGCTCCAACAAATCTTCCAAAACAGTTGCACTAATATTAAATGAACGTTGGTGCTCCGAACCATCAAGCAATAAATCTCCAAGTTTTATTTCATCTTGATGTGCAATAAAAATAGGATACTTACTGAAACCTTCTTTTAAAATATCAGCGGATACTTCTTTGAGCATTTCATTGTAATACTCCAAATCATCCTTTAGTAATTCCAAGGTTATTTTAATATCAGGCTCCATTTTTATTCCGGTTTAAGTTCCAATAAAGCAATATTTTCAACGTGGTGCGTGTGCGGAAACATATCTACAGGTTGCACACAAGTTACTTCATATTTATGTTGCATCAAGGCAATGTCACGCGCTTGAGTAGCCGGGTTACAGCTAACGTAAACCACACGTTTAGGAGCGATTTCTAAAATCTTATTCACTACATCTTCATGCATTCCTGCTCGTGGCGGATCAGTAATAATCACATCCGGTTTTCCATGTTCAGCCACAAATGCATCGTTTAACACATCTTTCATATCCCCTGCAAAAAAATGCGTGTGAGAAATATTATTTAACGCTGCATTTTGTTTTGCGTCTTCAATTGCAGAAGGCACATATTCAACACCAACTACTTTTTTAGCATGTTTGGCTACAAATAGGGCAATAGTGCCTACACCGGTATATAAATCATATACAATTTCGTTACCGGTTAAATTTGCTAATGCTCTGGCCTTGCTGTATAACGTAAGGGTTTGTTGGGTATTGGTTTGAAAAAAAGATTGGGGACCAATTTTAAACTTCAAATCTTCTAAAAATTCCAATAAATAATCATCACCCGAAAACACATGAACGTCTAAATCATGAATGGTATCGTTTTTTTTGGTATTGATTACGTATAGTAAAGATGTGATTTGAGGAAATAGTTTTTGAATGTGCGTTAACAAAGCGATACGTGCTTGTTCATCTTCATAGCCAAAACATACAATCAGCATCCATTCACCGGCTTCGTTATTTCTTAAAATGATGTTGCGTAAAAATCCTTCTTGGACATACAAATTATAAAACGGCAACTGATTAGCTTTACCGTAATCGCGTATGGCATTTCTAATATCATTGGCAATGGGATGTTGCAAATAGCAATGTTCCACATCAAACACTTTATCAAAACGTCCGGGAATGTGATAACCCAATCCTTTATGTTCCGTTTCGGTTAATTGTTGTGCTTGATCTAAATTGGTTAACCATTTTTTTGAAGTGAAGCTAAATTCACATTTATTACGATAATAGGTTGTTTTCGCACTTCCTGCGATGGGTTCAAAGGCAGGGAAAGGAAACTTACCAATACGTTCAAAGGCATCAAAAACTTGTTGTTGCTTATACCTTAGCTGGGCATCGTAACTCATGTGCTGCCATTTGCAACCGCCACAAGTTCCAAAGTGAGTACAAAATGTATCAACCCTATCTGCTGACGGAGTTATTAAATTTTGAATTGCAGCAAAACTGAATGATTTTTTTGAACTGGTTACTTTTACCTCAGCCACATCACCAGGGGCACCAAAATCAACCATTACCACTTTATCTTGGTGCCTGCCAATACTTTTACCTTCACTGCCTGCGTGGGTAATGTGAAGTTCAGGAATAATATACGGAACAAATTTTCTTTTTCGCATGAAGTTGCGAATATAATCAAAGCACTTGTTTTATAAGTGGTAGATGAACTTAAATCACATTAACCTCGGGTTGTATGTGCACACCAAACTTATCGTAAACACTTTTTTGGATATCCATGGCCAATTGCCAAATTTCATGGCCGCTGGCATTTCCATAATTTACCAACACAAGCGCCTGATCTTTGTGAGAACCTGTATTACCAACAACCTTGCCTTTCCAACCGCATTGTTCAATCAACCAACCGGCCGCCAATTTAGTATGATTACTTCCAACAGGGTAACCTACCAATTCCGGAAATTGCTGCTTTAATGCGTTGAATTTTTCATTTTCTATTTCCGGGTTTTTGAAAAAACTACCTGCATTACCCAACACCTTTGGATCGGGTAACTTACTGGTACGAATTTCAATTACCGCATCACTTATGGCTTTTATCGACAACTCTTGTACGCCTTTTTTTGCTAGCGTTTGCTGAATAGCACCATAAGTTACATTAAACTTCGGTTTCTTATCTAACCTAAAAGTAACAGACGCTATAATATATTTCCCTTTGGCTTCTTGTTTAAAAACACTTTCGCGATAACCAAACTTACAATCGGAATTAAGGAAAGTTACAACCTCACCACTCGTTATTTCAACAGCTTGAAGCGCAAAAAATGTATCTTTTATTTCAACACCGTAAGCCCCAATATTCTGCATGGGCGCAGCACCTACACATCCGGGTATGAGACTCAAATTTTCGATACCCGCCAAGTGATGGTCAATACAATACAACACAAAATCATGCCACACCTCTCCTGCCATACTTTTAACCCACACATGATCCTCATCTTCTTGTTCAATGGTTATTCCTTTGAGGTTATTCTTAATCACCATTCCATCAAAATCGGAAGTAAGCAATACGTTACTGCCACCTCCCAAAACCAATAGTTTTCTATCACTTAAATTAAACGCAGCACATAAAATACATAACTCCTCCATGGTATTAACCACTACAAACTCTTTTGCTTTAACATCAATACCAAAAGTGTTATACGGCTTAAGTGAAACGTTTTGTTGGATATTCATATTGCAGGCAAATAAACAAAAGCTATTTAAAATTCAATGCTTATTTTTCAAACATTATATTTGCCCAAGTGAAAAACGTTTTTCCGCACCTTAAAACACTTTTTAAAAGCATTTTACTGGCCTATTTTCTGTTTACTGCAAGCAGGCTGCTTTTTCTATTTTTCAACTACAACAGCTTCAATAATCAACCAATAAGCAACATTATTAAAAGTGTAATAGGTGGAATTTGGTTTGATACCACAGCCATTGCCTATTTTTTCGGTTGGGTTATTTTACTTCAATCTATACCCACCAATTACCGAAACAGCAAGCAATACCAACTTATTGTAAAAGTTCTTTTTATGATAAGTGCCGCGTTAACTTTATTACTCAACTTTATTGATATTGGTTACTTTCCCATCACGGGTAAACGCAGCGGGTTTGAATTAATCAAAATGCAAAGTACACAAAATGCTTCCGTATTCATTTATATGAAAGGTTATTGGCACTTGTTGTTATTACTCATTGGCATGTTGGTTTTAACTTGGAAACTATATCCAAGGCATCAAACCATTTTAATGTTAAAGGGCTTTAAACAATATGCAGTAGCTTTATTACTTTTTCCGTTAGTGCTGGTGATTACCTTTATTGGAGCCAGAGGAAGTGTTGGTTTGAAACCTTTAAATACTTTGGATGCCGCAAAAATTTCGGGCGCTGATTTAATGCCTTTGGTATTGAATACCCCTTTTCAAATGCTGCTTACCTTGCAGCAAGTAGGTGTGGAAGAGTTGCATTATTTAAACGAAAAAGAAATCACAAATTACTTCAACACACATAAAACCGTAACAAACAATATCCAAGGAAGTAAAAGAAATGTGGTACTGATTATTGTAGAAAGTTTAGGTAAAGAATATGTGGGCTTTTATCATCAACAAAAACGATTTACACCATTTTTAGATTCCCTTTCAAATTATTCAACCATTTACACAAATATGTTTGCAAACAGCAAACGCAGTATTGAAGGCATTCCGGCAATTGTTGCAGGTATGCCAAGTTGGATGGAAAGTGATTACATCAACAGCTTTTATCAAACCAACAAATTACGAAGTATTGGATACTATTTAACAGCGCAAGGCTATGATTGCAGCTTTTACCATGGCGGTAAAAATGGCACCATGAGTTTTGATCGTTTTGTACAAGCCACCGAAGCCGGAAAATATTTTGGTTTAAATGAATACCCGGATAAAACCAAAAATTTTGATGGAAATTGGGGCATATTTGATGAGCCTTATTTAAAGTATGTGGTAAAAGAATTCAATACAAAACCCACTCCTTTTTTCAGTACCGTATTTACATTATCTTCTCATCACCCCTACCAATTACCTCCTCAATATCAAAACAAATTTAAAGGAGGCGAATTACCAATACATGCCACCATTGAATATGTTGATTTTGCCTTGCAACTGTTTTTTAATGAAGCAAAAAAACAACCTTGGTACAACCAAACTTTATTTGTGATTACGGCCGATCACAGCTCGGAAAATATTACTCCAAATTATCAAACCATGGCAGGAAGATATGCATTGCCATTATTGGTTTTTGATCCACTAAAACCTATTCAACAAATAGTGCCAGAAACCATGGACCAAATTGGTATAACTGATTTGATATTACAACAAACTATGCCAAAAAACAGGCCATACTTTAGTTTGTACAACCACAATTCCATTCAATTTGAAGGTGGCATCTACCAACTCATTAAATATCCTTATGTGTTACATTTCGACAAAGAAAAAAGCGTGGGATTGTATGATTTGGCCCGGGATAGTTTAATGCAAAACAACTTAATCAATCAAGCTGCTTATCAACCAAAAATTGATAGCCTAACTCAACAAATAAAAGCTACTTTACAAACCTACCACTTCAACCTCATTCACAACAAAATGTATTTGCCTTAAAGGGTAGCCAACAACTGTTGTTGTTTTTTAGGTAATGAAGCTACCACTAAATCATAAGAATGTTTAATCAAATCACGCAATAAAGCATCGGGTAAATCTAGGTTATAAGTGATGGTATTCCAATGTTGCTTATTCATGTGATATCCGGGCTGAACAGCTGAATATTCACTTCGCAATTCAATAGCATAATCGGGATTACATTTTAAGTTGCAGCTATCGTGACCGCTAAAAGAAGTTAAGGCAAATATTTTACCAAGTACTTTGTAAACCAGCACATCTTCCCCAAAAGGAAATGTTTCTTCAACACCTTTTAACGACAAACAAATTTCTCGGAATAACTCAATATGCATAATTAAAACAACCGATAACCTACAGTAAGCTGATACATACTGGCTCGTGTGCTGTAATTTACTCGTGCGCCTGATACAGTGTTCACCACTTTTCCAACATTGCTTACATTAGTATCATATCTTAAATCAACACAAATTTTCCAAATATTTAAGCCAACTCCGGCTTGTATTCCAACCACGGCATCATTAAAACTTTTTCTGCTAAAATTAGGGTCGTTTGTACCCGAACCACTTTGAGAAGCATCCAATAAAAATTGGAAATTCGGGCCGGCATACGCTCTAAAGATAGCCAACTTATATCCAACCAATAAAGGCACATCCATATAAGTTAATGAATTAACCAACTCTTGTTTCGTATTCATGTCTTGAAATACCCCTTTTCGTTGCGTAAATAACACCTCAGGCATTACCAACAAACCCAAAGCACTTAATTGCATGTAAGCTCCGCCAACATAACTTAATGTAAAATCAGAATTAATGGTATTGGGCGATTTACTCAGTTGCGATTGATTCACTCCTGCTTTTAAACCAAACTGTAACGATTGTGCTTGCGTTGCAAAAACAAATGCCAACGAAAGAATAAAAGTGATTGCTTTTTTCATGGTATATAAAAAATAAACCACTTCAAAAGTAGCATGAATGATGCCAAATTGAAGTGGTTTAAAGATAATGGAATATTAATTATTTACAGGTAAATAATTGTAGCTTCTGCCTAACTCTAATTGATTATTTAAGAAATCAGCAGGGTACTCTACTTTTACATCAACCATTTTATCGCCATCCATAACAGGAACAAGTTTAGGCTGAACAAATCCTTTGTATGGAGCTACATTAAGTTTCTCAAAACGTGTTTTTACTTCTTTCAATAATTCTTGGTCAACTTGCACACCATAACCTTCCACCAAAGCGGTTGCGGCTTTGTAATCACCTTCAGATTTTATGCGTTGAATTTCTTTTAATAATTGACCGAACAACTCACGTAATTTTTCATAGTTATTCACTTTAATGTATGTTTTGCCGTCTTTTTTCACCCATTCAATCACATTCTCTGCTTTACCTTTTTCATAAGCCCATTTGGCCACTAACTGACGGTTGCGCATATGCGCCTCTTCTAAATTTTCACCAAGTTGCAAACGGGTTAATTGGGTAATCAATCCATTTCGGATGTAGTTATCGTATTCACATTTTCCAACTTCAATACTTGGCATTACACCAATATCAACCAACTTTTGATCATATACAAAATACAAAGCCACTAAGTCGGCACGTGCTTCTTCTAATGTGCTGGCATAATTTTTTAAAGTTTGATCCGGATCACCAACGCCTTTGTTGATTTGACCGGATGCATGGCCGATTACTTCATGCATATCGGTATGTAAATCACCGGCAAGTGCGCCATATTTTTTATTACGCTCAATTTCTTCTTCCGTCAAAGCAAATTCTTTCATCATCGGGCTTTTTGCTCCTACCACATTGTATGAATGTACAATATTGCTTAATGATACCGATTTAGATCCGTGGTGTTGACGAATCCAATTGGCGTTTGGCAAGTTAATACCAATTGGCGTTGATGGAGCTGCATCTCCTGCTTCTTGAATAACCGTAATTACTTTGGCTGTGATGCCCTTCACTTCTTTCTTTTTGTGTTCAGGCATAATAGGAGAGTTATCTTCAAACCATTGTGCATTGGCTGCTATGGTTGCAATGCGCTTAGTAGCTTCTAGGTCTTTCATGGAAACAACCGATTCATACGAGGCACGCTTACCAATGGCATCACCATACACTTCAATAAAACCGTTTACCACATCTAATCTGCTGGCTGTATCAGCTACCCATGAAATATTGTATTCATCCCACTTTTTTAAATCACCGGTTTTGTAATATTCAACCAATAATTGTAAGGTTTTTCTTTGTTGTTCATTTTCGGCAACAGGAATGGCCTTTTCTAACCAATACACTATTTTTTCGATGGCAGGCGAATACATACCGCCAACTTTCCAAACCTTCTCCACCAATTGTCCGTTTTCTTTTATCATTTTGCTGTTCAACCCCCACGAAATTGGTGTTTCATCGTTTTTATTGATACGTGCATTGTAATATGCCTCAACTTCTGCTTGTGTTACGCCTTCATAAAAATTATTGGCCGAAGCTTTTACATTATCAATATTGGGTGATAAGTCCACAATTTTTGCATCTACTTTTGGATCAAAAATAACAGGTTTCATTTCTGCTAAAAACGCATCAATGGTTTTTCCGTTTAAAGGAAGTTTGTTGGGGTCGGTATTTTTTACCAAATCAGCAAAATACTCATAGCTGCACTCAGGCACAAACTTCATATTACTATAGTGGTGATGAATGCCATTAGAGAAAAATACACGTTTGGCGTAAACCAATAGCTTGTTCCAATCTTCTGATTGTTGAGCAGCTCCATGTGTTTCTATAATAGCCTCAAGCGTTTTTCTAATGGTGAGGTTATGTTTGTATTTTTGATCGTAAATAATATCTCGTCCTGCATTTGCCGCCTCATATAAATAGTAGGCCAACTCTTTTTGTTGAGGAGTTAAAGTTTCAAAACCGGGTATTTCATAACGCAATACTTCCAAATCGGCAAAACGATCACATTCTACTTCAAATTGTTGATTTGACTGCGCTCCGGCAGCTTTGTTGTCACTTTTACAACTATACATCATAGTGCCTGTTCCCATGGCGGATAACATGATTATTGTTTTTAATTTCATGCGATTATTATTTAAAGCAAATCAAATACAAGCAATTCATATAAACAATACTCTTTACATGAATGGTGTAAGGGTATTTTGTTAATTTGCACCGCATGCCAAACCAAACACATCAAGTAAAATCTATTTTAAACAGGTATTATAGGAAATATAATCACCCCGACTTTATTCCGCATGACCCTATTGCCATACCTCATTTGTTTACACGCAAACAAGACATTGAAATAATGGGATTTTTTGCAGCAATTTTTGCTTGGGGCCAAAGAATTACCATTATTAATAAATGTAAAGAGTTGATTCAACGCATGGATCAACAACCTTTTCAATTCATCACACAACACCAACAAACCGATTTACGCGCACTATTAAACTTTAAACACCGCACTTTTAACGATACCGACTTGTTGTATACAGTAGCTTTTTTACAACATTGGTATAAAAAACATAATAGTTTAGAGCAAGCCTTTAGCAATGGTATTTCAAAAAAGGACAGCAACATTGAAGGAGCACTGAATCATTTTAGAGATATATTTTTTGGTTTAGCCCACGTACCGCAACGTACATATAAACATGTGGCTTCTCCAAAACAAAAATCGGCCTGCAAACGCATCAATATGTATTTACGCTGGATGGTAAGAAAGGATAACCATGGCGTTGACTTCGGCATTTGGAATGAAATTAAGCCGGCTCAGCTGATTTGTCCGTTAGATTTGCATGTGCAACGTGTTGCTACCAAACTGGGCTTACTGCAACGTACCCAAAGCGATTGGCAAGCTGCCGTTGAATTAACCGAAGTGCTTAAAACATTTGATGCCAAAGACCCGGTGAAGTATGACTTTGCCTTATTTGGTTTGGGAGTGATGCAAGAGGATTTTTAATCATCGTATTTCATACATTTGAAAACCTATTATTGGGTATTAAACTAATTTTATCACATGCATTATAAAGTATCTGTTGCTGATGCCATTGAGCATTTTATTCAACTGGAGTATACCATTCCGCATATTCACCAAGATTTTATTGAAGTGCAATTGCCGGCTTGGAGACCCGGACGATATGAATTGCAAAACTTTGCAAAAAATGTGCGTTGGTTCCAAGTTTATGATGAACAAAATAACCCCGTAAAATTTCAAAAAGTAACCAAAGATCGTTGGCATATTCATACCAAAGGGATCAAAACCATTCGCATTGATTATCAGTATTACGCCAACCAGCCCGATGCCGGAGCATGTTATGCTGATGCCAATTATTTATACATAAACCCTGTACATTGTTTTATGTATGTAGAAGGACGAATGGATGAATCCTACACCATTGATTTTATGGTAAATGATGATGTGGTTGTGGCAGGCCAATTAAACCAAATTGGGAAACATTCCTTTACTGCTCCCAATTTTGATTACCTGGCCGATTCTCCCATTATTGCATCCAACACAATGGAACACCATCAGATTCAAGTGAACAACACCAACATTCATTTTTGGTTTCAAGGAAAGCATCCTTTTGACATCACTCGATTAAAAAGTGATACTGCTGCATACACCCAAACACAAACTGCCATATTTGGCGAATTACCTTGCAGTGAATATCATTTTCTTTATTTGATTCACCCCTACCCTGCTCGCCATGGAGTTGAACACTTAAACAGCACCGTTATAGCCATGGGCCAACTGCCTGACCAAACGGAAGAAGAATTTTATCATGATTTACTCGCCATCAGTTCGCATGAATTGTTTCATTTATGGAATATCAAAAGAATTAGACCCGCTGAAATGCTTCCGTATGATTTTACAAAAGAAAACTACAGCACCTTAGGCTACGTGTATGAAGGCGTAACAACTTATTATGGAGATTTAATGCTTTTGGAAAGTGGTGTTTGGAATTGGGAACAATATGCCGAGAGTTTTAGCAGTGATTTAAAAAGACATTTTAATAATCCTGCAAGAAACCATTACAGTGTAGCAGAATCAAGTTGGGATACATGGCTTGATGGTTATGTATCGGGCATTTTAGCACGCAAGGTTTCTATTTATATTGAAGGCATGATTGCTGCATTTATTGCAGATACCATGATTATAGAAGGAAGTAAAGGGAAATATCGTTTACATGATGTGATGAGAGCGCTATACGATCAATGCGTGAAAAAACACATAGGCTATACCGAAGAACTTTACAAAAACCTGCTCGAACAATACGGACAACAATCTTTTGACACGTATTTTGAGAAAATTATTCATGGTATTGGTGCCTGGGATGAAGCGATGAATAAAGCGTGTGCACGTATTGGTTGTGAGCTGATTCAAAAGCCAAATGGGGATAAATTTCTTTCGCAAATCAACAACCCTACCAAACAACAACTTGCATATTTTAGCGCTTGGTTAGGCATGAAATAGCGGTCGGCTGCAAAATTTTGCTATATTTGAACACACCATAAAATAAACAGCATGCACAGAGCTCATATGGACTATAAACTTTGTGAATCGAATAAGATTGCATTTTTAAACCATTGCACTAGTTCTCAGGCTGAACTCATAGAAGCCGCAAAAACATGTGCCACCTATAAAAAAGGTGAACTGATATTTAATGAAAGCGCCATTCCTATGGGCGTTTATTGTATTGTGAGCGGTGTGATTAAGTTAGTGAGAACTAACCATGATGGGAAAGAACAAATTTTACGTTTTGCACAACCCGGTGATGTAATTGCTTACAGAGCTTTAATTGCGGATGAGCCTCTTGTTTCGTCTGCCGTGTGTTTAGAAGATACCGTGGCTTGTTTCATCCCTAAAAATGTATTTTTAAATATTATAGATGAAAATGCAGCCATGAGCAAAGAACTCATGAAGGCATTAAGCCATGAATTAGGTGTAGTGGAAGAACGTGTGCAAAGCTTGGCTCAAAAAAGTGTACGTGAACGTTTGGCAGAAGCCTTGTTGTTTTTACACGCCACATTCAAATCAAATACCCTCGATTCAGATGTAATCGCAATTACTTTGCCAAGAGAAGACATTGCAAATATTGTTGGTACGGCAACCGAAACCGTAATTAGGCTGCTAAGCGAATTTAAAAGCGATAAGTTGATTGAGTTGGATGGTAAAAAAATTCGTATATTGGATAAAAATAAACTAGAAAAAATTTCACACGCCAGTGTCTAAAAATGATTGTATGAAACATTTTTTGTTATCCATTTCCCTGCTCCTTGTGCTCAACTCATTTGCTGCAAAAGGGCCAAAGCCCAGATTATTTGTGGTAGATGGACTCCACAACAGCTATAAAGAAGTACGCGAGAATAAACCGTATGAAATTACTGCTTTTGACAGTTTAAACTTACTTGGCTACTTTGATGCTGTTTATGATACCACCTTTTTATTTGTAACGGAAGACAGCGTATACGTGCTGAATCCAAAATACGTAACGAATATTTTCAGAATTAGTTCTTTTAACGAAAACAGAAGATATTTAAATTCAAATGGTGTTTTAAAAACGGTTGCAGGTGTGGTACTCTCCACCGTTGGAGGATTTACTTTTCTTGTTTCAGGTATTTCCATGTTGGTAGAACCAACAGGAATAGGAACAGCTATTTTCTTAGGATCGGGAGCGGTGCTCACCTCCGGTATTGTGCTTGCCAACAAAAAAGCAGACAGTAGGAATAGTAATAAGCCATTGCTTATGAACGGACAACCGCGATATCGATTGAGAATTATAAAAAGTTAAGCATAAAAAAAGCTGTCGCAAAAATACGACAGCTTTTTTTTAAGGAAATGATTGGATTTATTTTCCTGCTACTATTCTAACTTTTACGTTAAAGTTGTCGTTAATCATTTTATCACCTAAGCCTTCGAAAAATTTACCTGAACCATATTTAATATCATACGCGGTGCGGTCGATATCAAACTCAGCGTTGGCAATAACTTTATCTTTGGCAACAATGATTTGAGCCGGGAACGCTACTTCTTTAGTAATTCCTTTGATGGTTAAATCTGCAGTTACATTGTAATTGTTGCTGCCTGCTTTTGCACCGGCAATTGGCGATAATGTTTTAATTTTTAAAGTTGAGGTTTTGAATTTATCAACCGAAAAGAAATCATCTGATTTTAAGTGACCAATTAACTTACCATTATATTCACCTTGAAGATCTTGGCAATCAATCGTACTCATATCTACGTTAAATGTACCTCCGGTTAATTTTTTGTTTTCAACCGTTACTACACCATCGCTAAATTTCACATAACCCCAGTGTTCACCTGTTACTTTTTTGGCATGCCATTTAAAAGTTGATTGTGCTGCATCTAACTTTAAAGTTGCTGCATTTTCTTTTTTCGGACTTGTAGTCGCGATAACTGTCATTGCTAATCCGGCAATAGCAGCTAAAATTGATAGCTTTTTCATGTTTTTTACTTTAGTTATTCTTTGTTTTCTCTTAGTTTATCCAATAATTGATTGAATATTTGTTTTTCGTTTTCATTTAAATTGGAAGTGATATGTTCCATTTGAATTCGAGCTTCATCGATTTGTGTAAGTAAAGTCAATCCCAACTCGGTAATCACTACTTCCACTTGCCTTCTGTCTGATTTACAAACCCGCCTGTCAATCAGTTTTTTCAACTTTAATTTCTCCACCAACCTTGATGCATTACTCATCTTATCCAACATGCGCTCTTGTATCAAACCCAAACTCACCGGATTTCCTTTTTGTCCTCTGAGTATTCGTAACACATTGTATTGCTGAACGGATATACCATAAGGTTTAAAAAAACGATGCTGCTCACCTGCAAGCCACCCTGCAGTGTAAGCAAGATTAATCACCAGCTTTTCGCTTTCTGATTTAAATGCTTTTTGCTTGATGGCCTCTTCAATTTTCATTACGATTCAAATTTAATGTATATACATATATTGTCAATACATTTTTTGAATGTACACTTTATAAGGTTGATAAACAAGGCTTTAATTTCAAAACACAAAATGCCAACAAAAGATTAATTAGCTTTGTATCCTTGAAATCGCTCCTGATTAGTTTTTGTTTTTTAGTGTTGAATCATAATTGCCAAGCACAAGGCATAGATTCAACGAGAGCCTTCTATATTGATAATAGAACCAAGGAAATAGGAATATCAATTTATTCCATGGCACAAAACAACACCTTAACCATTGATGCCCAAAAAAGGTTAGAATTAAAGGCTAATGATATTGGCGGATTAGGCATACGTTTGCAACACAAATGGTTAGGATTATCATTGGTGTATTCGCCTGATCAATTTCAAGAACCCAACAAAGGCAAAACCAGTGAGTTTGATTTAGGCGTTCACATGTACGGCAAAAAACACATTGTTGATGCCTTCTTTATTTTTTACAAAGGGTTTTACATCAATAATTATAAGGAAGTTGATTCGCTTAGAACAAGGTATAACACCTACCCGATTTTACCGGAAATGCGCATGCGTACAGTTGGTTTAAATTACACCTATCTGTTCAACCACAAAAAGTTTTCGATGCGATCTAGTTTTTTATTTAATGAGATTCAAAAAAGAAGTGCAGGATCCGCCCTGTTTAATGTATCATTGAGTTACCTAAAACTTAGTAACCCCGATGCCATTGTCCCTGATGAGTTAACCCTGTCATTCCAAAACAAGGATAGAATAAAAAGTGGTGCCTTTTATGCTGCGAGTGTGATGCCCGGCTATGCCCATACGTTCGTAATAAAAAGATTTTTTTTCACCATTGCACCCTCGCTTGGAATTATGCTGCAACACCATCAATTTAATGCAGATAACAATGCCCAATCTAACCTGTTACAAATTAGCGGAAGAGGTATTGCACGAATTGCCATTGGCTACAACAGCAATCGTTTTTTTATTGGGATGAGAAGCGTGGCCGATACGTATAATTATGAATTGAACAAAAATATTAACCTGCTCTTGGCGTTAGGCGATGCAAGACTTCACGTAGGATACCGATTTATACCCAAAGGAACATTAAAAGCCGTATCCAATTATATGGAGAAAGTACCTATCAGGTATTATTAGGATTTCGTTTATGTTTCCAGCGCTTATGGCTCCATAACCAAATTTCAGGCTGCTTAATAATATCACGCTCTAACATAGCCGTATGTATTTGGGTTAATTCTTCTTCTTTAAACTCTGCAGGGTTATCTGTAATTAACTCAAATGTTACGTGGTATCGTCCCCTTCCGTTTTTCACACAACCGGCATATATCACACTTTGATTAAAACGTTTTGCCAACTTTTCCGTTCCCGTAAAAACAGGAGTGTCTTGATTTAAAAAATTAACCCAATACGCATGCTCAGGCAAAGGCGTTTGATCAGCAATAAAGGCAGTGATTCTAAATTCGTTTTGTTCTTTCATCATCACTTTTAATACCGTACTCATGGGAATCATTCTCGTAGCATACCTTGATCGAAACTTGTAGGTAAGCCACTCGAAAAATGGACTTGATAATGGATGATATATACCTGTAACATGCAAGTTGGTTAAACATCCAAAGGCTTGTCCGCCCCACTCCCAATTTCCTAGATGGCCCAGTACCATAATGCATGATTTATTTTGTTTGGCCCTATCATGAAACAACTTAGTACTTTCCTCATCAAAGGTCATTCTGCCTAATAATTGTTTTGGCGTGAAGCTGATTAACTTTAAGGTCTCGAAAATTAAATCAACCATATACTTGTAATAGGCCTTTTCTATTTGAATGATTTTTCCGGTTGAATAATGAGGAAAGGCGTTGGTTAAATTGGTGCGTACCACCTTGCGCCTGTAACCAATCACATAATACATCAATACATATATTACATCTGAGAAACGATATAATACAAACAAGGGCAAGTAAAAAAACACTTGAATAGGGGCAGCAAGTATGGGATAGTACCAACGCATGACACAAATCACGCAAATAATTTTAAAACTAAAAATGTATATCGGTCAATATTTTTTTTTAATGATTAGTTTTGAAGTATGGAGTATATTCATTCACCTGAAGAATTATCATTGGTTGCAAAAACAAAAGTGATTGAGAATATCTTTTTTAAGAAGTTTTTGCGCTCCATTAAAAGTGAGGAAGTAGACCGTTTGATTCACAAACATTACACAGCGGTTCAACAACTGATTGATTGCACCCGTTGCGGCAACTGTTGTAAAAAACTTGATCCCGGAATAGAAAACGATGAAATTCCCATATTAGCCCAAGCTGCTCAAATCCCTTTACAAAATTTCATTCATGAACATACAGCAACCGATGGGCATGCAAGATTTTTAAAACAAAAACCCTGTCTTTTTTTAAAAGATTGTAAATGTTCTATTTATACACAAAGGCCAAAAGCTTGTGCGGGCTACCCACATCTTGATCAAAAAGATATGAAATACAAACGCAGCTTGTGGGAAAACTACAGCATTTGCCCGATTGTATACAATGTGTTGGAACAGGTAAAAAAGGATTTAAATTACAAAGGCCATGCAGCTTAATACATTTGAAGCCTTTGCAATGGAACAACAATTTATTCGATTAAATCGAGCAGATACCCCATTTCCTTGCTACTACTTAGCATCCAAACAATTATGGTTACATTTTATTCCACTTGATTTATACTTTACCATCAACCCCGAAAAAAACTTACTGCACCATGTGAACATAAATATTCGTTCCGGTAATGAAAAAGTGATTCACATTTGGGAAGATATTTGGAAGCAACACCAACAAACCATTATTAATCGCATACAAATACAACTTGGAAAAGGCAAAAAGATTTTTGCGCGTAAGTGTGAGTGTACAAGAATTGATAAACAAGCTGCTCATTCCTTCTTATTACAGCACCATTTACTGAGGCCAACCAATGCTTATTACAAACTGGCCCTGCAATTTGAAAAAGAAAATATAGCGGTGGCCACTTTTAGTAAAAGTAGAATTATGTATGACGGACCAACCTATTACCGTAGTTATGAGTTGGAGCGTTTTGCCACCAAAAGTGATTGTGTAATAACGGCAGGTTTAAGTAAAATTATTTCCTGTTTTGTACATCAAACTTCAGCCACGCATATCATGACGTATACCGATAACGATTGGGGAACGGGAGAAGGTTTTAAACAAGCGGGATTTAATCCTGTTGAAGTCATCCCCCACCAACTGTTTTATTATGACACTTCTATCCAAAAAAGAATACTTCTTGCCGATGCTCAAACCAATGTAAACCCCAATCTGCATAAGCTCTATACATCAGGCAGTACCAAATATGTGTTACATTTGTAAGCATGGCACATCCTG
Source organism: Bacteroidota bacterium (assembly GCA_046314755.1). Lineage (GTDB taxonomy): Bacteria > Bacteroidota > Bacteroidia > UKL13-3 > UKL13-3 > UBA6183. The sequence continues at coordinate 145 of JBKDBG010000122.1, read as the reverse complement.
TGATTGTGATATTAGGACCAACAGCAAGCGGTAAAACAAAATTAGCCGCCAAACTGGCCTATGCTATGAATGCAGAAATCATCAGTGCTGATAGCCGCCAAGTGTATCAACAAATGAATATCGGAACGGGTAAAGATTATGACGA
>JBKDBG010000121.1:0-19486 GCA_046314755.1 Bacteroidota bacterium | reverse complement strand
CTGGACCTTGCGCCTGGGGTTGCAGCTTGAAGTCACGATAGCGACAGGAGCTGGTGCCAACACTTCCGCAGCCCTCCTGACTTTAGGAAGTTAGGTGCCGAGGTAGAAGCCGTTATCTTAACTTTAGATAAGGACGAGCGTAAGATGTCATTAGGCATTAAACAATTAAAAGCCGATCCTTGGGTTGACATTAACGTAAAATATCCTGTTGGTTCACGCCACAAAGGTGTTGTACGTAACTTAACCAACTACGGTTTATTTGTTGAGCTTGAAGAAGGTGTTGACGGTTTAGTTCACGTAAGTGATTTAAGCTGGACCAAGAAAATTAAGCATCCTGCTGAGTTTGTAAAGAAAGATCAAGAACTTGATGTAATGGTACTTGAGGTTGATTTAGAAAACCGCAGATTAAGCTTAGGTCATAAGCAATTAGACGAAAATCCTTGGGATACGTTTGAAACCATCTTCACACTTGGTTCGGTACACGAAGGAACTGTGTTGAAAATTGAAGATAAGAGTGCAACTATTGCATTACCTTACGGTGTTGAAGGTTATGCTCCTATTAAACAATTACAACGCGAAGACAAATCAACCGCTAAGGAAGATGATGTACTTGAGTTTAAAGTAACTGAGTTTAACAAAGAAAACAAACGTATTGTGGTTTCACATACAGCCATTTGGAAAGCTGACGCGATTGAGGAGAAAAAAGCTGATGAGAAAAAACGTACTGATGATAAAGACAAAGCAACCAAAACTGCTAAGAAAATTAACGACAGCAATGAAAAATCAACATTTGCTGAAGTTGAAGGTTTAGCTGCTTTAAAAGCTCAGTTAGAAAAAGGAAACGATCAATAATTTCTTTGATTGAATACATACAAATCCCAACCCTAAAAGGTTGGGATTTTTTTTGCCCCATACTTTCATTTGCAGGTTGGAAATAATTATGTTTGAGGTATGAATTATTGGCTCGTTAAATCAGAACCCTTTAAATACAGTTGGGAACAATTTGAAAAAGACAAAAAAACCTTTTGGGATGGTGTTAGAAATTACCAAGCACGCAATAATTTAAAAGCCATGAAAAAAGGCGACTTGGTAATGTGGTACCACAGCAACGAAGGCAAAGAAATTGTAGGAATTGCCAAAGTGGTAAAAGAATCTTATCAAGACCCTACCACAGAAGACCCTAACTGGGTAGTGGTTGATTTGGCCCCATTTAAGAAACTTAAAAAGTCAATAACACTAGAGCAAATCAAAGCACATAAAGGACTTCAAAATATTGCGTTGGTGCGTCAAGGCCGATTAAGTGTGAGTCCATTGAAAGTTGAAGAGTTTGACCTGATTTTAGCGTTATCGGAAACGAAATAATTGATGGCTTGATAAAAAACTAAAACTTATACCGATATTTGCCACAACACCATTGATGATAAAACGGTGTTGGAGGATTGATCCCATATTACATGAATGCCAAAGTAATCCTTGAAAAAAAACAACTCGACATTACCATTGACAGGTTATGTTTTGAGCTCATTGAAAAACACGGTGATTTTTCAAATACCGCATTAATTGGATTACAACCACGTGGCATTTACCTCTCCAGAAGAATACATACACGTATCAGCCAAATACTCAACAATAACAAAGTACTTTACGGTGAATTGGATATTGCCTTCTATCGAGATGATTTCAGAAGAGGCAATGAGCAAATTATACCGAGTGAAATGCGCATTGATTTTACGGTTCAAGATAAAAACATCGTGATTATTGATGATGTGTTATACACCGGAAGAACCATACGCAGTGCATTAGATGCCCTAACCGATTTTGGCCGACCTGCAAAGGTTGAGTTATTGGTGTTGGTAGATAGAAGATACAGCAGACATCTGCCTATTCAACCCGACTATACAGGTATTGCCGTAGATACCAGAGCCAATGATAAGGTGAAGGTAGAGTGGAAAGAAAATAGCAAACAAGATTTGGTGCATATTATTACCAATGCATCATCATAAAAAGCAAAGCATAACGCCACAATGAGTAAAAAATTTAGTCAGCCTCACCTCCTCGGAATCAAAGATATCACACGTGATGATATTGAGTTGGTTTTTGAAACGGCCGATAATTTTAAAGCCATCATTAACCGCCCCATCAAAAAGGTTCCTTCACTGAGAGATGTTACCGTGGCGAATATTTTCTTTGAAAACTCAACCCGAACACGTATTTCATTTGAACTGGCACAAAAAAGATTAAGCGCAGATGTAGTGAATTTTTCCGCTTCCTCTTCCTCAGTTTCAAAAGGTGAAACCTTAATAGATACGGTAAATAACATTTTGGCCATGAAGGTTGATATGGTGGTGATGCGCCACCCTGCCCCCGGAGCTTGTCAATTTTTAGCACAACACGTAAAAGCACAAATTATAAATGCCGGTGACGGTACACACGAGCATCCTACACAAGCTCTATTAGACGCCTATTCTATCCGTGAAAAACTGGGTACGGTTAAAGGCAAAAAAGTAGTAATTGTAGGTGATATTACCCACTCACGTGTGGCCTTATCTAATATTTATTGCCTTAAAAAATTGGGTGCCGAAGTTATGGTTTGTGGACCAACAACACTGATTCCAAAACACATTGAAAGCTTAGGTGTAAAAGTAGAACACGATTTAATGAAAGCCTTAAATTGGTGTGATGTGGCCAATATGTTGCGCATACAACTGGAACGCCAAGACATAAAATACTTCCCGAGCCTACGCGAATACAGCATGTTGTATGGTTTGGATAAGGATCGTTTGGACAAACTCAACAAAGAAATTGTGATTATGCATCCCGGCCCCATTAACCGTGGAGTAGAAATAACCAGCGATGTTGCCGACAGCAAACACAGCATTATTTTAGACCAAGTAGAAAATGGTGTAGCTACCCGCATGGCGGTAATGTATTTATTAGCTGGACAAAAGGGATAGGGTATAACTCTGATACATCTTATAGGTGATGAAAGAACCCATTAAACCAAAATTAGAAAACGCTAACAAGGGCTTTAACTATACCGTAACACCCGAACAATTGGAGGCTCACCAAAAGTGGAGCCTTGAAGAGCGTTTGCGCTGGATTTGGGATACCAATGTACTGCTCAGTAAAATTCATACTCCTGAAGAGCGTGAAAGAGGGAGGGTGTTAAAACATAAAATAAACCGTTAAACCTAATTTTTCTTTTTCCCTCATCCTTACTTACCATTTGTTTGTAGCCTTGGGTTTTATTTACTTTGCTGCATGACTAAAGAAATTGTAGTGAGCGGCATTCGCCCCACCGGAACTTTACATTTAGGAAATTATTTTGGTGCCGTGCGCAACTTTATTAAAATGCAGCACGAATACAATTGCTATTTTTTTATAGCCGATTATCACTCCCTTACTACTCACCCAAACCCGGCAGATTTACACAACAATGTAAAACAAGTATTGGCCGAGTACATTGCCTGTGGCATAAATCCGGAGGCATGTGCTATGTATATTCAAAGTGATTTACCTGAAATACCGGAGCTTTATATGTTGTTAAACATGCATGCTTATAAAGGTGAATTGGAACGTGTAGCATCGTTTAAAGAAAAAGCAAGAACCCAACCCAACAATATTAATGCAGGCTTACTCACCTACCCGGTTTTAATGGCGGCTGATATTATTATTCATAAAGCGGTTAAAGTGCCTGTAGGAAAAGATCAAGAACAACACTTAGAAATGGCCCGCACTTTTGGAAACCGTTTTAACCGCATGTACAATATTGAACTTTTTCCTGAGCCGCAAGCCTTTAATTACGGCAGTGAGTTGGTGAAAATTCCCGGCCTACAAGGTGGTGGAAAAATGAGTAAAAGCGATGGCGACAACAATGTAATTAACTTAGTTGATTCACCTGAATTGATTCGCAAAAAAATGAGTAAAGCTGTTACAGATGCCGGTCCTACCGAGCCAAATACGCCTCCTACCCAACCGGTGCAAAATTTGTTCGATTTAATGAAAGTGGTTTCAACCGAAGATACACTTAAACATTTTACGGATGCTTATGCAACTTGTAGCATTCGTTATGGCGATTTAAAGAAACAATTAGCAGAAGATATCATTACCTTTTTAACGCCAATCAGAGAAAAAATTGAAGCTATTAAAGCTGATGATGTGTTGTTGGCGAATATTGCCAAAACCGGAGCTGAAAAAGCAAGAGAAAGTTCAGCCAAAACACTGCAAGAGGCACGTACAGCCATTGGTTTTAAGAAGTTCTATTAATCGGTTATTTTGCGGCAGTAACTGCGGTTTTGTTTTGTTTGAATAACCACTCGGAAGCTTGGGTTTGCGAAAACGCATATTGTTTCATCCGCTGCAGTTGTTGAGGATATTCAGTTGCATAGTTTTTCAAATCATGGTTTTGGTATTTATGCAAATACTCTATGCCGCCAAAATGATAAATGTAAAGCCACTCGTTATTTAAGCAACCCATTTTATCATCTGCTGAAAAATAAACAAACTCCCTGTGATGTTTCATCACATCTATTCCCAACGTATTATTGATATAAGATGCATGTATGATATCCATAATCACCGGGTAAACATCCGTTTGCTGTACATAAAAATCAAACTGCTGTGGTGCCCCTAAAATTTTTGGAGCATGAATAATGAGGGGAATATGATGATAGCTTAAAGGCAAGCTGTATGGGTTGTCGCCAACATTCAATCCATGATCAGCTATAAATACAAATACTGTATTTTCATACCAAGGTTGTTTTTTGCAAGCTTGCATAAATTGTCCAATCGACCAATCGGCATATTGCACAGCATTTAATTCTTTACTTGTATAATTTCCTTTAAACTGTGTCGGTAAAATATAAGGATCGTGATTGGATGTGGTAAGAATAGTGGCAAAAAATGGTTGATTTCCGGTTGGAAAATGTTTGCGTGAAAAATCGAATAAAAAATGATCGGGCACACCAAACGGGCCTACCACTTCACTTTTGGGATAATCACATTGGCTGTAGAGTTTATCAAAATCATTGTAAGGTAAAAATGCACCTAAGTTATCAAACATTTTATCATGACTGGTAAAAAACAAATTGGTGTAGCCTAATTGTTTTAAGGTGTAAGGCAAACCCGAGTATTTGCGAAGTGGTACTGTGCTCATAGGGCGGATGCGTTTAATGGCCGGAAAACCATATAAGGTAGAAAACACGCCATTGTTGGTGTGAACACCGGCACTGTAAGCCTCTTTAAAAAACCATGATTGTTTGGCCAAACTATCTAAATGAGGTGTATAACCCTTTTTTTGATATAGGCCTGTGTAATTGGCACTCATGCTTTCCATAAGCACCACGACAATATTGGGTTTAATCAGTTGCTGATTACTTTTTTCCAGATGAGCAATTGGAGAAATAGAATCAATTACAGTATTTATTCCAAGGTAGGTATTGACTAATGACAAAGCTTGTTGGTTGTCCATTAAATCCGCCTGAGCCTCATAACTTTTAATAATCGTAAAAATTGGATTTAATCCCATTTGATTTAAAACCGGATTATCACTCCAAAAAGCATCACCCTCTCTCAACGGATGATCCAAACGACCACGCATACCCATAAATACCAGAGAGGCACAAACCACAAACAATAAGCTTAACTTTAATTTACCATTTGCCAACTCATTCGAACCGGGGTTAAATAAATGTTGTTTCCCGGATTTATAACTCCATTTCAACGCTACAACTACACTCAATAAAGCAATCACCAAAAACAATAAGTTTACAGGATTGGTGATAATCATTTCCGTAACTACACCTAAATTATCTAACCATTGAAAGGAAGCCTCCGACAAACGGTTCCTAAAGAATTTAAAATAAGGAATATCTGCAAGGGTGATAAATATCAAAAGCGGAAAACCCAAGGCAAAATAGTAAACCAATAGGGCAGGAATTAATTTACGTTTCCACTGAAACAACTCATGTAAATAAATAAGCAGTAAAGGAGGCGCCACAAAATAAGCCATTACAAACGCATCAAACCTAAGCCCAATTAAACATGTTGTAAAAACCTCATAAAATCCAATAGGTTGGTTAATGGTGTAAAAAATTAACACCAGCCTCAACAAGGCAAAACACAATAACCCCACCACATAAAGCTTTATTAAGTATGCGTATCGGTGGGGTATCATACGCAAAACAGCTTTAATATAATCCATGTAAACAGCTCCGGTCGAAATATTAACGAAAGTATTTAGAGGCAACCAATTTTACACAATCATTAAAAGGATTTGCAACATTTTAATTTAACTTTTATTTAAGCGAAAAATGCGTTTAAATTTGTTTCATCAAAATGAAATCCGTTTTTAAACACATATCGGTTTATTTGCTGAGTTTGCTCATTGTTGCAGCTTACTCAGGCGTATCGGTGTTTAAAATGATTTGTGCGGCTGAAAATGGGAAGGTGATGGTATCACTCACCAACATTAAAGATGAATGTAACCATGAGGCGCCTAAACAACTTCAAAGTGCAGAAGAAGATTGTTGCAGAAAAAACAAAAAACCTGAAAAAGTTAAAAATACATCTTCCAACAATTGTTGTGATTACGCCTACTTGCATTTAAAGTTAGATGATGAAACGTTGGTTCAAAAACCCTTACAACAGGCAGGGCATATATTGCCTCAATTAAGGTTTAGTTTTGAAGTGTTGCCAAGCAACTTACCTGAATTACATGCAACTCTGATTCAAACCAACCCACCTCCTTTACTGCATTTGCGCAAACAAACTTACCTTTCATTTATCAATACCTATTTAATTTAAGGCACAAAACCACGTTTCCGATAGATTGATTTCTATCGCAATACACATATGGTTTAACCCTTAATTAAATACAATGAAATATCTTTTATTTATGTTATTGGTGTTTGGGCAATTGATTGCTCATGGCCAAATAAAAGGAGTGGTAGTTGATGCCACGGATAAAAAAGCGCTGATAGGTGCCAGCGTATATTGGATGAATGCCAAAAAAGGTACCACCACAAACAATAACGGAATTTTTGAAATAGCCTTGCCGGCAAAGTTGCCTGATGCTTTAATCATTTCATACATCGGTTATTTAAATGATACGATTTATAATCCGAAACAAGACTTACAAATAGTAATCAAATTGCAACCATCGGGCAAATTGGATGAAGTGATCATTAAGGAAGAAAGAGCAGCCATGTCGTATTCGCTCATTGATCCGCTAAACAAACAAATTCTTTCTCAAAAAGAACTGAAAAAAGCAGCTTGTTGTAATTTGAGTGAAAGTTTTGAAACCAATGCCACGGTTGATGTGAGCTATACCGATGCCGTAAGTGGAAGTAAACAAATTAAAGTACTCGGTTTGGATGGTGCGTATACGCAAATGCTAACCGAACTTTCACCGGGTCCTCGCGGATTAAACTTAAACACGGGCCTTGCGCATATTCCGGGTCCGTGGGTACAAAGTATTGAAATTACCAAAGGTGTAGGAAGTATTGTTGCAGGGTATGAAAGTATGAGCGGACAAATAAATATTGATTTGTTAAAACCTGAAAAAGCAGAACGCTTATACGTGAACTTATATGCCGGTGATGCCGGACGTTATGAATCTAATATCCACGTGGGACATCGTTTTAATAAGCAATGGAGCACCTTGTTATTAACCCATGTAAGCACGGTGGCTCATAAAAACGACTTTAACAATGATGGATTTATTGATATGCCCATGAGCACTCAATTTAATGTAACCAACCGATGGAAATACGAAAATCCGGGTAAACTGATGGCTTCTTTTGGAGTGAATGCGTTAACGGAAACAAGAACCGGAGGCATGGTGCAATATCAATCAAAATCTGATAATGAATTACGTAAACATTATGGGGTAGAATTAAACTCAAACCATTTGGAGGGATTTGCCAAACTGGCTTTTGGTTTTAAAGATCGACCCTACAAAAGCTTGGGATTAATTACCAATGCAAAGGCCTATTCATTGGATGGATTTTATGGTTTAAAACGCTACAAAGGACATGAACAAACCATCAATACCAACTTAATGTATCAAACCATTATTGTAAGTAGCGATCATAAATTAAAAACAGGTGCATCATTTATGTATGATGCTTATCAAGAAAATTACCACGATACGCGTTTTAGTGATTCAGCTTTTAAACGTACGGAGATTGTTCCCGGTGCGTATGTGGAATACAACTATGACATACCCGGAAAAATAAGTGTATTGGCGGGCATTCGCACGGATTATCACAACATGTTTGGCGTATTGGTGAATCCGCGTTTGCACTTAAAATATAATTTCACTCCCATTACCATGGTTAGATTTTCAGCCGGACGAGGCTTACGTGTGGCGAATGTTTTTGTTGAACATGGAGCGGCCTTGGCCAGTAACCGTGTAGTACGTGTTGCCGAAAAATTGAATCCTGAAGTGGCATGGAATTATGGTGTTTCATTATCGCATGGTTTAAAATTAGGTAAGGGAAAAATGAGCATTATTGCTGATTATTTCCGAACCGATTTTCAAAACCAAGTAGTGGCCGATATGGATGCCAGCCCACAGCAATTATTGTTTTATAATTTAGATGGCGCTTCCTACAGCAATGCATTTCAAGGTGAAGTTATTTATGAGCCCTTGAAAAAATTAGAGTTTCGTGTAGCTTATAAATACCAAGACGTAAAAACAACTTACGGTGGCAAGCTACTTACTCGACCGTTGGTACCTGAACACCGTGCTTTATTTAATGCAGGATATGCTACTAAATTTGATAAGTGGAAATATGATGTTACCTTAAAATGGTTTGGCAAACAACGCTTGCCATCCACACAAAGTAATGCCGAAAACTTGCGCTTCCCGGATTGGAGTAATCCGTATTACACGGTAAATGCGCAAATAACCAAAGCATTTAAAAAGTGGGAATGGTATTGGGGAGCTGAAAACTTATTTGATTTTGTACAAAATAACCAAATTATTGATGCACAAAACCCTTTTGGCAATAACTTTGATGCAAGTATCATTTGGGGACCGGTTATGGGACGTGTACTGTACACCGGCATTCGAGTAACAGTGAAATAAGGGAGGGGTGAATTTTGAGTGTTGAGTGTTGAGTTTTAAGTGTTGAGTTTTATTTTAAAGGGATAATGCAATCACACATAACCACAAAACCGAAATTTAAAGTATTCACAAACTTTGAACGAACCACTTCGAACCTCAAACTAAAACTAATCAACCAATAACAAATCAACTAATAACTAATAACTAATAAAATGAAAAACATAATTGTACTATTCAGTCTGATGGCGTTTGCACTGGGTGTAAATGCACAACAGCAACCTGCAGATTCATTAACTTACACCAAAGATGGATTTGCCATTGCCAAAATTAAAACCAGCGCGGTATGCGATATGTGTAAAGAAACACTGGAAAAAGTTATGGCGTATGAAAAGGGAGTAAAAGAAAGCAACTTGGATGTAGACTCGAAAATTTTAACGGTAACATTTGATCCTAAAAAAACAGACCTGAACAAAATTCGTTTAGCCATTAGCAAGGCGGGTTATGATGCAGATAACGTAGCTGCCGATCCTAAAGCATATGACAACTTGAATGCCTGTTGCAAAAAAGACGGTCACCATTAGTGAAAAGAAAACCTTTAACCGTTAACTGTTAACCATTAATGGTTAATGGTTAACGATTAAAAACAAAAAAATGAAAGCACAACTCAAATCACTTTTTGAATACCACCATCATTATAACCAACAATTGATTGTGTTACTAGAGGAAAATGAGGTATCAGACGAAGTCCTACAACTGTTCAGTCATATCTTAAATGCGCAACATATTTGGAACCATCGTATTCTTTCAAAGGAGCCTTTATTTACCGCATGGAAAGTGCATGAAAAACAAAATCTGCAACATATCAACAAAGAGAATTACGCGCAAACGCTTGCCATTATAGAAAAGGCAGATTTAAATGCAGCATTTTCTTACAACACATTTATGGGGCAAACATTTCATAATAAAATTGAGGATGTTTTATTTCATGTGATTAATCATACCACTTATCACAAAGGACAAATCGCCTTATTGCTCAAACAACAAGGTATCATTCCTATTGCCACCGATTATATTATTTACAAAAGAAATGACCTTAATTAAAACATTCATAAAATGAAGTTCAATCAACCCGAACTGATTTTGCAGATAACTTATGTTACTTATCATATTAGACATCGGAACAGGATTTGAGAAGGCGGCCACAACAATTATTACAATAATCATCGTATTGCTTTTGTTTTCGCTTTTTGGATACAAGTACTTTTGTAAAACAACCACTAAAAAATGGAAAGCCGGTTTAATTACCATGTCGTTATGTTTGGTTATTGCCAACACCGGTTTATTTCTAATCAACAAAGTAAAAGGTGGTATTCCCTTTCAATCGTTTTTTGACAAAGAATTAATTACCCTAAGTTTTATTACAAGCACTTTAGCCATTGTTGTAACATTTGCATTAACCATAATTGATTCCATTAAAGAAAAAGAGTAAAAACGAAAGGAGTTGAGGTTGGGCGTTGTGGGTTATGAATGTTGAGTTTTAAGTGTTCAATAATCCTCTACCAATAACATTCTCCTTGATAACTCTGTGAACGCGGTGCACTCTGTGTTAAAGCAGTGCGTTGGTGCCCTTTAGGGTCATGGTGCGGGAAGGACTCATGAGTGTTGAGTGTTGTCCTCAATCTTGGAATCGTTTAATTTTTCAATCTTCGAATCTTCCAATCTTTGAATCTCCCAATATCAAACCCGCAAACCCACAATAGTCAACCCGCCAAACCGCAATCATCCAATTTTTCAATCTTTAAATCTTTAAATCCTCCAATCAACCAATAAAATATCCACACTGTAGCGTATTAAGCGGGAAATTGATAAACTTGTGAACTTACTTAACAAGATACGATAACTTTTACATTATGCATTTAGCTATAGCAGGCAATATTGGTTCAGGTAAAACTACACTCACCACATTGCTGTCGCGCCATTACAAATTTGAACCTCATTATGAGGATGTGGAGGACAATCCGTACATCAGCGACTTTTATGAAGATATGCAACGTTGGTCATTTAACCTTCAAATCTACTTCTTAAACAGCCGTTACAATACCTTGGTGCAAATTCAAAAAGGAAAGAAAAAAATTATTCAAGACCGTACCATTTACGAAGATGCCAACATTTTCGCACCCAACTTGCACAGCATGGGATTAATGAGTACACGTGATTTTGAAACCTACCAAAAAATGTTTGAATCACTCAGCTTTACCATTAAGCCTCCTGATTTATTGGTGTACCTGCGTGCTTCCATTCCTACTTTGGTAAACAATATCCAAAAACGTGGCCGTGATTACGAAGACAGCATTCGCTTAGATTATTTGCGCAGATTGAACGAACGCTATGAGGCTTGGATTAGCAGCTACAAACACAAGCTTTTAATTATTGATGTTGACAATTTAAACTTTGCAGATAAACCGGAAGACCTTGGAAGCATTATTAGTAAAATAGATGCCGAAATCAACGGATTATTCTAAGGAACAAACAAATTCAATAGCTCAAAGCCGACTTCTTGTCGGCTTTTTTTATTCCTAAAAATTTGAATTTATTTTTTATTTCATCTACTAATGATAAATTCGAAAGACCCATCCCAAGTAAAATGAATTTAGATTTAAGCCTGTGGCAAGCCTTATTGGTTGAACACGATTTGATGTTGATTAGTATTAATAACGAGGGACAAATTGTTTACGCCAATGCATGCTTCCAAAGGATATCATTTCACTCTGTCTCTTTTTTTGATTGGATTGATTTAGGTCAACAACAAGTATTGGCTGAGTTAAAAGAACAAGCCCATCCTCAAATTATTTCCATTGATTCTAACCTCCCTCTTATTCCAAGCATACATTGGAAATTCACCTATCACCATCAAACACAACTTTGGCATGGGGTAGGCAAATTGGTACAACCCAGCCTACAAAACTTTAATGACGACAGCAAAGACTTGTTTTCGTTATTGCATGAAGCCCCTTTAGGGTTTGCCTTGAGTGATATACACGGAAATTTACTGGAAGTAAATGAAGAGATGAGCAAATTAAGCGGCTATTCCTTAACTGAATTATTACACGGTAACATTGCCATGCTCACCGGTACGACTATTGATCCAAAACTGATTCAACTATTATTAAAGAGCGGAACCTACGGACCATCAAAACACATTTTAAAGGATAAAAACGGAGAAAGTGTATACATTAAGGTATATGGTAAACTGTTTAAGAACCAACAAGGTGAAGTACGAGTATTGCACATGTTGAGGAATATTACCAAAAATGTAACGCTACAACAACAATTGGATGATAAGTTACAACTGCTTAATGAAACCGGAAGTATTGCCAAAATTGGCGGTTGGAAATTTTTATTTAAAAACCGAACAGTAAGATGGACCGACCAAGTATATTACATTTTTGATTTACAACTCGAAACACACTTAAGTCCAAATAAGATATTGGATATGGTTGATGGAGAGTTTAAAGAACGACTAAAACAAGCCGTATTGTATTGCATCAAAGAAGAAACTCCTTTTAGTTTAATCCTTAAAATCCATACGGCTATGCAACGCAAATTATGGATTAATTTTGTGTGTAAACCCATTTACGAAAACCAACAATACATAGGCGTTGGCGGAACCATACAAGATGTAACCGAAACAGAAAATGCTCGTATAGAACTCCTGCGTAAAAAGCAAAACCTTAAAGAGTTTGCCTTAATTCAATCGCATGTTATCAGGCACCCGGTAAGTAACATTTTAGGATTGATTGATTTAATAGAAAACGACCCTGAACAAGAGACGGAAGATTTAATAAAACTGATTAAGCAACAAACCTTGAGTTTAGATTACATTATCCAACAAATGATTGCCCGCACCAAAAACTAATGCGTGTCGTGCACAATTTTTTGAACCACCTCATCTAATTGTTCGGTGGCGTTTTTAAGTATTTGGATATATTCGTGCGTAAACCATTCCGAATGTTCTCTGCGCATCAGTTCCATAACACCTAAAATATTGGCAATAGGCTTGCGTACCTCATGTGATTGGCGCCAAGCAATACGTTTTAACTGTCCTACCATCATCTCCATTTTTTGGAAATTATCTTTTTCTAGCGTTACATCATGAATATTCATAGCAAATCCTTGTTTCAGATGGCGCTCATCAAAAACAGGATACATCATAACCTGCCACCATAATTTGCCATCAAAATGCTCAAACTTATAGTCTACATTTTCTTCAATTTTATTAAAGGTGTATTGTATCCTATCTATGCCTGCCATATAGGTTAATACCGGACTAATTGAATCGCCAAGTACCAATTGAATGCCACACACTTTTTTAATCATTTTATTGGCAAAGTCATTAAAGTACTCTATTTGTAAATCATTACCGATATACAACTTACCATACATAGAACCATGATAGATGGCTTTTAGCATCAATTGTGTTTTTGCCGCCTCGTTAATGGCTTCATTTTTTTCGGTTACATCTTGCCCAATACACAATACTGCTTCCGGAGCTCCCTCCTCGTTTTTTATTAATGAAAAATCCCAAACAGTTTGTATGTAACCACCATTTAGTTTTCCGGGTTTGCGCACCAACACTTGCACGCAAGGTTTTTGCGCTTCAACCAATTGCTGAATGGCCACATTACAATGTTCGTAATCATCAGGATGTATGGTATGCTCAAAAGGCTTACCGATTACCGATTCTTGCGTTAACTGATACCGTTGAATAAAAGTTGGATTCACATAGGTATAATTGCCCATAAAATCAACCACTGCAACCGCCATCGTAGGTGATTGGATTAAATATTCGGGCAATGAATAATTTGAACGAGTTGTACTCTTCATTAGTAATATCGTTTATTTTTAAAGGCAATATCAGAATCACATCACTCGGGATTGTAAAATTAAGGTTATTAAAAATATTTTTAATCTTTTCATCTTGAGATTAAAATTCCCATAACCATGATAGAGCTAAAGCAATACCTGAAGAATAAAAAAAGACAATTGAATTTCAAGGATATAGTGCATGATTTAGGTTAATCAGCATCAATAGCCATATTAAAAAATCATAAGTATTTGTGCTTTTTTTGATGTAAATCAAAGAAAAAAAATCCCGGTTGGCTTAAGCCAACCGGGATGCGTTATATAATAACGATTTGCCTGTTTCTTATTTTTTAACGATGCGTTTGGTAAGTACTTCACCACCTTGACTCACACGCAAGAAATAAATGCCTAATGGCAATGTTTCGGTATTTAGGTGTATGCTATTTGCACCTTTGTTTACATGCTCATTGGTTTGCAATTGCACTTTGCCTAACATATCAACCACCTCAATGTGTGCGTTGCCTTCCGTAGCCGTTGCATAATTTATTTGCAAACTGTTGTTAAACGGATTTGGTGTAGGTAATACTTCTGTTGTTATTTTTTCTTCGCTAATGTTTACACAAGTTGATTTTGATATTTCACTGTTTCCGTTAAAATCAATTTGACGTAAACGGTAGCAAACATTACCGATAAGTTTAGCTGCATCGGTAAAGCTGTAGTTTCTTAACTGACGGCTGTTACCTGCACCTTTAACAAAACCAATTACTTCGTATTTACCATTGTTTACACTGCGTTGCACTTCAAAACCACTGTTGTTGGTTTCGGTAGCAGTGGTCCATTTTAATAAGTTGCTGTTGTTTGCGCGGGTTGATGTGAAAGATTTATATCGAACTGGAAGTGGGGCATCATTACTGCTAATAACCAATGGAGTAGTTCCGCCTGCAGGATTGACAGTTGAAGTAGTCCCCCATATTCCTGAAGGTGAATTATTCGTGAACAATACTGAATTATTAATATCGCGAGACTCAATCCTTGTAATACCTAGTGGAAGATTGTTAGGAATCACCGCTCCCCATGCTCCATTAACACTATCAATTCCATTTTGACCTGTAATATTATACCAAGTCGTGTGATTGATAAAAATACTATCTCTTTCTATCCAAGTTCCAAAAACAGGACGAGATGTTATTGTATCATAACCAAAAATGAACGATTCTGGACTTGCAAACGAATTACCTCTTAATGCCGAGCCTTGGTTAGCACCTTGACTGGTCGTGCCATAATTTATCACTTTGATTGTATTGGTAGTTCTAAAATTTTGAGCAACAGTTATGCCTCCGGCTCCGTTGTTTACTTGGACATAGAAATAAACATCATTACCTACAGTAAATACAACATTACCTGTAGGTACAATAGCAAACCAACCAATATAACTCCCATTAGCATCTGTTGTCAACTCAGAATACCTGCCTACTGTAACATTTTCATTGCCAGAAAGCAATGTACCTCCAAGCGTTTTGTTACTTGTATATCCAACTATATTGCCACCTAATTGAGAAAAATTATTATTAATACCAAACATATTTCCAGGTGACGTAGCTGTAGTAGCCAATGCAGCATTAGTAGATGCCCCTGTAAAATATCTATAAGTTGCATTAGGTAATAGTCCTGTTAATCTTAATCTACACAGATATTGCATACGCGAAGCCGCTGTCGTACCATTTACCATAAACTTTGGTAATAGTATTTCATCAGCGGAAGGTATCAATGTTTGAGAATATGTTTGATTACTGATAATAATTAAAAGTGCTAGTAAAACTTTTTTCATACATTTATTTAATGAGCCACAAAACTACTCATTAAATTGAGGTTTACCATTAACTTATTGTAAAGGGTGGATAATTTTAGGTTATTTAAGAAAAAACGTATTCAAAAGGTTTGCCAGTATGGCTTTAACAGCAATGAACAGGCCGGTTAAGATAATTTTTTTCATGGCAAAAGTGGTTTTTGCAGGTATGACAAACCCCATGCCGCTCTCCCCTATTTTATAGGAAAAAATTAATTGCCACTGCCTTGTTTTAAGGTAAAGCCAAAGGTGGTACCCTGCCCAATAGTACTGCGTACATTTATGGTTTGGTGGTGGGCTTCAATAATATGTTTTACAATAGCCAAGCCTAAACCGGTTCCGCCCGCACCGCCTTCGCGGGCTCGGCTTTTATCAACACGGTAAAAACGTTCAAAAATACGTGGCAAATGTTCTTGGTCAATGCCTTCTCCGTTATCTGCAATTTCTACCAATATGTTTTCATCCATATCATAATAAGCAGCCGTGGTGGTTCCGTTTTCTTTGCCGTATTTAATGGAGTTGGTTACCAAATTTACAATCACTTGTCTAATGCGGTAACGGTCGGCATACACAAAAAAGGGTTTGTTGCATCCTTCTTTAATCAACAATTGAATACCGCGTTCTTTGGCACGTACTTCCAATTGCTCATACACATCACGCACCAAGGCATTAATATCAAAACGCTCAAATTCCATCACCAACTCACCACTTTCCAATTGTGATATGGCCAACAAATCGGCCACTAAATCACTTAGCCTATCGGCACTTTTAGCAGCTTTCTTTAAAAAGCGCACGTTCACTTCAGGGTCGTCAATAGCCCCATCAATTAACGTGTGAATGTAACCTTGTATATTAAAAATGGGTGTTTTTAACTCATGACTCACATTGCCCAAAAACTCTTTACGGAAATCGGCCAATTTTTTTAGTTCTTCCACTTGTTCCTTTTGCGCCCTTGCCCAGCTAATCACTTCTTTGTTCATGCTGGTTATGGGATCGTTGTTTAACTCAAAATTGCTGAGCTTGGCATCGTACTTTTGGGTTTTAAGGCTGTGAATGGTTTTATAAATCAGTTTGATTTTGCGGTAAATAAAAAACTCAATGCTGTAAAAAAACAACAAAAACCCCATGATGAGGGTAATGGCAAACACCAACAAGGCCGAGCCCATGTTCCTTTCAGCTACAAAAAAAACAACAAGGCCCGTTACCAGGGCCAATGCAAATGAAATGAATAAGGTAATATAAAGTGGTTTCGGATTTCTAATCATGCTTCAAATTTATACCCCACACCTTTAACTGTGCCAATATAATCATCTCCAATTTTTTCACGCAATTTTCTAATGTGCACATCAATGGTTCTATCCACCACCAATACTTCATCACCCCACACTTTTTCTAAAATATATTCGCGAGTAAATACTTTGCCGGGCTTGCTGGCCAATAAGTATAACAATTCAAACTCTTTACGAGCCAATTGAATTCTCTCCTCACCTTTGTACACCAAAAAAGTTTCGCGGTCAATCACAATATTGCCAACGGTTAATTTGGTTTCAACCGGAGCTTTGCTTTTTCTGCGTAAAATGGCGCTGATGCGGCTAAGCAACACACGAGGTTTGATGGGCTTTGAAATATAATCATCAGCACCTGCATTAAAGCCTGCTATTTCGCTGTATTCTTCGGCACGTGCTGTAAGAAACACCACAAATGTTTCGGCAAAATCAGGATCTGATTTAATGATTTTACAAGCCTCAATTCCATCTAACACAGGCATCATTACGTCTAATAAAATTAAATCGGGTTTTAAACGTTTGGCTTGGGTAATGGCTTCTTGTCCGTTGTGAGCAAGGTGCACATCGTAGCCTTCGCGTTTAAGGTTGTATTGAATAAATTCCAGGATGTCGTTTTCATCATCCACCACCAGAATTTTATAACCATTTTCCATGTCTGTATTTTTCTGTAACATTCGTATTGCGGCTTTAGTTCAATATTACGGAATCTTTAACTTAATGTTAACATGATTTCTGAAAGATTCAAAAATTGAAAGATTCAAAAATTGGAAAATTGCGGGTTTCCGGGTTGGGTATTGCGGGTTTGGTATTTGATGATTCAAAGATTTGAAGATTGAAAGATTGCGGGTTAAGGATTACATTCTCAATTGAACACTCAAAACTCAAAACTTAAAACTTAACATTCCTTCACGCACCCTAAACCTAAGGGGCACCAACGCACTGCTTTAACACAGGTTGTTTGGTTTATTCACTTCTGCACCAAAGCTACGAAGTACAAAGAGTTATTGGTTGATGAGATGATTGGATAACTTTACTTTAACCATTGTGTGCATTACGAACAACTTCAATTTTCGATAAACAGTACTCAGTTAGGGTTGGTAGATTTTTCACCACGAAGAGCACAAAGTTGAACACAGAGAGCACAACGCATTGTTACTAAAATAGTAAACAAAGCCTCCTTTTTCCAAATTAGATTGTGTTTCAATACTACAATTTAAAAGGCGTTTCCTTATGGACCTCTGCGTTTCATTCCTAATCATGCCAAAGGCATTCCCACCTCTGTGTCTCTGTGACTCTGTGGTAAATCCCAAAATAGTTGAATGGTTATTGGTTGATTGGAGAATTGAGAACTGAGAACTGAAAACGCAACACTTAAAACTCAACAAAATATCCTATTTGAAAAAATCTTCGACCGGTTTCGTCATTTATTTTATAATCATATTGCGATAGCCAACCCACCTGAATGGCATTGTTTGGGTTTAATCTGTATTGAAGAGCAATTAAAAAACGGTTACGTTCAAAATGTGGCGCATTGTCGGTAAAAAACAATTCGTTACTTACTTGCAGTTGAAAGGGTTTGTATTGGTTTACTTCTTTGCCAAAGGCATGTGATAATCCTAAACGATACCTAAAGCGATTGCGGTAACCGTTGGAAGTAAAACGCATCTCTGCACGGTAACGTTGTTCCACTTTAACCACACCAATTTGCTGTTGTAAAATAATTTGAGGCCAAAGTCGAAATTCATCATTGTTTTTAGGCAACACAAAATCTCCCCCCTCTTTGTAGGTTTGATAACTCCCGGCACCAAGTGCAAACTGGCATGCTTCATTTAATTTATACTGAACACCACCTTTGTACTCGTAGTAATGAAAATGATCATAAAATTTAAGTGAACGCAATTGGGTTTCACCAAAAACACTCCAATGTTTATTGATTTTATAACGCAAGTTTAAAATGTTCCAAGAGCCTAACTCATTGGTTTGTGCATACAATTCAACACCAAAACAGATGGATATACAAAACAAAACGTAACGCATGGTAATCCGGTGAACGGGCATGCAAAGTAACAGGTTTTAGCTTTGTAAACGCAAGTATTGATTTACTTCATAATTGATCCTAAAAATTCAGATTGGAAGATTGCGAGTTTAGTATTACGGTTTTGGTATTAAGGGTTTGCGGGTTGACTATTACGGGTTTGATATTGGATGATTCAAAGATTAAACGATTCTAAGATTGACAACAGCACTTAAAACTCAACACTTAAAACTCATATTTGATATTGGATGATTCAAAGATTGAAACTCAAAACTTAACACTCAAAATAGTTGATTCACTTCTGCGCCAAGGCTACGAAGTGCAAAGAGTTATTGGTTGATGAGATGATTGGATAACTTTACTTTAACGATTGAGTGCATTACGAA
>JBKDBG010000120.1:0-6376 GCA_046314755.1 Bacteroidota bacterium | reverse complement strand
GTGGTGCACCGTATTGAAATGCATCCATTAAAAAGCCAAATTGATGTTGGGCTTCTTCGGCTGTAAAGCCCAATACCTCAAACATACGGGCTTGCAGTTGTTTGTTAAAAATACGTACACTGCCACCACCAACTTCAACGCCATTAATTACCATATCGTAAGCATTTGCGCGTACTTTACCCAAAGTTTCAAAGCTGTTCAGCAAATCAATGTCTTCCGGTTTTGGTGAAGTAAATGGATGGTGCATGGCAAAATAGCGACCTTCATCTTCATTAAATTCTAACAACGGAAAATCAATCACCCATAAACAACTGTAAGTATCTTTATCACGCAATCCTAAGCGGGTTCCCATCTCTAATCGTAATTCGCAAAGTGCTTTACGTGTTTTATCAGCTTGGCCGGCAAGTACCAATATTAAATCACCGGGTTGTGCTTGGCATTTTTCTGCCCATAATTTTAAAGTAGCTTCATCATAAAATTTATCAACCGATGATTTGATGCTGCCATCTGCATTTACGCGTGCATACACTAAACCGGTTGCTCCTATTTGCGGACGTTTTACAAAATCAGTCAATTCATCTAGTTGTTTGCGGGTATAATCTGCACATCCTTTAGCGCAAATACCCACCACCAATTCAGCATCATCAAATACTTTAAAGTTTTTGCCTTTTACCACCTCATTCAATTCCACAAACTTCATGTCAAAACGGGTATCGGGTTTATCACTGCCATAGTATTTCATGGCATTGGCATAGGTGATGCGAGGTAGGGAAGTGATGTCAATTCCTTTTACGGTTTTGAATAAATGTTTCACCAACCCTTCAAACATATTGAGCACATCTTCCTGTTCCACAAAACTCATTTCGCAATCAATTTGTGTAAACTCCGGCTGACGGTCGGCACGTAAATCTTCGTCTCTGAAGCATTTTACAATTTGGTAATAACGATCAAACCCACTCACCATTAATAATTGCTTAAATGTTTGTGGTGATTGCGGTAAAGCATAAAACTCGCCCGGATTCATTCGGCTTGGCACCACAAAATCTCTGGCTCCTTCAGGAGTTGATTTAATTAAAACAGGCGTTTCAACCTCAATAAAATCTTTAGCATCTAAATAGGCACGTGTTTGCTGTGCTACTTTGTGCCTTAGTTGTAAATTGGCACGCACACTTGCTCTTCTTAAATCAAGGTAGCGATACTTCATGCGTAAGTCATCACCGCCATCGGTATTTTCTTCAATGGTAAAAGGCGGAGTGATTGCTTCATTTAAAATAGTTAAATCATCAACCACTATTTCAATTTCGCCTGTAGGAATATTTAAGTTTTTGCTTTCACGCTCTTTTATTGTTCCTGAGGCTTTAATTACGAATTCACGACCAAGCTTACGCGCACGTGTGCACAACTCTGCATGTGTATCCATGTTAAATGCCAATTGGGTAATTCCGTATCTGTCGCGCAAGTCAACAAAAGTTAACCCGCCTAAATCGCGGCTTTTTTGCACCCAGCCTGTAAGGGTAACATTTTGGCCAACATGTTCAATTCTAAGTTCTCCGCAGGTATGTGATCGTAGCATGCAAGTAATAATTGTAGTTTTAAAAATACTTCAGGCTGCGAAAATAAGAAAATAAAGGGTTGTAAGGAAAGGCTTAAATCTTTAGGTCGCTGATGAGCTTGTTAAATTCATCTTTCTTTTCACGTGAAAGGTGTGCAATGTCACCGTTTTCCATCACAATATGGCCACCATCGTGCTTCACATAGGCCTTTATTCGGGTAGTATTAATAAGGTAAGACCGATGGGTGCGGAAAAATCGGCTGTCTTGCACCAGCATATTTTCAAATTCTTTAATTTTTTTACTGATGAGCATTTTTTTACCATCAATTAAAAAAATATTGGTGTAAGATCCATCCGCTTCCAAGTATACAATATCATCAACAGGTATAAAAACCAATCCTGTGGAGGTAGGCAAGGCAATTTTTTTGAGTCGGTGTTCTTCTAAATTATCCTTTAATGTTTTGATTCGCTCTAAGTTGTTGGCATCAATCCCTCTTAGTTTGGTTACCTTTTCAACGGCATGTTTCAGTTGTTCAATCTGAATAGGCTTAAGTAAATAATCAACAGCACTCACTTGAAAAGCCTTCAAGGCATAATCACCGTAAGCCGTGGTGAATATTACATCAAAATGAACTTCTTCAAAAAAATCAAGTAATTGAAACCCTGTGTATCCCGGCATTTCAATATCTAAAAATACCACATCAGGATTAAACTTATTAATGGCTTTTATTCCGGTAAGCACTTCTTCGGCTGTGGCAACCACCTCCACGTTTGGGCAGTTTTCTTCAATTAAAGCCTCCATTATTCTTCTGGCTTTGGCTTCATCATCAATGATTACTGCTTTCAAACTTTGGTTTGTCATAAGTTGAATAGGGGGGGACAGATTGGCTATTTACCGTGTTGTAGATAGCAATGCAATGTAATGATTTCTTGGTATGTAATTGATATGTGAATTCATAAATACCCAACTTTATTTTATGAGAAGAATAATTTAACATCCATGAAACCATTAGTGAGTTACATGATTTCACGCACAATATTTTGTGGTGTGCTAAGTTAAGTTTGCGAATGTATTTAATAACCTTATGCGTGAATTAATAGGATGTTGTTTAGTTGTATTATTCTTTTATGCAGCAATTACCAAAAGTAATCGTCAAGCTGTAAATATCCCCTCTAATCTTACGGTGAAAAGGTAATTAATGGTAGGGTATTGTAATGGTAACTTTGGTGCCTGCTGCCGAGCCATCATGATTAAGTAAGTCATCATAATGAACGCCAATTTCAGCATGTCTTTCCGTATTAAGCAAGGTTAAACGTTTTTGCGTAGCTTCTGTTGCAAAAGATTGGTGGTTCTTTCTTCGGAGTTTGTTTAATTCAGTAGATTGTTTTCTGCCTATGCCATTATCAGTTATCACACAAGTGATGGTGTGATTAATTTCACCCGGATGAAACTCAATTTGTAATTTTCTGTTCGTACGTTTATGCAGCAAACCATGCTTAATGGCATTTTCAATAAAGGGTTGAATAATCATGGCAGGAATATGGATTTCTTCTGTGCTTAATTGATTGGAAACATACAGTTCAAAGGAGAAATTCTCCTCAAATCGCATGGTTTCAAGTTCCAAATAAAGGCGCATGGCTTTTATTTCTTCTTCTAAGGTAACATTGGTTTTATTACTCATATCAAGATACATCCTGATTAAGTCGCTGAATTTGCCCAGATAAGTATTGGCTAGTTTTTTATTGTTGGTAATGATATATTCTTGAATGCTGTTGAGGGCATTAAAAATGAAATGAGGATTCATTTGAACCTTGAGTGCGGATAATTGAGATAATCGCAATTCAGCTTCCAGTTCAGCTTTGTCTTTGGCTAGTTTATTTTTGCCTTCTATATATCTAATTCTGGTAATAAACAGCAAGGTAATCATGCTTGTGATTGCAAATAATATTAGCGAAATAAACCACCATGATTGCCAGTAAGGTGGAGCAATATATATATCAATCGAAAGTTTATTTTCACTTACGATTCCATCTTCATTCCGTGCTACTAGTTCAAACCTGTAATTGCCAGGAGCGAGTCCTAAAAAGCGTGCCGTGTAGTTGTTTCCTTTTGCTTTACTCCAGCCATCATTTTCACTTCCGCTTAGTCGATATAAATATTCAATATTTCCTCTTCCTTTAAAGCCAATTCCATCCAGTTTAACACTTAAGTTATTTTGGTTGTAGGGTAAGTCATATTGATTGGAAAGTGGGACTCGGATATCATTCACCAAAATTTCATTGATGTAAACCCTTGGAGCTACTTTATTCGTGAAGTCCTCATTTTCGTTAAACCATTGCAAGCCTTTTGGGGTAGCTAAATATACTGTACCATTTTTAATGTGAATGTCAGAAACGTCAGTACTGCTTAATCCGTCTTCACGCGTAAAACTTTTTAATTTGCCTGTTATAAAATTATATCCTTGTACACCTTTATCGGTAGCAATCCACACATAATTTTTACTTGTTTCTACACACCTGATTAAGTCTGAAATTAATCCGTTTTTACTGTTTATATGAATAATAAATCTCCCGTCTTTATACCCTAGTAAACCTTGTTGTATAGTTGGAATCCAAACAATTCCATTCTTCGATAATTTAAGGCCGGTTGCATATATTGGTTTGTCATGATAGGTTAATTTGTTTGATCTACCATTCTTGTATACATAAAGCCCATCCACAAAACTAATCCAAATGGAAGTATCAGTCATGTTAAATAAGTTATGATACCCCCTTTGGTTACGGAAAACATGAATTTGTAATCCGGATTCTTTATTTAGGCTCAGTTCGAATTGTTTATAAAACGGAGAAGCATTAGGTGCATTGGTTGCAAAGTAGGCGTAATACGAACCACTAATCAGCTTATTACCCCATTGGTCTACATCAATATGTTTGAGCGCTGAATATGGGAAGTAAACTTTGTTCGGTTTAAATGATTTTAAATCGATTACATGAAGCTGACCTGTATGAGCGTAAAGGGTATTATTGTTTTTGTCAATCTTTAATACATCAATATCTTTTTTTAGGTTTTCTAGCGGGATTTGTTGAATGATTTTTTTGGTGTGATGATTGAATTGAATTAACGTTGATTGTCCGCCAGCCAAATACAAATTGCCTTGTTTGTCTTCTTCAATTCGAGAAATTCTGCTATTACTTAATGAAGAGTTGTTTTGATTAAGCATCCAAACATTTAAGGAGGGAATGATGTAAATACCATTTTTAAGCGTAGATATCCAATAATTTCCCTCAGTATCTTTTATTACTCCTGAAACGGTAATGCCTTTAAGAAAGTGAAAGCTGTTGGTTATTTTCTGTTGGTTGATTTCAAATAGATAAACACCATCTACCGTTAACAACCAATTTTCTTTTTTTGAAAAAACCACCAAATCGGTAATTCTTCCTAAATCTTTTGATAAAAGCGTGGCATCTATTTGTGTGCTTTTATAATTAGTTTTGTTAAGCAAATAAAGGCTAAGCGGACTTCTATTGTTATTCAGGAAATAAACTTCATCAGTGCGTGATGAATATTGCATGGCATAGGCAAGCGGACCTTCAAACTTTTTTATTCTCTGATCTTTATCTATTAAGTAATCGGTAATTCCATTAATAAAAATGTCATCGTTTTTGCTGCAATAAATGTTGTTAAAAAAATCGTTTTTAAATTGCGGCAGTTGGTTAAACTTTTTTGTTTTTATATCATAAACATGAATGCCGTTGTTATCAGATGCAATCCATAGTTCACCTTTTTGGGTGATGGCAATTTTTGGAAATCCGGTTTTATGAACTTTTTCAAATGGCTCAAACAGTTTTAGGCTGTCGTTATGAATATAAAATATTTGCCCGGCAAAATTTATGCACCAAATAGTATTGGCGTAATCTTCTAAAAAATAGGAGAAAGAAGCAGCTTTTTGATTGGCATTGGAGTACGTTTTAAATGTTTTTCCGTCATACCTGCATATTCCGTTGTCGGTACCAATCCAAATGTATCCTTTTGAATCTTGAAACGTATTGTACACTTCCATGCTTGGCAAACCATGTTCGTCCGTTATTTGCCACATAAAAGGTTCTTGGGCTTTGAGGTAAAAACCAAAACACAGAAATAAAAGCCCAAGGATTAATTTTTTCATTCCACGCTAAAATATTTAAGTTGCAGCATTAAATCATTATGGCCGAGTTATTTTCTCATGAGTATTTTATGAATTTAGCTTTAAAAGAAGCTGAAAAAGCCTATGCAGAGGGCGAAATACCTGTAGGTGCGATTGTTGTAGCCGGTAATAAAATAATTGGTAAAGGCTATAATTTAACGGAGAAGTTGAATGATGTTACCGCTCATGCCGAAATGCAAGCGATAACCGCAGCGGCTAATTATTTGGGAGCAAAATACTTAATGGATTGTACACTTTATGTAACCTTGGAGCCCTGCGTAATGTGTGCAGGTGCGCTTTATTGGAGCCAGATAAGTGAGGTTGTTTATGGCGCAGATGATACAAAACGCGGATGTACCGGAGTAGGTTCGCTTTTTCATCCTAAAACTAAAATCACGAAAGGAATTATGTCAGCTGAATGTGCAAGCATTCTCACTCAATTTTTCAAGCAAAAACGCGGATAGCCTATACATAATTATCAATAATATGGAATATAACCTTAATGTGATGTTGATTTGAGGAATTCCACTTAATTTCGTTACCTCATTTGATATTAACTTTAAATAATTATACTTATGGCATTTGAATTACCAAAACTACCTTATGATTACACCGCATTAGAACCACATATTGATGCGCG
>JBKDBG010000119.1:0-21817 GCA_046314755.1 Bacteroidota bacterium | reverse complement strand
TATCAATAAAAAAGCCCGACTTTTTTTGTAGTCGGGCTCTAGAGTATTGAATCAATAATTAATAACTATTCAACATCAGTGGCATCACAAGCATAAGCATGTCTTCACCTTCGTCTTGCGTAACTGGGGTTAATACACCTGCACGGTTCGGTTGACTCATTTCTAATTTCAACTCTTCACTATCTACAGCCGAAATCATTTCAGCTAAGTACTTTGAGTTAAAACCAATTTCCAAATCCTCACCGGTATACTGACAAGTTAGTTTTTCTTGTGCTTCATTTTCAAAATCGATGTCCTCGGCACTGATAGTTAAATCGCTGCCGGCAAACTTTAAACGAATTTGGTGTGTAGTTTTATTTGATGTGATTGAAACACGCTTAACCGCTACCGAAAATTCGCTTTTAGCAATTTGTAATTGATTTGGATTTTCTTTTGGAATTACCGCGTTGTAATCAGGATATTTTTCATCAATTAAACGACAAATCAAACTTACGTCATTAAAGGTGAAGAATGCATTCGAACGGTTAAACTCGATGGTCACTTCTGTTTCGTCATTTGGTAATGATGACTTTAACAAATTCAATGCTTTTTTAGGTAAGATAAATGATTCTTCAACACCCGGTTTTACATCATTGCGTTTGTACTTAACCAAACGGTTGGCATCCGTAGCAACAAAAGTAATGTGATCATTTGTCAATTGCACATACACACCGGTTAAATTCAATCTTAACTCATCGGTACTGGTGGCAAAAACGGTTTTGGTAATTGCTTTTTGTAATACTTTTGCAGGGATGGTAAATTTTTTACCATCTTCCACAACCGGATTTTTAGGAAACTCGTCCCCTTTTTGAGCCGTTAATTTAAATCTTCCGGTATCGTACTTTATTTCAACTGCACCTTTATCTAAATTTACCGAAAATGCTAACGGTTGATCCGGCAATGTTTTTAATAAATCAAGTGTAGTTTTTGAAGGGATGGCGATGCTCATCTCTTCTTTAGCTTCAACCTTAATGGCGGTTGTCATGGTGGTTTCCAAATCAGTTGAAGATATTTTCAACTCACCATCCTTAATATCAAACAAAAAGTTGTTTAAAATAGGAATGATTGGCTTGGCAACAACCACACCATCAATATTTGACAATTGCTTTAAAAGCGTTGTACTATTTACGATGAATTTCATTGTATGTAATGATATGCTACGAAAATACAGGTGTTCATCAACCAATACAACACAAGTTATTCACAGATTTACCCTTTTTCCCACCATCATAATCCAATCAAATTACTCATCGAAAACAGTCATTGCTTTGAAATGAGGAGGCCTGTGACTGATGAGGCCTGAATAAGTAGAGAATACTATTGGTTTAATCATTCCCTGCGCAAACTCAACCCGGGATTACTGGCGTGATCCCATTGGGGATGGCTTCAATCAAATGTCGCTGAACAATTTGTTCAGCCATTTTTTATTTCCTGCGCAAACTCAAGCAAGCTTGGTTTGCTTGGAAATAAAAAATGTCGCCTTTTCAGGCGACATTTGATTGGCGGAGAGAGAGGGATTCGAACCCCCGGACCTGTTACAGTCAATGGTTTTCAAGACCACCGCATTCGACCACTCTGCCATCTCTCCGAGTGCAAAAGTAAAATTAGGAATCAAATCTTCAAAACATATTTTAAATTATTGCTTAAACGCTTGAAATGCAAAAGGCTAAAAATAAAAAAGGCCTCCGCTTGGAGGCCTTTTTAAAACTATTTTAAATGATTATTCGGCTTAGTTCACCAACACTTTTTGGGTAATTAAAGAATTACCTACTTTAATTTTCACAAAATACATTCCGTTGGTTAATCCATATTGTGTGCGGTCGAATGAGATATTTTGTGCACCTGCGGATTGTGCACCTTCAAACAAGGTAGCTACTTGCTTACCAACAATATCGTAAACAACTACACTTGCATCTGCTGCA
Organism: Bacteroidota bacterium; assembly: GCA_046314755.1. Taxonomy (GTDB): domain Bacteria; phylum Bacteroidota; class Bacteroidia; order UKL13-3; family UKL13-3; genus UBA6183. Next base: position 19,856 of record JBKDBG010000119.1, on the reverse strand, counting down.
GCTGGTAATTGATAAGTAATATTAGTTGTTGTACTGAAAGGGTTAGGATATACATTTAATTGAATATCGTTTGCCGTTAATTCATCAACACCAACTTTTAAACCAATAATCATATCATCAATGTAAAGGTTATTACCTCCACGGCTACGGAACAGGATTCTGAAGCGAACATTGTTCACTTTAGGAACACCGGCACCTGAAACAGTAATTTCTTTCCATTGACTTGCATTCACCGGAATAAAATCAACGCTGAAAGGCAATACTGATGTCATGGTGTATAAACTATTTCCTGAAATGGTTGGACGTAAGTTTTGCCAAGATAAACCACAGTTGCTGCTTACTTGTACATCCATAAAATCATCTGAATTTACAGATGTGCTAATTGCATTTTGTGCAATTGCATATCTGAATTTGAAATATGGATTGGATGCTCCAGTAAAATTGTATGGAGGAGAAACAATGGTATAATCTCTATTATACATACCAATGTTGCTTCCCGGCAACTTTATCGAGCGTGTGCCCGAAAATACTCCGGTGCCCGAAACTTGCCAAGTTACATTTCCTTCGTTGGTAAATTGCCATCCGTCTTCAACAACCGGAATATCAGGCAAAATAGCAGGGAAATTAAGTGCGTTAAATTCATTGATTTTTATAGCATCAGCAAATGTGCGGGTGGTAGCGCCACCTGCACCGGTTACTGTTAACTTAATTGTTTTTAATCCCTGTGTGTTGTATACAACATTAGTTGGATTTCTTTGGGTTGATGTAGCAGGATTTGCACCCTCACCAAATTCCCAAGAATAGGTTGCAGTACCTGAGAAATTATAAGATAAATCTGTGAAATTAATTGCTGATCCAACACAAGCCTCACGTCCGTAGGTATTGGTTGAACCCACCTGAACACCAAACATTGGAACAGGTGCACATGGACTAACAGGATCTAAAACACCTGTGGCTACTAGATTTTCTTGTGAGAATAGTTCTTTTCTGTAAGTATCTAAACAATACTTCATTCTCTCATATTGACCAATCGTAAACATGGTACCTGAGCATGAACCTTCAAAATAATCCATCACATTTTCTTGTTGATCCGGCAAATCAGGTACATCATTTACACAAGTATTAAAATTAGGCTTACCACATTGGTTTCCTCTTCCTGAGTTTACTAAACCCTCAGAATATAAAAACCAAGTTGGAGGAGTATCATCAACGAAATCGTTTTTCCTGAAGTTACAGCTATCATCTGCACTTCCTTCAAACGGATGCAATAAACCAAAGGAGTGACCAATTTCGTGGGCCACTGTGTTACCATTTAAAGATTGAATTGCAGCTACAATTAAACCATCTGTTGATGACCAGCTTCCCGGACCATAAGGTAATTGGGCATATCCACCTACTTCGCGGATTCCTGAAATGATATTTGCAGCTACCCAAATATTTAAATAACGTTTTGTATCCCAAGTACTCAATTTTTTCACCTCGTTATTTGCTCTGCTGGTAAGGTTGGTTTGCATTCTAACAATCCCATTGGTACAATTTCCATTTGGGTCTTTACGTGCCAAACGAAACTCGATATTGGTATTTGAAATAATGGGCTTAAACACATCTCTCACGTTACGCAATTGAGTAATTGCATTAGAGTCTGCATTAAAATATGCGTTTAAGTCGGCCATTATCCCGGCCACTTGCTGATCAGTAATATTTTCAGGTCCATTATTATGGAAAATATGAACCACAACCGGAATAATTATTTTTGGATTTGTTTTCCCCAAACCTGTGATGGAAGGGTTATTTTGTTTGTAGGCTTGAAAACCTTGCTCAAACTTTAACTTAGCCTGCTCAAAAGCGGCCGGATCAGTTTGTTTAAGCATTTGGGTGTACTCATCAGTACCACATTTTCCAATGTTTTGGGCTTGTGCAAACCCTATTATTGAAAGTGAACCTAAAACAATACTGGTTAATATTCTTTTCATGCGTTGCATTTATTTTCAGTTGGCAAAATAAAAACTTTTTCAATTTAAGACAACCCACCTCTTAAAATAGTTGCACTCTATTAAGTATAAAATGACAGTTTACTGACTTAATCAATTCATTGTCAATTTTTAACCTTCAAAAAATGGACTTAAACTACTTCGGGAAATTTCCCATACTTCTAAATCAAACAAGCGTTTACCTTCAATTTTAAACCTTAGGGCAGTGCTCTTTTGGTGAAATCCTTTGATACCGCAGGCACCCGGATTAAAATACATCAAATGATGTTTTTCATCACGCATTACTTTGAGGATATGAGAATGGCCACATACCAATAAATCCGGTTGATGCTGACGTATAAGTTCCTCAGCTCGTGCGTTGTATTTTTGGGGATGACCAATGATGTGGTGAATCAACACTTTTACCTCTTCAATTTGGAACACCAAAGTTTCCTTCATGCTTAATCGAAGTTCTTGCCCATCAATATTCCCCCAAACACCTTTTATGGGTTTAAATGCCGATAATTGATCGTAGGTTTGAACATTGCCCCAATCACCGGCATGCCATAACTCATCACAGTCCACAAAAAAATCATATAATTGTGGCGGGATAAATCCGTGACTATCGGAGAGTAAACCAATTTTTTTCATTTCAAATGACTTTATTAATTATCATCATCACCGTAGCAATAAGTTTAGCCTGTTTCAATAATAGCACACTAAATCGTAAACTCATACTCAACCCGTTTGTTGTGATGCAACGAAAAGAATGGTTCAGGCTCGTAACAAGTGGCTTTCAGCATGCCGATTACTTGCATTTATTTATTAACATGTTTGTTTTATACAGTTTTGGGCAGGCGGTTGAAATGTATTATGCACTCACCTTCGGATCGGCAGGAAAGTTTTTATATATCCTATTATACCTAACTGCAATTGCAGCTTCTAACTTACCCTCGGTTTATAAAGAACAACATAATCCTGCATTTCATTCATTAGGCGCAAGTGGTGCGGTTAGTGCGGTGGTTTTTACCAGCATATTGTTCAACCCATACAACAAAATTTACTTATACGGATTGATTGGTTTACCCGGTATTTTGTTGGGCTTAGTGTATTTAGCTTACAGTTGGTACGCAGGGAAACAAAAACAAGACAATATTAACCATGATGCCCATTTCTGGGGTGCGATTTACGGCATTGCATTTACAGTTTGCTTTAAACCAAAAGTATTACTGTTTTTTATTAAGCAGCTTCTATTTATGGTTTAATTCACCATTATATAATTAAAAATAGAAACCGGTTCTTACATCGAGTGGCGATAGCCTAAAACTTCTTTCGGCATTGTAAAGTACATCATACAGCACTAGAATGTATATGCCTCCCCTATCTGTAAATCGCTGATTAATTCCTCCGCCTAGGTAGAATGAATTCACCCATTCCCTTTTTTCTTGCCCGGTGGTTCGATTGAATACGGTAAAGTTCATGGGCATATATTCGATATGCACAAATGCGGGGTCAAATAATTGTTGCCTTGCAAATAAATTTAAACCATAGGCATGATCACTTACGGTGAGTTTTGTATTGTTTGATAACAAAAACTGTTGCTCCCAATAGTAATATGTAATACCGGCACCTGCCATGGCATTCTCATTAATGCTGTAAAACAAGGTGGGTTGAGCTGTGAAGAAACTCGCTCCAGTTCCAATTGCACCTCCAATATTCCCTCCAAAGGAAACACGTTCCATCCATTCAGGCCGCTCTCTAGAAGATGAAGCCGCACGTTTTTGCTCCTCTTCCTTTTCCGGGTCGATTTGCTCAACCTGACGTTGTGCCAATAAACTTAAAGTTACCAACTGCAAGAGCATTAATGTAACGTATCCTAATTTTTTCATCATATAATTCCCTCTAACGAAAAATTATTTTTTTAATTATTAGTCACTGAAATTAGCTTTTTCGCTTTAATTACTTATAATTTCGCAGCAAAGTTAACCTTTGAAAGAATATGACAACCAAAGTTCACAATTTTTCTGCCGGTCCGGCAATTTTACCACAATCAGCCATTGATGCTTCCATTGAGGCGTTAAAAAATTTTTCCGGAACAGGATTATCACTTCTTGAAGTTTCACACAGAAGCAAAGAATATGAGGCTGTGGTAGCGGAAGCTACACAACTTGTTAAAGATATTTTAAAGCTGGGTGATGATTATGCCGTTGTATTTTTACAAGGTGGAGCGAGCATGCAATTTGACATGATTCCAATGTATTGGTTAGGTGATGGCGAAACAGCTGCTTACACCAATACCGGAGTTTGGGCCAGCCGTGCCATAAAAGAAGCTAAGTTATTTGGTTATGTAAATGTGCTTGGCAGCAGTGAAGATAAAAACTTCAGTTACATTCCGAAAAATTATACTATACCGACTGATGTAAAATATTTCCATTGCACCAGCAACAACACCATTTATGGAACCGAAATGTTTGATTTCCCTGAAACAAACGGAGTGCCGTTGGTGTGCGATATGAGTTCAGATATTTTCAGCCGACCGTTTGATGCCAATAAATTTGATATGATTTATGCAGGTGCACAAAAAAATATGGGACCTGCAGGAACAACTTTGGTGATTGTAAAAAAATCGTTTTTAGAAAAACGTGCCAACAGAACCATACCAACCATGCTGGATTACAAAATACATATTGAAAACGGAAGCATGTACAACACCCCAAGTGTATTTGCCATTTTTGTATGCATGCACACCTTGCGTTGGATAAAATCAATTGGTTTGGAAGCGATGGAAACGCGCAATAAAGCCAAAGCTGATTTATTGTATAACGAAATTGATCGCAACAGTTTGTTTATTGGAACAGTTGCTAAAGAAGATCGTAGCCGCATGAATGTAAACTTTGTGTTGCAGAATAAAGAACATGAAGCCGAATTTTTAAAGTTTTGTGAAAGCAAAAACCTAAGTGGATTGAAAGGACATCGTTCGGTTGGTGGTTTACGTGCAAGCTTATACAATGCTTTAGAATTAGAAAGCGTGCAAGTTTTGGTTAATGCTATGCAAGAATTTGAAGCGAGTAAGAAATAGTTAATTCAGTGAATTGGTTTTGTGGCTTTACGTTTTTGATTAGTTGAATAATATGGAACGCGTATTTGAATCTTTTGAAGAGTTAAATGCATGTAAAGTTGCAAGAGAACTAAGAACAGAAATTAGTTCTCTTGCCAAAACCTTTCCAAGTACTGAAGTATATCGATTAAAAGACCAGATTATCCGTTCGACTAGTTCAGTAACCGCTAATATAGCAGAAGGACATGGAAGACATTTCCCTAAAGAAAACATGAAATTTTGCATCATAGCGAGAGGATCTCTAAATGAAACCATAGACCATTTAACTGTAGCTTTGGATGAAGGATTTTTGAGCATCGAAGATTACAATAAACTAAAAGAAAAAATATTGCTCAATATCAAAATACGAAATGGGTATTTAAGTTACTTAAAGAAGCAGACTTTAACACAAAGCCCAAAACCTTAAAACATAATAACATACATATCATGACAAAAATATTAGCGAATGATGGCATTGACGCCACGGGAAAAAAAATGTTGGAGGCTGCAGGATTTACTGTAGATACGAATAAAATTCCTCAGGAGGAATTGAAAGATAAATTGCAAGCGTATGATGCAATTATAGTGCGTAGTGCAACCAAGGTGAGAAAAGAATTAATTGATGCATGTCCGAATTTGAAACTTATTGGCCGCGGTGGCGTAGGCATGGATAATATTGATGTGGCTTATGCAAAGAACAAAGGCATTGCCGTAATCAACACTCCTGCCTCATCTTCTATTTCGGTAGCGGAATTGGTATTTACACATATTTTTACAGGAAGCAGATTTATTCAAATTACCAACCGCGTAATGCCGGATAAAGGTGACAGTGAATTTGCAAACTTAAAAAAGGTGGCCTCAAATGGGATTGAACTTAAAGGCAAAACCATGGGTGTATACGGTTTCGGGAGAATTGGTCAGGAAGTAGCCAAAATTGCAGTTGGTTTAGGCATGAAGGTACTTGCATTCGACCCTTATGTTGATACCATTGATTTGAGTTTAGATTTACCTGCATTAGGACAAAACTCACGGGTAAAAGTTACCATCAATACTGTAAGTGAAGAATCGGTAATTACACACTCAGATTTTATCACTTTTCATGTACCGTTTAATGAAGGCGATAAAGCCATTATTGATGCAGCTAAAATGGCAAAAATGAAAAAAGGTGTTGGTTTGATTAATTGCTCTCGCGGTGGTGTAATCAGCGAATCTGATTTATTGGCTAATTTAAACAGCGGGCAAGTTGCCTTTGCAGGTTTGGATGTGTTTGAAAAAGAACCTCCAATGAATATGGATATTTTAAAACATCCGCATGTAAGTTTGAGTCCGCATATTGGTGGAAGTACGGTTGAAGCCCAAAATCGTATTGGTATTGAACTGGCAGAAAAAGTAATTGAACAATTTAAAAAATAATCAAGCTAAATGCTCTTGGTCGTTTGTCATGAGTGATTTTAGCTTATGACAAACGACTTCTTACAATAAGCTCATTCATGGCAATTATAAAACCGTTTAAAGCGCTAAGACCTGCAAAAGATAAGGTAGCTCAAATTTCTGCTCCTTCTTATGATTCGGCCAATAGAGATAAATCCTATACCGAATTAGAAACCAATCCTTACAGTTATTTACACATTGTAAAACCTTATTTGCATTTTAAAGGCGAAAAGAAAAATCCGGAAAAACACTTTCCACTTGGTTTAGATTACCTGAAAAAATTCAAACAAAAAGGTTGGTTTACAAAAGACCAAGCTAATGCCTATTACATTTACCGCGTAATTAAAGGGAGTAACGCCTACACAGGAATTATTGCTGCTGCAAGTGTGGAAGATTATAACAACAATTGCATTTTAAAACATGAAAATACGTTAACGGAGAAACAGAATGAATTGGCTGAACACATCAAGTGGTTTAACCAATTAGGAAATCCCGTGCTACTCACCTACCCTGATTCATCCAAAATTGAAAAATTAATTGAGCATTACATTGAAAATCACATTCCGGAATACAATTTTATTTCACCGGATCAACTAAAACATAATTTATGGGTGGTGAGCAACCAAGCCGATGTTGAATTGATTAAAGAAGAGTTTGAGCACATTCCAAAATTATACATTGCTGATGGACATCACCGGAGTGCGGGCTCCTCAGCCTATTGTGAATATAAAAAACTAAACAACCCGAATCACTCAGGCAATGAGTTGTACAATTTTTTTCCTGTATGTTTAATTCCATTTTCAAAATTACATATATACGAGTATCACCGATTGGTGAAAGACAACTTGGTTTACAGGCCTGAATTTATGCATCAAATCCAGCAATATTTTGAAGTGATACCAAGTGGTAATTTACCGGTACAACCGCTAAAGCCTAGGGAGTTTGGTTTATATTTTAATCACACCGCCTACTTATTAAAACTCAAAGAGGAATACGCCAAAGAATTGAACGGAATTTTGGCCCAATTGGATGTGAGCATTGTTGAAGAATTTATTCTGAAGAAAGTATTTAATATTATTGACAGTAAAACAGATAAACGCCTGTCGTTTTTAGATGGCAGCAAAGGGATATACACCCTTCAAGAAACGATAAACAACAAAGAATTCGACTTGGCCATTACCTTATATAAAACATCGGTTGAAGAAGTACAATCTATTGCAGAAAACAATTTGATTATGCCTCCAAAATCAACTTGGATTGAACCGAAGCTAAGAACAGGTTTGATTATTTACGAAACGTTAGAAGATTAAGGAAAAGACAGAACATCATGGCAAATACAAAACAACAAAAGCTCGAGGCATTTTCACGGTTGCTTGACATAATGGATGAGTTGCGCGAAAAATGTCCGTGGGATAAAAAACAAACCAATGAAAGTTTACGCCATTTAACCATTGAAGAAACTTATGAATTAAGTGATGCCATTTTAAAAAACGACAGCAACGAATTAAAAAAGGAACTTGGAGATGTATTGCTTCACATTGTTTTTTATGCAAGAATGGCATCTGAAAAAAATGAATTTGATATTGCCGATGTATGCCATGCTTTGTGTGAAAAACTCATAGTGCGTCACCCGCATATTTATGGTGATGCAAACAATAATGGTGAACTGGTAAAAGTTGAAAATGCCGAACAAGTAAAAGAAAATTGGGAACAAATTAAATTAAAAGAAGGCAACAAATCGGTGCTAAGTGGCGTGGCAAAAGGCACTCCGAGTTTAGTAAAAGCCTTGCGCATGCAAGAAAAAGCCGCACAGGTTGGTTTTGATTGGCCTACGGCAAAAGAAGTTTGGCAAAAGGTTGATGAAGAGTTGTTGGAATTAAAAGAAGAGTTTGAAATGGATGCATCATCACTCAAAACAGAAAAAGAGTTTGGCGACTTTTTATTTGCTTTGGTGAACCTGGCCAGAAAACACAACATCAATCCTGATGATGCTTTAGAAAAAACGAATCAAAAATTTATCCAACGCTTTCAATACATTGAAGAACAAGCCAAACAAAACAACCAAGTTTTAAACAAAATGACTTTGGAAGAAATGGATGCATTGTGGAATGAGGCTAAACATAATGGTTTATAGACAATTTCAATACACAAGCTTAACTGTTTAGAGTAGCTTTGTTCAATGAAGAAACTGATTATCCTTACCATCCTTTTTTGTTGTATTGGATTCAATCAAAAAAGCCAAGCACAAACCAACAACGATACGCTTGATTATGTATTCCATTCAGGTGTTATATTACCCGTGTTGAATAGAACCACACTGGGTTTGTCCGAGATTAAATTCATGGTGAGGAAAAATCCTGAAGCATTTAAGTACTTTAAAAAAGCCAGACGACTCCGTAATTTAAGCATTGGTTTAGAAGTGCTCTCAGGTGTTAGTTTAGTTGTTGCATTGATTTCCGAGAACGAAAGTCATTTCTGGATAGGCTTAGGCGTTTCATCCGTCATAACCGGACTGAACATTGGCCTAATTACTGACCCATACAACGAGGCGGTGCTCGATTGTGTTAAAACTTACAACAAATCATTGCGAGTTAACAATTAATTGTTTGCTTATTAACATTATCCTCAAGTAAAATTCAAGAAGAGTTCAACTTGCATTAACTTTTCTTTCTTGCAGTTATAACAACTTGCGCATACCAAATAAACAGGTATGAAAAAACAAATTTACAAGTTGATTTTACTATCGGTTAACCTGATAGGATTAGATTTAAGCGCACAAATTAACCCTCAATTTTTAGGACGTTATTCCACAGGCATATACAATAGTGCTGCAGCAGAAATTAGTGCTTATAATAGTTCATTTAAAAGAATGTTTGTTACTAATGGGCCGGACACTTCGTTAAAAGTGGTAGATATCAGCAACCCTTCGAATCCACTGTTCGTGCAATCTATTTCTATCAAACCATATGGAATTGATTTAACATCGGTTGCATGCTACAAGGAAATAGTAGCAGTCACCGTTATTGACTCACTAGGAAAAACAGAGAATGGGAAGGTTGTATTTTTTAATGCAGGTACGTTAAATTATATCACACAAGTTGATGTTGGAGCCAATCCAGACATGTTAACATTCACACCTGATGGAAAAAAAGTTCTTGTTGCGAATGAAGGAGAACCGAACATAGGTTACACAGTTGACCCCGAAGGATCAGTAAGCATTATTGATATAAGTGGTGGAATTCAAAACTTGACACAAGCTAATGTACAAACAGCAGGTTTTACCTCCTTTAATAACCAACCAATTGATCCTAAAATAAAAATAACAGGTCGGATACAATCAGGAGGAACTTTTTTACGCAACTCAACAGTTGCAGAAGATTTAGAACCAGAATACATTACGGTTTCTGCAAACTCTCAAACAGCTTGGGTAACTTGCCAAGAGAACAACTGTATAGCTGAAATCAATTTAAATAGTGCTACAGTTACCAAACTAATTCCACTAGGTTTTAAAAATCATAATTTATCCGGTAATGGTTTAGATGCAAGTGACAACGGGTCAACAGTTAATATTGCAAACTATCCGGTTTTCGGAATGTATCAGCCGGATGCAATTTCAGGTTTTGAAGTTGGAGGCACTACTTATTTGGTTACTGCGAATGAAGGTGATGCAAGAGCAGATTGGGGGACAGCCAATAATGAGGAGATAAGGATGGGAAATGCCGCTTATGTATTGGACACGCTTAAATTTGGAGGTGCTTCACAAGTAACAGCTTTAAAAACTGCTACTGCATTAGGGAGATTAAATGTTTCGAACAGATATGGAGACTTTAACAATGACGGTAAATTTGATTCCATTTTTTGTTTTGGAGCAAGATCTTTTTCAATTTGGAATGGCAACACAGGAACATTAGTTTGGGATAGTAAAGATGAATTTGAACAACGCACATCTGCGTTATTTCCATCAAATTTTAATGCAAGTAACTCTAATAACACTTTAAAAAATAGGAGCGATGACAAAGGACCAGAGCCTGAAGCTGCTGTTGTAGGTAAGATATTGGATTCTATTTATGCGTTTGTTGGTTTAGAAAGAATTGGAGGTATTATGATTTACAACATTACCAACCCTAATGCACCATATTTTGTAAACTACATTAATAACAGAAACTTTGGTGTGACACCAGGCTCGGGCACTTTAGCAACAGTTGGGGATTTAGGTCCTGAAGGATTGGTATTTATTCCTGCTGCACAAAGCCCTAATGGTAAAGATTTATTATTGGTTTCAAATGAAATTAGCGGAACTGTTTCAATTATTCAATTGAATACCCGCAGCGATTTTCAACTGCAAATATTACATTCATCAGATATGGAAAGTGGATTATCGGCAGTTATTGATGCGCCAAATTATGCGGCCATTGTTGACAGGTTAGAAGATGAGCATGTAAACACAGTAATATTATCATCAGGGGACAATACATTACCTGGTCCATTTTTATCGGCCGGTGAAGACCCTTCGTTGCAAACACCATTACGCAATACAGCAAACGCATATTTCAACGGTACTCAAGCTTTAAGAGCAGCAATCGGACGACCTGATATTGCAATGATGAACATAATTGGATTTAATGCTTCAACATTTGGTAACCATGAGTTTGATTTAGGCACAAGTGACTTAAATGGTCAAATCGGAGTTGATATTAGAAGTTCGGGAGCAGATAAAAGATGGATAGGCGCACAATTTCCATATGTAAGTTGTAACCTTGAATTTAGTAATGATGTAAACTTAAGCTACCTGTACACCAGTAGTATTTTAAGAGATACAGCATTTAAAACGCCATCAAACATCACTGCAAACAACCAAAAAAGAGGTATTGCACCTTCTGTAATTATTGAACGAAATGGACAAAAAATTGGTGTGGTAGGAGCCACTACACAAGTGTTGGCAAAAATATCCTCACCGGGATTAACCACTGTTAAAGGACCACAAGTTGACGATATGCCGGCACTTGCCGCAATCATTCAACCGGTAGTTGATTCATTAGTTGCAAAAGAGGGAGTTAACAAAATTATTTTACTTTCACACTTGCAACAAATTGCCAACGAAAAAGCATTAGCCCCATTATTACGAAACGTAGACATAATTATTTCAGGAGGTAACCATGCCATAACAGCTGATGCCAATGATAGGTTACGTCCCGGAGATGTAGCTACAGAAACATATCCAATCATCACTTCAAGTGCGAATAATCAACCGATGGTGATTTTAAACACTACCAGCGAGTGGAAATATGTAGGCCGATTTGTGTGTGATTTTGATGCTTCAGGAATCTTGTTAACCACTGTGTTAAACAATCAAATAAATGGAGTATATGCGTCAGATACCGCTATGGTAACTGCTCATTGGGGAAACTACAGTGATGCATTTTTAGCCGGAACAAAGGGCAGTAATGTACGAACTTTATGTCAAGCTATTGCTAATGTTGTTAACACAAAAGACGGAAATATTTTAGGAAAAAGTAATGTATTTCTTGAAGGCAGAAGGAACTTTGTAAGAACTGAAGAAACAAACTTTGGAAATTTAACTGCCGATGCTAATTTATGGTATGCTAGGCAATATGACCCACAAGTAAAAGTATCCATAAAAAATGGTGGAGGTATACGCTCAGCAATTGGTTTTGTAAATTCAGTAGGAAACAATGTTAGCCTAGAACGTACAAAAGCCAACCCGGGTGCCAATAAAGTAGCAGGAGATGTTTCGCAATTAGATATAGAAAACTCTTTGCGTTTTAATAATGGATTAGTAATTGTTAGCACCAATGCTGCAGGGCTAAAACGAATTATTGAACACAGTATAAATGCCACAAGACCTACCGCTACTCCGGGGCAATTTCCACAAATTGGAGGGGTAATGTTTAGTTACGATACTACAAGAACATCAAACAATAAGGTATTTTCTTTAGTAACCACCGACTCGCTGGGAAACAGACTAGACACTATTGTGAGAAACGGAGTTTTAGTGGGTGACACCAATAGGATTTTCAAAATTGTTACTTTAGATTTTCTTGCGAATCCATCATCAGTTGGTTCACCTGTAGGCGGTGATAACTATCCATTTCCAAGCAACATTAGTTCAAGAGTGAACTTAGATACTGCAATAAAATCAGCAGGCTTATCTACGTTTGCAGCAATTGGCAGAGAGCAAGATGCATTTGCAGAGTTTATGTTAACAAGACATAACACAATTGCTACTGCATTTACTGTTAGAGATACTTCTTTAATAGGCGACAGAAGAATACAACTTTTAAATACAAGGCCAGATGCCATTTTCCCTGAAACTAATCCTGCTGTGAATATCCAAAGTGCACGTAATACTGCCGCACCTAATATGGTTAGAGTTAGGGGAATTGTAAGTAGAGCTTGGGGAAGGTTTATTTATATACAGGATGCAACAGCAGCAATTGGTGTTCGTCAATCGAGTGGTGCCATGGTTGATGCCATTACCAATGGTACCCTAAAAGAAGGAGATAGCGTTGAGGTAATTGGACCAAGAAACGATTTTAACAATTATGCTCAAATCCAATTGGCTTCTGGCAATTATACTTCAACCAATACAGTAATTGTATTAGCAACAAACAAAGTAGTAACACCTGCTACGGTAACCATTAAACAGTTATTACAAAACGGAGAATTTTATGAAAGTAGATTAATTAGAATTAATGGACTACGCACCAATTCAACCGGAAGTTTTGCAGCAAGCACTAATTATACGGTTTGGGATGGGCCAAGCATAGGCGATACTACAATTTTAAGAGTAATTGCAGCTGCCGACACTGAGTTAGACGATGCTCCAACCAAAACCATTCCTAATCTGCCATTTGTATTTGAAGGTATTTTTGCACAATTCTGCTCAGGTAGCACAGGTTGTACAACCGGATATCAATTATATGGAATACGTAAAAATGATATACAAACCCCAACCGGTAATTTTAATTTAACTAGTCCGATTAATCAAACAAGGCTTTTGGTTGATAGTGCATCAACCAACCCAATTCACATTACATGGAGAAAAGCAAATTATGCTACAAGTTATAAATGGATGTTAACAGGAGCCAATGGAAACTTTACTGCTCCCCTATTATCTATTTCTGCCAATAACAATGGCACTGATACTGTGTTAACGTTAACATCTGGCTTGGTTGATGCCTTCTTGGAAAGTTTAAGTATTAAACGCGGAGACTCAGTATTAACGAAGTGGACCGTTTATGCATACCAAGGCAATGATTCATTAAAAGCCAATGCCGATTTTAACCTAAACATTGTTCGCACACCACGACCAATTTTACTACCACAATCATTTAACTTAATCAATCCAACGAATGATGTACGGGTTACAGTTTTCGAAAACAATTCAACCCCTATTCAAATCAGCTGGAGTAGCAGTACAAATGCGTTCTCGTATAAATGGATAGCAACTTCAACCATTGGTAACTTTAACTCTCCGCTATTTGTAATTCCTTCTAATAACAATGGAACCGATACTATATTAACATTAACTTCAAATGCATTAGATGCGGCTATAAAAAGTTTAGGTTTACAAAGGCTAGATTCAATTACCTTAAAGTGGACTGTTTTTGCTTACAGAGGCAAAGATTCCATTAAAGCCAACCAAAATTATTTAATTAACTTAAAAAGAGGTCGTATTCTAGGTAACTTCAGCTTACTTTCACCAAATAACAATGCGGTTGTTTCAGTTGACGGAAATGATGCAACACCAATTACCATTGCTTGGGAAAATGCAGCAAATGCAACCAATTACCGTTGGTTACTAAAACGCAATAATGGAACATTTAATAATCCGATATTAATATTAGATGCGGATAATAATGGGTCAGCAAATGCAATAACCTTAACAGAAGGAGTAATTGATAACTTAGCCGAAAATCTAGGTGTATTAAATGGTGATAGTATATTATTAAATTGGACGGTTAGAGCGTACGAAAGCAATGACTCCATCAATGCAAATCAAGTATTTAACATTTACATTAAGCGCAATATTAGTACAGGAATAAACGAACAATTAATTAATAATGCAATATTGGTTTATCCAAATCCAGCCAATGAGTTTTTATTTATTCAATCGTTAAACAAAAATGAAATAAGTGAAGTTACACTTTTCGATTTATCAGGAAAAAAAATCTATGTAAACAAAACTTTACCTGATGGAACCCTAACCATTTCTGTAGCAGAATTAAGCGAAGGTTTATACACGATTTGTATTGAAAACAAACAAGGTACAGTGTATAAAAAAATAGCTATTAAATAAGCTACTGTTTAGTTGTAATTAAAGCGGGTCGAAAGCCAGACATGGTCGGAAGCCCGCTTTTTTTTATTTGATTTCCCCAAACACAAAGCGTATCTTGCCTATTATGCCAACAATACAATTTTGGGGCGCAGCTAAAGTAGTTACCGGAAGCAAACACCTGATCACCACAGATTCGGGCAAAAAAATACTGTTGGATTGTGGTATGTTTCAAGGTAGAATTGATAACCGGGATGAAATGAACCGACACTTCGGATTTGCCCCACATGATTTGGATTATGTAATTTTATCGCATGCACATATTGACCATTCAGGCCTATTGCCCCGATTGATTAAAGAAGGTTTTAGAGGAATTATATTCGCAACACCTGCTACCATATCCTTGTGTGAAATTATGTTGTTAGACTCTGCTTTTATACAACGTGAAGATTTAAAACATGTAAATAAACGCAGAGCAAGACGTGGAGAAAAAGCCATTGAAGCCTTATATGAAGTGGAAGATGTGGAGCAAGTAATTGACTTGATGGTTCCGGTTGAATATGAGGAAACCATAACCATTGAAAAAGGCATACAACTCACCTTTACCGATGCAGGCCATTTACTGGGAAGTGCTGCCGTGCACCTAGATTTAGCTGAGGAAAAAGGCAAAAAAACAAAAGTTACATTTACAGGAGATATCGGAAGATTTAATGACCAAATTTTAAGAACACCTCAACCCTTCAGGCAATGTGATGTGCTGATTTGTGAAAGCACTTACGGTGACAGATTGCATCCACGAAGCGATAATGCCGAAAAAGAACTATTAAACGTGATCAAAGAAACTTGTATCATCAACAAAGGCAAATTAATTATTCCTGCTTTTAGCGTTGACCGAACACAAGATATAGTTTACATGCTGAACAAATTTGCCAATAAAAATTTATTGCCTAAAATAAAAGTGTTTGTTGATAGTCCATTATCGGTTAAAGCAACAGATATCATCCGTAAACATGCAGAATGTTACAATGATGAGTTTTTGCAATACTTGCGTACAGATGATGATCCGTTTGGATTTCAAAATTTAACTTATGTAAGTGACGTGAACCAATCAAAAGCAATTAATGATATTGAAGAACCCTGTATCATCATTTCAGCATCAGGAATGGCGGAAGCCGGAAGGGTAAAACACCATATTGCTAACAATATCCATAAACCGGAAAACACCATTTTATTGGTGGGCTACTGCACACCTGAAAGCTTAGGTGGCCGCTTAAAATCGGGGGAAAAATTGGTACGCATTTTTGGAGATATGTATGAGGTTAAATGCAAAGTAACCTCATTAGATTTTTTTAGTGCACATGGTGATTACGAAGAAATATTGGCCTACCTCAAACACCTGAATCCGGCTAAAGTGAAACAAACTTTTTTAGTTCATGGTGATGTACCTGCGCAAGAGAACTTAAAAACATTACTTACCGAAAAAGGGTTTAACCATATTACTATTCCGGCAATCGGTGATAGTTTCAATATGTAATCAATACATGAAAGAATCAAAACGTAATATTCTATTTTTAATACTGGGTTCGTTTTTTATTGCCAATGCAGTAATTGCCGAATTTGTTGGTGTAAAAATATTTTCTGTTGAAGAAACTTTAGGCATAACACCTTTTGCCATTAAACTTTTTGGCGACACCTATTCATTTAACATGACTGCAGGAGTATTACTGTGGCCGGTGGTTTTTGTAATGACTGATATTATTAATGAGTATTACGGAAAAAACGGAGTGCGATTATTTTCATACATCGCGGCTGCATTAATTTCTTATGCCTTTATAGCAGTGTATGCCTCCATTAAAACGTCACCTGCAGGATTTTGGATTACTAAAGAAACCGCGGAAGGACCTTTGAATATGCAGCTTGCATTCAGTAATGTATTCGGGCAAGGCCTATGGATTATTGTTGGTTCATTGGTAGCATTTTTAATCGGACAATTGGTTGATGTGCATACCTTCCATTTTATCAAAAACAAAACCGGTCCTAAAGCTTTGTGGTTAAGAAGCACCGGCTCCA
Organism: Bacteroidota bacterium; assembly: GCA_046314755.1. Lineage (GTDB taxonomy): Bacteria > Bacteroidota > Bacteroidia > UKL13-3 > UKL13-3 > UBA6183. The sequence continues at coordinate 2,992 of JBKDBG010000119.1, read as the reverse complement.
CTTTAGTATCACAATTTATCGACAGCTTTGTGGTATTGATTATTGCCTTTTATATCGGAGGAAACTGGCCCTTAAAATTGGTATTGGCAGTTGGTGTGGTAAATTACATTTACAAATTCATAGTGGCTATTGCCCTCACCCCTGTTTTATATATTGTGCACATGATTATTGATAATTACTTAGGAAAAGAACTTGCCCAACAAATGATGGATGAAGCTGCACAATCACATTAATCTGGTCATCTCCTTAACATCAAATCATTTCTAATATTTTATTCTCCCCAAAATTTGATAATTGATTATCTTGCGGCCTCTTTATCAATTATCAATAAAAATTAATGGAGTTACAAAACAATGCTTATTACGCAGGAGGCGTAAGTTTAACAGCGGTGGCCGAAGAGTTTGGCACACCCGTTTATGTGTATAATGCCGAAAAAATTGTATCGCAGTATAAACGTTTAAAACAAGCATTTAATCCTATTGATATAAAGATAAAGTATGCTTGTAAAGCACTGAACAATACAGCAGTATTAAAATTGTTATTAAACGAAGGAAGTGGCCTTGATACTGTTTCCATCAACGAAGTGCATTTAGGTTTACGTGCCGGATACAAACCGGAAGACATTATTTTTACGCCTAATTGTGTAAGTATTGATGAAATTAAAGCAGCCGTTGATTTAGGCATACACATCAATATTGATAACATCAGTATTTTGGAGCAATTCGGGGCACTGTATGGCAACAGCGTTCCATGTTGTATACGTTTGAATCCGCATATTATGGCCGGTGGTAACACCAAAATAAGCACCGGACATATCGATAGCAAATTTGGCATCAGCATATACCAATTGCGCCATGTAATCCGTGTGGTAAAATCGCACAATATGAACATTAACGGCCTGCACATGCACACCGGTAGTGATATTTTAGATGCAGGCGTGTTTTTACAAGGTGCAGAAATTTTATTTGATGCCGCAAAAGATTTTCCTGATTTAAAATTTATAGATTTTGGAAGTGGTTTTAAAGTGGCTTACAAACCCAATGATGTAACCACCGATATTGAAGAACTTGGTCAATTGCTTGGTTCGCGATTTTTAGCATTTTGCAAAGAATATGGTCGCGATTTAGAATTATGGTTTGAACCAGGAAAATTTTTGGTGAGTGAAGCCGGTTATTTTTTGGTAAAAGCCAATGTAATTAAACAAACTACAGCTACAGTTTTTGTTGGAGTAGATAGCGGATTAAACCACTTGATTCGCCCAATGTTGTATGATTCATACCACGAAATAGTGAACCTAAGCAACCCGGATGGCAAACAACGTATTTACACGGTTGTAGGAAATATTTGTGAAACCGACACGTTTGGCTGGGACAGAAAGCTAAATGAAGTGCACGAAGGTGATATTTTATGTTTTAAAAATGCCGGGGCCTATGGCATCACCATGGCCAGCAATTACAACGCACGTACACGCCCGGCCGAGGTGATGATTTACCAAGGTAAAGCACATTTAATTCGCCAACGCGAAACACTCGATGACCTCATTAAAAACGAAATTGAAATAACTTTTTAAATTCCTTGAAACGCTGCTCATAAAAGCAGCGTTTTTTATTTTAGTAAAATGTATAAATTGCTTAAAATTGATTTACCCATGAAAAGATCATTAACGTTTCTACTTTGCTTATTTACCTTATTAGCCGTGCAAGCACAACAACAAAAATTAACGCCTGAATTATTGTGGCAATTAGGCCGTGTAGGGAATCCTGTTTTTTCACCAGATGGCAAAACAGTATTGTATGAAGTAAAAACTTATGATGTGCCAACCAATAAAGGATTAAATACTGTGTATTTAATTCCTGTTGCTGGCGGAAATCCAACTCCTGTTTTAAATACAGAGGTAAATGCCTTCTCTACCCGCTTTCGCCCTGATGGCCTAAAACTAACTTTTCTTTCAGCCAAAACGGGAGATGTACAATTGTATGAAGCAAATTTAGATGGCAGCAACATTACCCAAGTTACCCAGGTAAAAGGAGGTATTGAAGCCTATAAATATGCACCGGCATTAAATCATATCATGTACGTAGCTAAAGTAAAATTGGATGAAACCGTTGCAGAAATGTACCCTGATTTACCTTTGGTAAAAGCTCGAATTATTGATGGATTGTATTACCGTCATTGGGATTCATGGCATGATTATACATACAACCACCCATTTGTTGCGGCTTATCAAAACGGGCAAATAGTAGGCGAAGCCATTGATATTTTGGGAGAAGAAAAATACCATGCGCCTGAACCGCCATTTGGTGATGAAAACGAATTTAGTTGGAGTGCTGATGGAAAACGTTTGGCTTTCTCATGCAAAAAATTGAGCGGCACACCCAGTGCAGTAAGCACCAATACGGATATTTTTATTTACAACGTTGACAATAAAACGTCAACCAACATTACTGAATTAAACAGCGGTTATGATAAAGAACCACAGTTTAGTCCTGATGGTAAAAAAATAGCCTGGTTAAGAATGAAACGTGCAGGCAACGAAGCCGATAAAAACCGTGTAATGGTGTATTATTTTGCCGATAAAAAAGAGATTGATGTGACCAAAGATTTTGATTACCCAGCAGATGCCATAGCATGGAATACAAATGGAACACAATTGTTTTTTATTGCCCAATACCAAGGCACCAAAAATATTTTTTATGCCAATGAAAAAGTAAGAAAAACCGGGGCAGAATATGGCGAAATTAAAACACTAACCAAAGGCGACCATGATTATGTTGGCTTTGCAGTTAGCGGTACTGAAAAAAATTACACCATTGTTGGTGCGAAACAAAACATCAGCATGCCAACCGAATTATTTGCAGTAAACCGCGATGGTGTTGAACGTCAACTTACCTTTACCAACAAAAACATTTGGGATAATGTGAAATTAGGTAAAGTTGAAAAACGTTGGATTACCACAACCGATGGTAAACAAATGCTTACTTGGGTAATTTAC
>JBKDBG010000118.1:0-5583 GCA_046314755.1 Bacteroidota bacterium | reverse complement strand
CATTTCACTCAATTTTTTGTAAACCCCGTTTAAGTCAATCAACTCTGCATGCGTACCTGTTTCAATCACTTTTCCTTCTTGCAACACCACAATCATATCAGCATGTTGAATGGTACTTAATCGATGGGCAATCACAATGCTGGTTCTATTCTTCATCAAGTTTTGAATAGCATCTTGAACCAACCGTTCACTTTCAGTATCCAAGGCAGAAGTAGCTTCATCTAAAATAAGTATCGGGGGGTTTTTAAGCACTGCTCTGGCAATACTTAAACGCTGACGTTGACCTCCGCTTAATTTACTTCCTCTATCCCCAATATTAGTTTGATAGCCTTGTTCCAATTTTACTATAAACTCATGCGCATTGGCAATTTTGGCTGCCTCAATCACTTGGGCTTCACTCATTCCTTCCATACCAAACGCGATGTTGTTAAAAACAGAATCATTAAACAAAATACTCTCTTGCGTTACAATTCCCATTAAATGATTAAGGCTACTCAGTTTAATTTTTCTAATATCAACCCCATCAATGGTGATGCTGCCTCCGGTTACATCATAAAAGCGAGGCAATAAATCGGCCATTGTTGTTTTTCCGGCACCACTTTGCCCAACCAATGCCACCATTTTTCCTTTAGGAATAGTGAGGTTGATGCCGTTTAACACCTTACGTTCATCATTGTAATTAAAAGAAACATTGTGATAAACAATTTCGTTATTTAAGGTTTCAACTTCTAATGCATCTACTTGCTCTTTAATTGGTACTTCGGTTTCTAGTATTTTAAAAATACGCTCTCCGCTGGCTATCCCTCGTTGAATATTTGTAATGGCTGATGATACCGCTTTGGCCGGAACCAACACCTGCGAAAACAAAACAATGTACGTTATAAATTCACTCGCGTTTAAATCCGAATTATTTTCTAACACCAATTGGCCTCCATACAACAACACACCAACTACAACAGATACCCCAAGAAACTCCGACATGGGTGATGCCATTTCGCGTTTGTTCCACATAGATTTGATGAGGTTACGGTAAGCTCCGTTTTGTTCTTCAAATTTACCTCTGGTGTATCCTTGTGCATTAAATGCTTTGATGATACGCGTACCGGAAATGGTTTCTTCAATAATGCTTAAAATATTGCCCAATAACTCCTGACCGGTAACTGCTTGACGCTTTAATGTTTTTGATATTCGTGAGATGATAAAACCTGAAACAGGTAATACCAACATGGTAAACAAGGTAAGCTTTACACTCATGGTAAAAAGCAAAATAATATACCCCGCTATCATGAGCGGCTCTCTAAAAATAACCTGTACCGAACTCACCACCGATACTTCTATTTCTGTCACATCACTCGATAAACTAGACATTAAATCGCCTTTGCGTTGGTCTTGAAAATAACCAACATGCAACTGCAAAATTTTATCAAACAAGGCCGAACGAATGCGCCTAATTACATTGGTGCGCATTTTGGTAAGAATACGTTGCGACCAATACTTAAATAAATTTGATAAGAATACCGAAATTACAATAATCAAACACACAAACTGAAGCGCACCCGAACGACCGTATTGAGTAAAAATATATCCGAAATAATAATTAAAAACGCTCTTTACATAGCTCAAATTAAGCGAAAAATCAGGAAGTGATGCCGTAACCTCAGGTGGAGTTTGGTTAAAAATTACGTTTAGCAATGGAATAAGTAACGTAAAGTTTACTAGCCCGAATATTACAGCCAAAACAGCTACAATAATATATTTAGGAACAAAACTCGAATAAGGTTTTGCAAATGCGAGCAGGCGAAAATATGTTTTCATGCGTTAATGTGGCTCGCAATTTAACGTAATTGCCTCAGTAAATAAACTGTTTTTAATCGTGACCCATACGGTCTCGTTTTGTTTGCAGGTACTTTTCATTGTGTTTGTTGGCAGGCGCCTTGATCGGAACATTTTCAACAATTTCTAACCCATAACCTATTAAACCGGCCCTTTTGGTTGGATTGTTGGTCATCAAGCGCATTTTATGAATACCAAGATCACGAATAATTTGAGCACCAACACCATAATCTCTTTCGTCAGGCTTAAAGCCCAGCTTCACATTGGCATCAACGGTGTCAAAACCTTGTTCTTGCAGTTTATAAGCTTTTAATTTATTCATTAAACCAATGCCTCTGCCCTCTTGGTTAATGTAAACAACAACACCTTTGCCTTCATGTTCAATCATCTCCATGGCCTTTTCCAATTGGTCGCCACAATCACAACGCATGCTGTGAAAAATGTCTCCCGTGATACATGAAGAGTGAACACGCACCAATACCGGTTCGTTTTCATTCCAAGTACCTTTTTTCAACACCAAATGTTCTTGATCATTATCTTTTTGCTGATACGCAATCAATTCGAATTGCCCATGTTTAGTGGGCATTTCCACCGATATCACTTTTCTGATTAAACTTTCCTCACGAAGCCTGTAGGCAATTAAATCTTTGATGGTAACTAACTTTAATTTGAACCTTTCTGCAACTTTAATTAAATCAGGTAGCCTGGCCATGGAGCCATCTTCATTTAATATTTCTACAATACAACCTGCAGGTTCAAAACCGGCTAAACGGGCCAAATCAATGGCTGCTTCGGTATGTCCTGCCCTGCGCAGTACACCATCTTTTTGGGCTATTAAAGGAAAAATATGTCCGGGTTTACCTAATTCTTCAGCCTTGGTATTTGGGTCGATTAGTGCCTGAATAGTTTTGGCCCTATCGTGTGCACTGATGCCTGTTGTACAACCTTGGGTAAGCAAATCAACCGAAACTGTAAATGCTGTTTCATGCACGGCATTATTATCTCTTACCATGAGGTTTAATCCCAATTCTTTGCTACGCTCTGCAGTGATTGGTGCGCAAATTAAGCCTCTGCCATGTGTGGCCATAAAATTAATTACCTCAGGCGTAACATTTTTTGCAGCAGTTAAAAAATCACCTTCATTTTCTCTGTCTTCGTCATCAACTACTATAATTAGTTTTCCTTGACGAATGTCTTCAATGGCTTCTTCTATGGTATTAAATGTAAAACTCATGCGTTTGCTTTCAAGTGTTTGTAATAAAGTAACAACCTTTGTACAATTTTGTTGATGTCGTATTGATTGGCAATAAGCTTTGCTGCCTCTTGCCCCATTTGATTGGCAAAATTAGTATTCATCATTAATTCTGCAGCCTCTATAAACTGATTTACATCATTTGCCACCAACACCTGTTTACCATGTTCCACATCAATGCCTTGTACACCTAATGAGGTTGTAATTACCGCCTTTTGCAGAGCCATTCCTTCCAAAATCTTTACACGAATACCACTGCCCGAAAACAACGGCACTACCATCACGTCTTTATCTTCCATAAATAATCCGGCATCTTCTACTTCTCCGGTGATAACCACTTGTTGGTTAGCATACTTTTTAAAATGTGAAGGCATTCCTCGACCGGCCAAATAAAACACAGCATGAGGATACTTTTGAGCTAGTATAGGCCAAACATTTTCCAAAAACCACTCCATAGCATGTTGGTTTGGCAACCACTCCATGCTGCCCAAATGGAAAAACTTAGGCGTATTATTTGACTGCTTTAAAAAAGTATTGGCTTGTAAAAAAATACCAAAAGGCGCTACTTCAATAGGTTTGGTACAACCCATTGCTTTAAGTTGTTCAGCATCGTTGGCAGTTACTGTAGTTAATCCGTCAAACTGATTAAGCATGTTTATTTCATATGCTTTTAAACGTTTGGCCAATATATTCAGATAGTTTTTTTTGATTGGGTTAGATGCTGTTTGGGCTAATGTTTCCCAAATTTTGTATTCAACATTATGCTCCCTTAAAACACACGGCACCTTGCTGTATTGTTTTACCGTTTTTAAGTAAGGGGCCATAAATAAACTCTCGAAAATGATGACATCAAATGTTTGTGATTGTAATAAATCTTTTAGCAATTGATGGTATTCGGGCACATTAAATCGGGTAACATTATACGATTGATTGGAGAACAAATTCACAAATGCATCAAGCGGCTTAACGCGGTTATCGCAATAAACGGTATGCCAATGGGCTAATTGTTGAACATGGCTTGGTAATGTCTCGGGATGAATAAAATGTTTGCTGGTATTTAGGGCAGCTACGGTAACTTCACAACCTGCTTGTGCGTATCCTTTGGTAAAATTGAAATACCCAAGTGAACCACCATCTTTAAGGGGCCAAGGCACTCGGTTCATCAATTGTAAAATACGCATCAGGTTTAGTGTTTATGAATAAATAATAATTTTTTACCTAATGATACCCATGAAGCCTTATCAAACAAACCACTGTCATTAGCTGCTAAATAGGTTAATAATACACCAACAGGTGTTAAAATTAATATGGCCATCCACATTCCCGATGAAGCAGTAGCCGCTTCTGTTTTCACCATTTTTTCGCCTACAATACTAAGGATGTGAAAAACAATATACAGTATCACAGAAATAACCACCGGCATTCCAAATCCGCCTTTTCTAATAATTGCACCAAATGGAGCTCCAATAAAAAACATCACCAAACAAGCTACTGATAAGGTAAACTTCCGATGCCATTCAATATCATATCTGATTTGAGTTCTAATGGTATCTTCCATATCACTTACACCATAATCAATATAACCTTTTGCAGAGCGTGCATTATTTAATGCCGTGGCCACAGCTTGTTGTTGGGTAAATAAAATATGATTATTGATAATGCTATCCGGAAGTGTGGCAACCGTTATTGGTTGAAGTTTGTTATATAATGAATCGTCTAAATGATAGTAGTTATTTAAATTTCGGTACAGCATTTTGGATTTGTAAGCCAATATGGTGCTCAGTGAATCATAACCTTTATTTAGTTCCAACACATTTAACATCTGGTGGTGGTTTTTAAATAAGTTTTCATCGGTACGGCTAAACTTAAATGCTTGTAAATCGAATACAATTTTTTCTTCACTGAAATTATACGTGGTGTGCGGAAAGTTTCTATCGTAACCGGATTGACGATCCATTTCTTCATAACGTGCTCCATTATAAAGTGTAAAGTACAAATAACGTTTATCATCACTCATCACCATCTTCCCTTTTTCGGCAGTCATAATCACCGGGCGACTCCCTCCTTGCCGTTGGTCGTAAATTACAATATCACTTAAATCATCAGTCGTTTTATCTCGTTTGCCTACACGTAAACTAATGCCATCAAGTCCGTTAAAAAACACCCCGTCTTGTATCAGGATGCTTGGTTTTTGTTGTTTGATATCGTAAAGTAAAGAACCCTTTTTTAAATTAGCTTTAGGGATAAGTACGTTTGAAGTGAAAAAACCGAAGAACGCCAAAAATAACATCACCATCATTAAAGGTTGAAACATGCGCCAGATAGAAATACCTGCAGCCTTTGCCGCAACCAGTTCATACGATTCTCCTAAGTTACCAAAGGTCATGATACTCGCCAATAAAATGGAAAGCGGCAAAGCCATTGGAATAATGCTTGATGAAAAATAAAACATCAATTGTGCTATAATCCAAAAGCTTAAACCTTTGCCTGCAAGGTCA
>JBKDBG010000117.1:0-14831 GCA_046314755.1 Bacteroidota bacterium | reverse complement strand
TTTTTACATCTTAAATGTTACAGGGCGAATCCCTGTAGGTTTATAATTTTTGTCTCTGTATGTTCTATTTTTAGGGTGGTATTCAACCACATTTTGCCGCGTTTTTATGGGTTTTTTGTTTAACAAAACGCCACATTAAAGTAAATTTTTAGCTTACTTTTTTAAACCTGTTTACCCGCAAGTTGTGTTTTTAAAACACTTTTGGGGTATTATTTTTTTGTTACGCTAAGTTTACCAAAAACACAAAAGCAGAGACTGTTGTTGCCCCTGCTTTTGATAAGTGTTTTACGATAGCAATTGTAGCATATCTGCAATAATTAATCGGAAGGTAAATTCCGAATGCATTATTTACGGATATCTAATTCTTTAATAATTGCTCTGTAACGGTAAATGTCGTTTTTCATGAGATAATCAAGTAACGCACGTCTTTTACCTACCAGTTTCACAAGACTTAACTCAGCAGAATAATCTTTTTTATTTTGCTTTAAGTGACCCGTAATGTGATTGATACGGTGGGTAAACAATGCGATCTGACTCTCAGCTGAGCCTGTGTCGGTTTTCGACTTGGCTTTACCGTACTTTTCGAAGATTTCTTGCTTCGTTTCAGTGGTCAAATACATAGTTTTATGTTTTAAATTGTTAAAAAAATGAACGGCAAAGGTATGCAAATAATTGAAACATACAAGTGTTGGCTAACCAAATGGTTTTTAGGCTTAAAATACAGCCGATCATTAATTAATTTTTTAACAATAATAGTTTAGCATGAGTGAGTTTTCAATTGAAGATTAATGGTTATATTGTACTCAATAATTAATAAAACAACCCCAGCCCTTTCGCAATGAAAATATTATTAGTTTATCCTGAAATGCCCGATACGTTTTATGCACTAAAACATTTTATAAAAGTAGCAGGTAAAAAGGCGGCATTCCCACCTTTAGGTTTATTAACTGTGGGGGCACTTTTGCCCAAAAAATGGGAAAAACGTTTGGTTGATATCAATGTTCGGGCATTAACTGCACAGGATATTAATTGGGCCGATTATGTGTTTATTTCAGCCATGAATGTTCAGGAAGAGTCGGTAAGAACAATACTTGAACAATGTAAAAATTTAGGAGCAAAGGTAGTAGCAGGAGGTCCGCTGTTTACACACGAACATGAGCGTTTTGAAAGTGTTGATCATTTTATTTTAAATGAAGCCGAACTTACGCTTCCAATGTTTATTGCCGATTATGAAGCGAACAGTTTAAAAAGATATTACCAATCGAATGAGTTTGCTGATGTAACCACATCACCCCTACCCTTGTTTGAATTAATTAACATGGATGACTATTTATATGCCATTGTACAATACTCAAGAGGGTGTCCATATTTGTGCGATTTTTGTGATGTAACCGCATTGTTTGGGCGCAAACCTCGCACCAAAACTCCTGAACAAATAATTAAAGAGCTTGAAACCATAGAAGCATGCGGAAATACGCAGTTGGTTTTATTTGCCGATGATAATTTAATAGGCAACAAACGTATTTTAAAAACCGAATTACTGCCTGCCATTATTGAATGGCGCAAAAAGAAACAACCCGGCTTTTATTTTGCCACACAGCTTACTGTTAATTTGGTTGATGATGAAGAGTTGATGCAATTGCTTGCCGATGCAGGTTTTAGGCACGTGTTTATTGGCATTGAAACTCCTGATGAGGCCAGCTTAAAACAAGCACATAAAAACCAAAATTTAAAACGAAACATATTAGACACCATACATACCATCCACGAAAAAGGATTTATTATTTCAGGCGGATTTATTGTTGGCTTTGATACAGATACTGAGGCAAGCTTTGCTACTCAAAAAAATTTTATCCAACAAAGTGGCATTCCGTTACCTATTGTAAATGTGTTAAAAGCACCTCCCGGTACTGAGTTATTTGAGCGAATGAAAAGAGAAAATCGCCTTACCAAAGATTTTGCATTTGAAGAAGGTGACACCAACATTGCTCCGGTAATGGGTGAAGAGAAATTATTAAAAGGATTTATTCAAGTAATTGAAGGTATTTATCCGCCTGAACATGCGTACGAAAGAATAAAAACCTTTTTTACGCATCACCGCTTTACTTCCTCAAACATTAAAATAAAACCTAAGTTTACGCTAAGTGATTTGTTGTTGGTGTTTAGGGTTGTTTATTTACTCGGCATAAAAGACAAACACCGAAAATACTTTTGGAAATTGATTATTTGGACCTACAAATTCAATCCGAAATTTGTGGATAAGGCCGTGTTTTATGGCATGATGTTATACCAAATGAACCAAACTTATTTGCACATTAGAAACCAGGTGGAACAAAACTTAAAAGTGGTGAAAGCTGCATAAAAAAAGCGTGGGCACATGCACCACGCTTTTTTCAGTTTTATTTGTATAGCCTAAGCAACCTCAGTAACCGGCAGTGGTTTGTTTGCCAATAAACTTAAAAGTTGTCCTAATTTATTTTTAAGCTCTGTACGTGGCGTAATAAAATCAACAAAACCATGCTCCAATAAAAACTCCGAACTTTGGAAACCTTTAGGCAAATCTTTACCAATGGTTTCGCGTATTACACGCGGGCCGGCAAAACCAATTAAGGCTTCAGGCTCGGCAATATTAAAATCGCCCAACATAGCAAATGATGCGGTTACACCACCCGTTGTCGGATCCGTTAATAAACTAATGTAAGGAATACCTTCTTGTGCCAATAAAGCAAGCTTAGCTGATGTTTTTGCCATTTGCATTAAACTAAAAGCAGCTTCCATCATACGTGCTCCTCCCGATTTTGAAATAATCATTACCGGAATTTTATTTTCTCTACCGTAATCAATGGCACGTGCAATTTTTTCACCCATTACACTACCCATACTGCCTCCAATAAAATTAAAATCCATGCAAGCAATTACAATAGGAAATGAATGAATGGTTCCTGTACCCACACGCAACGCATCGGTTAAGCCTGTTTTTTTCTGGCTGTCAACCAAACGCGATTTATAATCTTTGGTATCAAAAAAAGTTAAAGGATCGGATGGTTTAATGCCATCAAACAACTCTTTGCAGGTACCCTCATCAAACAAAATATCAAAATATTCCTGCGAACCAATTTTATCATGATAGTTGCAACTTGGGCACACATATTTATTTGCCTCATGCTCTGCCGTTGTAATGGCTTTTTTACAACGCGGGCATTTATGCCATAACCCATCAGGCACCGATTTTTTATCCTCGGTTGATGTAGTAATTCCTTCTTTTACACGTTTAAACCAACTCATATGTTTAGTTATTGAGTTTAATACCCTTAAAAACAAATTGGTTGATTGAGTCCATTACATCAACCCAATCAACCAATACATTATTTTTTGAATTACGCTAAGGTAATTGATTTATCTAAATAAACATCTTGCACTGCATTTAACAACGCAACACCTTCAGCAACGGGCTTTTGGAATGCCTTACGGCCCAAAATTAAACCTTGTCCACCGGCACGTTTGTTTACCACAGCTGTTGTAACCGCTTCGGCCATATCACTTGCACCTTTACTTTCGCCACCGCTGTTAATTAAACCAATTCTACCCATGTAGCAATTAGCTACTTGGTAACGGGTTAAATCAATTGGGTTATTTGATGAAAGTTCGGTGTATACTTTATTATGTGTTTTACCAAAGTTTAAAGCGGTATAACCTCCGTTTGTGGTAGGTAATTTTTGTTTGATGATATCCGCTTGGATGGTTACACCTAAATGATTTGCTTGTCCGGATAAGTCGGCTGCTGTATGGTAATCAACACCATCTTTTTTGAAGGCATTGTTACGGGTATAACACCATAAAATGGTAGCCAGACCCAACTCGTGTGCACGTTCAAATGCAGCAGCTACTTCTTGTATTTGGCGGCTGCTTTCATCACTACCGAAATAAATGGTAGCTCCAACGGCAACTGCACCTAAGTTCCAAGCTTCTTCAACTGAACCAAACATAATTTGGTCGTATTTATTTGGATAAGAAAGGAACTCGTTGTGGTTAATTTTTACACTAAAAGGAATTCTGTGGGCATACTTACGTGAGCAAGAAGCCAATACACCATAAGTTGAGGCAACTGCATTACAACCACCTTCAATGGCTAATTCAACAATTTTTTCAGGGTCGAAATAGCGTGGAGCCGGAGCAAACGAAGCACCTGCACTGTGCTCAATACCTTGATCAACGGGTAAAATAGAAACATAACCTGTATTGGCTAACCTACCTGTTCCGTAAAGTTGCTGTAAACTGCGCAACACTTGGGGGTTACGGTTGGTTTGTACAAAAAGACGGTCAACGAAATCCGGACCCGGAGCATGGAGTATATCCTTGCTAATTGTTTTACATTCGTGCTTAAGCAGGCTCTCGGCCTGGTCGCCTAATAATTCAACTATTTTACTCATGTTGATTGATATATGGTTCGTATTATGTTTGCAAACATAAACTTTTTTTACAAACCGTACTCATGATTAAGATTAAACCTGTTGAAACTAAGGCCGAATTAGATGAGGCCCATGCCATTCGAAAAGAAGTGTTTGTGGTAGAACAACAATGCCCGGAAGATATTGAATGGGAATTTGAAGAAGAATCAAAACATTATGTGGCTTTGAATGAAGAAAAAATTGTAGGTACATCACGTTGGCGGTACACCGAAAACGGCATTAAAATGGAACGATTTGCAGTACTGAAATCACAACGCGGATTACAGGTTGGTGCAGGCTTATTAAATACCATGTTAATCGACACCCGATCTTTGGGTAAAAAAATATACCTGCATGCCCAATTACATGCTGCTCCGTTTTATGCCAAATATGGTTTTAAACCTGAAGGCGAACATTTTTGGGAAGCAGATATTGAACACGTAAAAATGGTGTTTAAACCAACAGAATAATTGGATTATTGAATGGTGTAGCGCAAACTAAATCCACCACTGGTAATAATGGTTGGAAATTGGTTGGATGTGGCCGGATTGGTTTGTCGCCTGTCGTAAAAAATACGCAGCATTAATTTTTCATTGATGTTATAATCTATGCTTGGCCTGATGGAAATTACGGATTGTCCGAGCACGGGATCATTACTTGGTCTATCCAAGTTGCGCACTTTTGTTACTTGGTTTCTGATGCTGAAATCGAAGCGGAAATTGATGTCGTTTTTAAGCACAATGGTTCGTCCGCTTTTCATAAACGGTACACTTAATTTATTGGTTCGATAGCCGGCACCAATCACAAACTCACTGCCTTGTTGCTCGCTAAGCTGGCTGTTGGTTAACGCAAAGTTGAGCATACGGTCTTTTTTGTATTCAAACTTAGCCGTAAAGTTTTTCACCATGGTTACATCAATACCAATAAACGGACCCCAACGCTCCACAATGCTAATGCTGCGAATTTGGTATTGCGGACTGTAATCACCATTTAAGGTTTGTGAGGCAGTATCGGTAATACTTTGAAATGAAGCCACATTGTAAGTTGATGAGTAAGCATGACTCAAGGCAATATTGCTGAACAGTTCTTTTAATGCAGGAATTTTAGTTAAACCATTGTATGTAACACGCCAATTTGGTAATGGAATTTTAGGAAAAGGAGTTAAAGCCACATTGTTGGCATCCTTGCCGCTGTATGCCGCTAAAAATGCAGGGATTAAAACATCTTGCGAATTACGGCTGTAACCAACAGGAAATCCTGCCGTATCGGTGCCTAAGGCCGGTCGATTAGGATTGGAAGCCAAACGTTCGGCAATAATTTTTCGGTTGCTTTCAAACTCTCTAAACACATCGGAAGTTCCATCACTGTTTTCTGCTGAAAATGATGTGGCAAACGTATTGTAAGTAATGCTGTAATTTCCTGATTCAACCAAAGGACCCACATCACGGTATTCCGCGGCTGCCGAATCATAACGGAATAATGATTGTTGCGAGCGTGATTGTTGTTTGGTAAAGGTTAATTCAACCCTAAAATCTTGTATCGGTTCAAGGGTAGCTCTTGCCGTAATATTTTCTCTAAAATCAGTAAGGTAATAACTGCTGATGCGCGGGTCTTGAGTGAGCCAACCGTTTTGTCCTGCCCTAAATCGATAATCATCATCTTGCATGGCTAAGATAAAATCAAAACCCGGAGCAGCCATATCAAAATTTTGCCCTACATATTGTGGTTTTGAATTAAAGCCCGGCAACACCATTCCATTGTTAATGGTGTGCTGATAGCTTGCATTTTTTAAACTCGTAAGCAAACGTAAACTGGTTGCTACAACAGGATTTAATTTCGGTTTAGGTTTTTCTTCTTCGTCTTCAGGAGCCTCTTCTTCCTCAGCTTTTTTATCTCCTTTTTTACCTTTTGTGGTTTTCTTTTTCTTAGTGGTTTTTTTCTTCTTTTTTGGTGCCGGTGCTTGTTTACCTGCTTGCGGATTATTCAATTCTCTTAACAACGGATACTTGTTGTAAAGCATAATAAAATTTAAGTTGGCATTCCAGGTTTGTACCCTTGAATTTTGGATGGTGTTACCTAAACTATCGGCAGCCGGAGGTGCTTGTTTCCATTGGTAATTTGCCGTGTAATTATAAGTTACGGTGGTCCAACTCAGCAACTGTATTTTATTAATTGGAATATTATAATTTAATCGAACCGATTGATCAAATTGGGTGAGTCGACCGCCATTCCAAAAATTACCCCACATGCTATCGCGCTTTTCAGGAGTTGATTCGTCAATCCTGCCTAAAGGTTCATCAATCCTTGCATTGGCTGTTGAGGTATAATCAAGTTTGAGGCCTTTGGTAATATCATACCTAAACTCATAATACCTGTTCATGGTAAAAAGTTTATCGTATAAAGAAGGAATGATGGTATTCGGGTTATCGTTGTTTCTGTTAATGGTTACGCCATATCGTCTATCTGCTTCAACCCTTGCCCCCCATGATTGTGGTTTAAAGAACAAGTTAAAATCTTTGATTAACTGAAGCTGTTTCGACTTAATAATTTTACTGAACGGCTCCCATGGTTTTGCATTAAAACTATAGTTGTAGGCAACCATGCCTTTATAGTTTTGCAAAATGTAATATGATATGGTTTGGTTGCGCCTGTAGGTTTCATTATATGAATACGTGAAACTAAAATTTTCGATATCGTAAAAGTTTTGCTTTTTAGTGCCTACCCTATTTTTACGTACGTTGGTAAAGTTAATGCTTCTTCTAGTGGTGTAATCATCAGCTGCACGTTTTATCCGATCAATGTATTCCGGGTTTGTACTTTCATCTATTTCTTTTTGTAACCTTACATCCGGGTTAAGCGGATTGTACAATGGGCGAACGGTGGTGTTGCCGTATGATAAAAACATAGGCACGGATAACCCTGTATTTTTAGGGAAAAATTTACCCAACTCAAAACTGCCTTGTACATCATATTGGTATTGATCATTTAAACTGCGATCATTTAATTTTTTATCAATACCGCCCCAACCCACGGTGGTTACGGTACCGGTAAGTTGCACATTACCAAAATCGGCCAATTTAGCCAACACACGGCCCGTTGCAGCCCAACCGCCTTGGTTGTTAAAATCAGTCATGCGCAATTCATTAAACCACACTTCAGCACACTTAGGCAAAGCATCATCTTCGGTTCCGGGTCTCGCTTTTGGATTTCGTACACCAACCATTACCACTCGTGCCTGACTCAAATCAGGCAAACCAATTACACGGTAAATGTTTGCGCCTTGTATGCGTTCATACACGGCTGTAAACGGATGATTGGCATTGGTACGCTGAATTTTTGTGTTGATGAGCTCTTCCAAATCAATCACCATTTCATTGGCTGCAGGCCAAATTTCATTAGGATTACTGGTTGGCGGACGGGTAACCTTCAACGGAATTTCATACTCATAATAATTCGATGTCATATCCGTACCGATACGAATAAAAGCATGCAAATCATCATCACGCATTTCCGAACGTAATGATTCAGCATGAATAAACATGCGTAATTTTCCGTAACGTCTTAAATCAAAATTGATATTCTTAAATGCACCTCTGGCATCACCATCACGCAAATCACAAACTTGTACCGATAATGATTGCTCATTTTGTTGAAAAGCTTGAGGTGCACTAAAATCAACCTCACGTTGAATACCGGGAGGTGTAACATAGTTTATTGGAGCACGACTTCCATTTTTTTCAATATTTACAGTGGATACCACAAACTGGGTGATATCTTGATTATCATTTGGTCGGCCTTCTCGCCCTACTTCTAAGTTTTCTAAATACTTACGCCACTCCGCACGTACCAATTGTAACGTGGCAAAACGTAACACCATATCATCTTTAAATCCACGCATGTACATACGCATAAAACGAATGGATTTAAAATCATAAATCTGTCCTACTTTTTTCTCATACTCACGTACCGGAATTTTCAATTGGTACCACACAATTTGGCGGGTATTTCCATTTTTTAAAGTAGCAATGGTTACCGAGCTGTCGGTTACATAATTTTGTCCTACTTGTAATCTGTTTTTGTTGATATCAACTTTGTATTGATAATACTCTTCAATATCATTTAAGGTAAAATCGCGGTTGATGTCTTCATTATCCGGCACATTGGTTGCTGTGGTCGGGTAATCCGGTTCGGTAGATTGATCGGCAGTTGGTGAGTTACCCTGCGTCATGTTATACCTTTTGTAGCGATTAAGAATACTTGCTTGTGCATTATCATAAGCACCACCCAAATAATAACGGTAATTATCATTGGAAGGGTCGGCTACTGCATTTTGATATGCCGCTGACGACTCGCCATATTTGGCGCGCAATTGGGCCAAATAATTATTCTCATACCATAATCTTTCGGCATCATCATTAAAACCATCTAAACCCACATCTTGCTGTTGACGTGTGGTAGGTTCGGCATCAAAGGCAAAATTAATTACCGGTTTACGTGGAACCCTTCCCCAAGTTGTGGTATCCATAAATTGGTTATCCGCTTCGGTTCGAGGCAAACCGTTTTCGGCAGCTCTTCGGTTATCCCGCAGCACATCTTCCGAAATATTTCCAAGGTTTAAGTATAAAGCACCTTCATTGGTTTCATCTTTTTTACAGGCGTAGGGATCCATCATCCACACTTCAATGTAATCAATATTGGCTGCTTCAAAATCATTTTGATCAATGTTACGCATTATACCACCCCACTTGTTTTGTGGGTTAGCCAATGAACCATCCTCATTCATTTCATCCGTGTTGAAATTAAACGGACCTCTTTCTTTAGGATAAAAAGCCATATCAAGCGTTGGCACTTGCGTTGGTAAACCTGCTTGTTGCTGTCGGTTCGGAAAAATTTCTTTCAAATCAATTTCACGCACACAATCATCACTCAATTGTTCATCATCATTTCTGATGTGATCAGGCGTAAAGGGTTCTTCTCTGTAAAATGTGGTGGCAATGTTATACCAAGCTAAATTGGCTCGTTTGAAACCATAGTTAATATCGTTTACTAAATTGCCTTCAGGAAATAAGTCGGGCTGCCCTTGTGGCGTTGAAGCCAGCGACCATCTTAATGCAGGAATACGCAAATCAAATGGGGTTTCACTCCCTTCAAAATCATCAACATATGCTGTACCACTTTGCGCCAAAGCTCCTTGTACCATAGGAATTAGTTTTGCAAACTCTCCGCTTACGGTAATGTTGGATACCTCTTTAGTTTCAATAAACGGAAGTTTATCAACCAACTTGGTTAAAAAGCGTGAATCTTTTTTGTAGGTACCATCCAAACCTATCATTAAGTTAGAAATAGGCTCTTCACCAATATTCACTTTTGGCGTAAGTGGCCTTTCATTTAAATACATGATGGTACCGCCAAACAATACATCATTGTTTATTTTATAATCAAACCTGCTACCCAATAAATTTTTCTGCTGAACACTAAATAAGGAGTTACTTTCAGAAGATACTTTTATGGAGGCACCAGAATTAAGCAAACTGGTGTTGAGAATTTTTACACGACCCATGTTGTAATCAACCACGTAATCAACATTCTCCACCAAAGGCGCTCCATTTGCCGTTACACGCACCGAACCGCGAGGCACGTTTGTGCTGTTGAGTGATATTTCGTTGCTGGATGTTCCTTGGTAACTACCGCGTAAAAAGAATTTATTGTATTGAGGCAATTGTATGGCTGCGAATCTTGTGGAATCATACAACTCATAAAATGAATAATACCTTGCCCGATCGGGGTTGTTTACAAACTTGGTAGCCAAATAAGTGCCGAATGGTTCAACCACAGGAAAAATAATTCGGCCTTGTGCTGCACTTACTGTAACGCCTTCAATAAAATCATACAATCCATCAGGAGCTCTTTCTTGTTGGGTATTGAGGTTATCTAAATTTAAAACGGTTAATAAAGGTAAACCGGTTAAGGCAGGTTCATTTTGTTGCGGAATATAATTTAAGTCGGCACCTGAAGGATCATCGGCATAAATTACATTGAGTTTAAAATCTTTGGGTTGAATGTTAAAAGTACCTAATGAATAAATGTTTTTCATCATCAAATCCCACATCGGTAAATCGGGGCGTTGAGATGGGCCTTTAAGCATTTTGGTGTATAATACATTTGGTGTTTCAATGTTTGGAGGAATATCTGTTGTAAACTCACCCACCTTAAAATATCTTCCATCAAGCGTGTATTCAAAAGCCACGCATAAAATTTCATCATTGTTTAAGGCACTGTTTAAAGAGATGTACCCTAAACGTGTATTTACCGTGTACTCCGAAGGATTTAACAACCTTGCATTATTGATGATTTGGTATTGTGAAATGGGTTGAAGTTGGGTAATGTTTTGGTCTTTGGTAAGTTGATTTTGTATTTGATAAGATTGTCTTAAACGAGCCGTATCCGGATTAATGGTTCTACCGGTAAGGTAATTGTATAAATCATTGGCCGTATTATTCGGAAACGTATCGAACGGCAAAGGATTTAGTTGCCAGTACGCATTGTTTCGTTTTGATGCTTCACCCAAATCACTAAATCCAATTACATCGCGTGTATTTTCAAATGAACCATTACGATTGGTTACCCAAACCTCTACACGGTTGATTACAATTGGTGAAGCAATGATGGGCAAACTGCGCAACCAATTATCGTAATTATCTCTAAAATATTGCGCCAAAAAGTAGTGGCGATTCATGTCGTAATTATCCGCTTGAATATCAAAACGTGTGGTTTGAGCTCCTCCTTGCAATTCGGTTTCGGTGGTTTTCCCTCTTTGTTGTGATACAATGGTAGTAACCGTTAATCGGCCAAATTGCATGGTGGTTTTTATCCCAAATAAACTTTGGCTTCCTTGTATTAATGCCGAGTTGAGAGGAAGTGTTACGTTACCTAATTCAATTTTTTTGATGATGTCATCTTCCTTGCCGGCATAATCCAACTTCATTTGATTTTCGAAATCAAACGTAGCTTCGGTATCGTAGTTCAGATTTACCTTTAATTTATCACCCACACTACCTTGCACGTTGAGTTGTATTTTATTTCTAAAATCAAACTGACCGGTACGCTGCTGTCTAACTGCAATGGCCGGATTACGAACCGTATTAAAGTTTCCCTGAAAAATTAACTCGGCAGTACCACGTGGGCGAATATCAATAACACCACTTCCAAAAATGCGATCAAAAACTTTATTGCCTACATTTAATGGTGGAATAACACCGCCACCACGCACAAAATTTTGGGCTTGGGCACGCTGCCTGAAATAATCGTTGTTTTGTTTTTTGCCATCACGTTTCAGTTGCTCGTTAATAGGAATGGTTGCCGGTAAGCGGTATTCTTGTCCACCTACAGTTGAGCGAAACTGGTATTCATTATTTTTAGGGTCAAGTTCGTATTTATTTTTAATGTTAGATGGCTCAGGTAAATCAAGCGGATGGCGTTTAGGGGTTGTTTCGTAGGGTTTACGATCTTGAATGGGATAGGGTAGATTTGTGCGAGACGTAGCCCCCGTGCGGCTTTGGGCACTATCAGGAGGTGCCACTAACAAAAACAACTCATCAGAACCTGCAAACCACAAGGATTCGCTTGCTGCTTCAGCGGCAAACAAAGCCTCGCCAGCAAGCCCTGCAAGCAGGGTTGAAAGCACAAGGAGTGATATGTATTTTAAATTTAGATTAAACGACAAAGTAGAATTGCGCCATCAAATAACTTTTAAAGTGTTCTTTACTAATTCTTCTACTGTATAATCAGGATTTTGTTGTTTTACTTTTAACAAACCTTTTTCAGCCTCAGCCCTGCCAAATCCGAGCATTACAAGCGCAGCCAAAGCTTCTTCCATGGTTTTATTCATGCTGCTGCCAAGCTTGCTTAAATCGCCCGGAGTTGATACTCCGCCTTTATTAATCTTGTCTTGTAAATCAATAACAACGCGTTGTGCGGTTTTCGGACCAATTCCTTTCACGGATTTTAATAACGACCAATTGCCGGTACTTATTGCATGTTTTACTTCTTCCGGTTTTAAGGAAGAAAGTATCATGCGTGCCGTGTTAGGCCCAACTCCGTTTACCGAAATAAGATGCAAAAACAAATCCCTTTCGTCTTCGGTTGCAAAGCCAAATAAAGTATGGCTATCCTCCTTTACCACCAGGTGCGTGAGTACACGTGCCCGATCTAATACATTCAATTGCTCAAACGTATGTAATGAAATATTAATGGCGTAACCTACACCATTGCAATCAACCACTACATAAGCAGGAGATTTTACCACAAGTTTTCCTTCAACAAATGCAATCACGATACCAAATTTTACAATACAAGGGCTGCTAAAATAACAAATGTTTTTAATTTTGAAACAGTGAATCGTTTTATCATCAAATTTCTTTGCAGCTTTTGCGCTGTATGCATGCTTTACAAGGCAGATGCAACAAGCAAACCCAAACCCCCGACTCGGTATACCGAAACGCATGAGAACGGCAACTTAAAATTGAAAGGTCGCTTAGCTAATGGTGTGCGCAAAGGTATTTGGGTATATTACAACGACAAAGGAATGGTGGTAAAAAAAGAGCACTACAAAAAAGGAACCCTAAAACTTACTCGTTTTTATAACGAAAAAGGAAAACTAAGCAAAATAATCGATGCCCAAGGAAAAGAACGGGTATTAAATGATTGCGGATGTTCTCCATAAATTCCGATTGACAATTCTCGAACAAAATGCATATTTGCCGCATGCAAGTTGCACAATTTACGTTTAATCCTTTTTCGGAAAACACTTTTGTATTGTTTGATAAAAGTAAGCAGTGCGCCATTGTTGACCCCGGCTGTTCCAACCATGCCGAACAACAGGAACTCACCGCATTTATTGCCCAACAAGGCTTAACTCCTGTTTTGTTATTAAACACACATTGCCATATTGATCATGTATTGGGGAATGCTTTTGTGGCAAAAACTTACAACCTGCCACTTCATTTACATCAACTTGAATTACAAACCTATGCCGATACCGGCAGGTGGGCTGATATGTTTGGGTTGATGATGGAAGAAATGCCCAAAAATCAAATTTTTATTGATGAGCCTCAACAACTTACATTTGGTAACACCACCTTGCAAGTATTATTTACTCCGGGCCATAGTATTGCCAGCGTAAGTTTTTATGAATCAGCCACTAAACAACTAATTGCAGGCGATGTGTTGTTTTACCAAAGCATTGGCCGCACTGATTTACCCGGTGGCGACTTTGATGTGTTGGCCAACAGCATCCGCACAAAAATTTATACTTTACCTGATGAAACCACCGTGTATTGCGGTCATGGACCTAAAACGGCTATCGGGTTTGAAAAACAACACAACCCATTTGTACAAGCTTGATTCACTTTAAAATAAGATTAAAGAATTTAGGTTTTTTTGAGATTTGGTTGAATACTTTATTTTAGCAAACTAATCCGTACGCTTTTGAACAGATATATAGGTTATACAATAGTTTTCTTTTTTACTTGGTTATTGATGCTTATGCCAACAATGGCGCAGCAAACTTTTACCATAAAAGGAATTGTTAAAGATAAAAAAACAGGAGAAGCGCTCATTGGAGCTGCCATAAAAATTAAAGGCACATCAACCGGCACTGCTACTGATTTTGATGGGAACTTCACCCTTAAAAATATTCAAACCTTACCTGTGGTTTTGATGGTAAGTTACATTGGTTATCAAAACACCGAAGTAACCGTTAGTGATGCAGCCAAGCCGGTAACCATAAAATTAGATCCGGTAGAAAATCAACTGAATGAGGTGGAGATTAGAGACACCCGCGTATCGGAAAAGCAAAAACAAAACCCGGTTACGGTGGAAACCATGGATGCCATTGCCATCAAACAAACCCCGGCTGCAAATTTTTATGAAGGATTGGCCCATTTAAAAGGAGTTGATCTTACCTCGGCCAGTATTGGATTTAAAATTATTAATACACGTGGTTTTAACAGCACATCACCCGTTCGTAGTTTACAATTAATTGATGGCGTTGATAATCAAAGTCCGGGATTGAATTTTAGTTTGGGCAACTTTTTGGGAGCAAGTGAACTGGATGTGATGAAGGTGGATTTGATTGTGGGTGCCAGCAGTGCCTATTACGGACCAAATGCTTTTAATGGTGTAATTAATATGCAAACCAAAAGCCCGTTTATGTTTCCGGGTTTAAGTATAAGTATGAAAGGCGGTGAACGCGCATTGGTGGAGACGGCAGTGCGCTGGGCACAGGTTTTTAAAGACAAAAAAGGGCAAGATCGTTATGCCTATAAACTGAACTTTTTTTACATGCGTGCCAACGATTGGGAAGCACGCAATTATGAACCTACC
>JBKDBG010000116.1:0-45708 GCA_046314755.1 Bacteroidota bacterium | reverse complement strand
ACCTTTTTGTTTGTGGTTATCATCATTTAACATATAGCCTAACTCCGCACGATTATGTTGTATATACCAAATATGAAATCCACACAAGCCAATTACTTGGTTACTTTGTTTTTGCATGATTTGAAACATTACCATGGCTTTATTATACATTCCAAATCCTCGCTCGGCCTTTTGTTTTTCCTTTTGTACTTCCTGTTCAGATATTCCTAATATTTGCATTATATCAGCATCTGAAGCGGTTATTAAAAGTTGTTCGTAATCAACATCGGTTAGTTTACGTAAACGCAGTCGAGCAGTTTCAAGGTATTCAAAATTCATTTTTTCGGGTTAATCAATTCGTTTGGTTTAGTTGTTTAAACTATAAATCTGTACAATGCCTTCCAGTTTACCTTTGTTATCGGTAACCAGTAATGAAGTAATTTTTGAGGTGGTCATCAATTGTTCGGCCTCCGCCATTTTCATATTTTTTCTAATGGTTTTAGGTTTGGCTGTCATGATATTTTCGGCACTTAACTCAAAAAAATGTTGTGCATATTTATCCATGGCTCTGCGTAAATCACCATCGGTAATAATGCCTTTTACTTTGTTGTTTTGTTCCACCACTGCTAAGCCCAATCGGCCAGCGCTCATGGTATTAATTACCGTTTTAATGGTGTCATTATGTTTAACAACCGGTAATTTTGATTTAAACATCACGTGTTCAACGGTGGTTAATAATTTTCTGCCTAAGCTGCCACCCGGATGAAATTTTGCAAAATCTTCCGATTGAAAATTTCTGGCTTTCATTAATGCAACGGCCAGGGCATCACCCATAGCTAAAGTAGCTGTGGTTGATGAGGTAGGGGCAAGTTCTAACGGACAAGCTTCTTTGTGCACTTTTACATTTAAATGAAAATCGGAATGTTGGGCTAAGATTGATTTGGGATTGCCACTAATGCCAATAACTTTTATTTTTTGTGCTTTGATAAAAGGAATCAGTTTCAGCAATTCTTCCGTTTCGCCACTGTATGAAATGGCCATCAACACATCTTCTTTTTTTAGCATGCCTAAATCACCATGAAATGCCTCAACCGGATGCATAAACATACTTGGTGTGCCGGTGCTGGCCAATGTTGCCGATATTTTAGCGCCTACTAAACCTGATTTTCCAACTCCGCAAACCACCAATCGTCCCTTGCTTTTAAGCACCGTTTCAACGGCTTGGTTAAATTGTTGGTCGAGTTGTTTGGTTAAATCAGCTAAGGCTTTGGCTTCAATGGCAAAAACTTCTTTGGCGTGTGTGATGTGATTTTTCATGCATTGTGATTTTCTTGAAACAGCTGCAAAAATAATAAGTTATTTTACACTGTTTGTTTACATTCTTATTACCTTAAACTCTGTTCTTCTATTTTGTTTGCGGCCTATTTCAGTTTTATTATCGGCAATGGGTTGTAAATCGGCATAGCCCTTATAACTCAAACGTGTGGCTTCAATTCCGTTGTTTATTAAATACTGATAAACCGCTTTCGCACGGTTACTGCTTAATGCGGTATTTTTTTCTCTACTGCCTGTATTATCGGTATGTCCGCCTAGCTCAATTTCCATTTTTGGGTTGGCTTTTAATAATCCAACCAGTTTTGCCAACTCCACTTTCGATTCCTCTTTTAATTCAAATTTATCTACATCAAAAAACACGTTATTCAATACCACTTTTTCACCGGCAATTATTGGACTCAATGGAATGTTTTTAACCAATGGTTCAGTTGCCGATTGGTTTTGTAAAGCAAAGTTTTCGGAGTAAAACAAATACCCGTCAGCCGAAACATTTAAGGCATAATTTTTATTTCCTTGTAAGCATACCAAAAACTCTCCGGTAACTTTATTGCTGTAGGCATCAATTACATTTTTTCCGGTGGTTAAATCAATTAATTCAACTTTAGCTTTGAGTTTGCTTTTTGATTTTGCATCAAACACAATGCCCTTTAAATAACCTGTTTTTATAGGTCTTGCCGCTTCGTGTAGTTGAAACTCATAAATATCCAATCCGCCAAAACCACCTTCGCGTTCAGCAGCAATGTAGGCATCAATCCCATTGGCACCAATGGCAAAACATCTTTCATCTTTGTAGGAATTAATCGGGTAACCCATATTGGTTGGTTTGCCCCAACGTCCGTCATTGTTTTTGCGTGTGTAAAAAATATCAACTCCACCTAACCCGGGGTGGTAATCACTGGTGAAGTATAAAGTTAAATCATCCTTAGCAATAAAAGGCGTTTCTTCATTTCCGGGTGTGTTAATTTCGGGGCCTAAATTTACAGGCGCACTCCATTTGCCTTTGCTGTAAGTGCTCATCCAAATATCCATTCCACCAAAACCTCCCGGCCTGCCACTGGCAAAATAAATGGTGCGACCGTCAAACGAAACACTTGGCTGGCTTTCCCAGGCTCTGGTATTAATTGGGAATCCCAAATTGCGCGGTTCCCTCCATGTCATCCCATCCAATGCACTAAAATATAAATCGCAACTGCCTTCACCATCCGGCCAGTTGCATCCGGTAAAAAATACATATTGCCCGTCACTGCTTAATGAAATGGTTCCTTCATTTTGATCGGTGTTAATTGGCGGCCCCATATTTTGGGATGGTTCCCACACATTATTTGTTTTTTTACTGATGTAAAAATCTTCGGTACGGTTACTTTTTAATCGGGTGTAAATTAACGTATTTCCATCAGCCGATACTCCGGGAAAGTATTCATCCAATGGGGTGTTAATGCCATTGCCCATGTTTTGAGGATTGAATGGAACCGGATTCTTTACAGCCTCAGTACCAAACTTCGCAGTAATAAATGCGCGTTCTATTTTGTTCGGGTCTATTTGATTTCCTGATCTGTTTTGGTATTCATTTAAATTTTCTAAAGCCAAATTGTATTCACCATTTTGCAAGGCGGCAATTGCCAATTTATAATACGGTATTTGAAATTCGGGTTGAAGTGTAATTACCTTTTGGTAAATTTTGGTGGCTTCTTCATAATTTTCATTCAACTCTTCCACATCGGCCAATAGCATATAGGCATCCACAAAATTAGGATCGGTATTAATAGCCTTAAGCACAAACTCTTTTGCTTTTTTGGTATCGTAAATGGTATGTGCTTTTAAGGCTTCGCCAAATAATTTACTGGCTTTACTGTTTTTAGTACCGGTAAAAGGTTGGTTTTGCGCAATTGCCGTAAAACAAAAAACGCTGAATATAGCAGTGATGAGCAATTGAATAAATTTCGACATAAATACAAATTAAACAGTTTATGGTACATTAATGTACTTGTGCATTTGAATACTTATTTCCCATTTCGGGTGTTGTTTTACATACTCAATCATTAAAGGCAATACTTGTGCCGCTTTATCCCACTCGGGTTGTAAATACAATTTGCAATTAGGGTTTACCATGCCTGCATATTTTTCGGCCCATTCAAAATCACTTTTATTAAAAATAACCACTTTAAGTTCGTTGGCTTGTTGCACCACTTCGGGTAAAGGCGCTTTAAATTTTTTGGGTGAAACACAAATCCAATCCCATTTCCCCGAAAGCGGAGATGAGCCTGAAGTTTCAATATTGGTTTTGATACCATGTTGATGCAAGGCTTGGGTTAATTCATCCAATTGATGCATTAAAGGTTCGCCACCGGTAATTACCGCCAAGGGTGCTTTTGCTTCAATAACGGGTTCAACAATTTGTTTAATACTGTATTGAGGATGTTTATCGGCATCCCAACTTTCTTTTACATCACACCAAACACAGCCCACATCACATCCGCCCAAACGAATAAAATAGGCTGCATGGCCTTGGTAAAATCCTTCCCCCTGTATGGTGTAAAAGTGTTCCATTACAGGCAATGTTCCAATTGCTTTTTCCATGTTATTTTTCGTTGGGATAAATGCGTTCGCCAAAAATAGAACTTCCTACCCTAATCATATTGCTGCCGCATTGTATAGCCGTTAAATAATCACTACTCATGCCCATGCTTAACGTGTTAAAACTGTTTTTATGCAAAATAGGGTAGTTGTGCAGGTTGTTTTTTAGTTGGTTGAACAAGTTGTTTAAATAAGTAAACTCTTGTGTAATGATGGTTTCATTATCGGTATTGGTGGCCATTCCCATTAAGCCGCATATTTCAATATGCTGTAAATTGTTTTGATGCGCCAAAGCAAGTAAATCAAACAATTCAGTTTCATTTAAACCGAATTTGGTTTCCTCTTTGGCAATATACACCTGAAGCAAAACGGGAATACTGCGGTTGTTTTTGATGCCTTCTTTATTAATTACTTCCAATAATTTATAGCTGTCAACCGCGTGAATGAGGCTTACAAAAGGCGCAATGTATTTTACTTTATTGGTTTGTAAATGTCCAATTAAATGCCATTGAATGTCTTTGGGTAATTGTTCATGCTTAGCAACCAGCTCTTGCACTTTGTTTTCACCAAATACTTTTTGCCCGGCTTGGTAGGCCTCCATCACCATTTCAGCAGGTTTTGTCTTACTTACTGCCACCAATTGAACATGGTGCGGTATTTGTTGCTTTATTTTTTCAATATTTGCAGCGATCATAATAATTATGCAAAAATACCTTTTAATTACAATAAGTATATGCCTGATGGCATCTTGTAGCGTTCCCGATAAATCAGCCGACCCTGCCGGGGCTTTGCCTAAGCAAAAAATGGAAGACATTTTGGTTGATTTACATTTGGCTGAAGGCATCATTTCTGCCACGCCCGCTCAAGCCGATAGTAATGCCAGACGTGCCTTAGGATATTACAAGCCAATTTTTGCCAAACACGGAACCAATGAAACCGAGTTTAAAAAAAGTTTAGACATTTACACCATGCATCCCATTGCCTTGGATAGCGTGTACAGTAAAGTTATTGAACGTTTAACCGAAAGAGAATCCTCACTCAGACGCTAATGCCATATCCTGCCAACATAGAACACAAACTGGAGTTTGATCAAATTAGAAACTTACTCACTGCAAAATGTATAAGTGAGAAAGGGGCTGAGTATGTTCAAAAAATGCGCATGGCCACTCGTTTTGATGTGGTTGAAAAAATGCTGCAACAAACCCATGAAGTTAAACGTATTTTAACCGAAGATCAGCCTTTTGTTGCTGAGCATTATTACAATATTGAACCGTATTTACGCAAAGCTTCGGTAGAAGGAACCTTTTTGTTGGAGTCGGAATTGCACCAAATCAGATTGTTGTTGCAAACCTTTGCCCAATTGTGCAAATATTTTGAAGACCGCAATGAACGCTATCCGCAAACGGCTGCATTATTTGCCGGTATCATTTATAACCAACAAATTGTAAAGCACATTGAGCGCATACTTGATCATGAAGGAAATTTAAAGCCGAATGCTTCTCCTGAGTTAGGAAGGATTTCTGCTAAAATTCAGGAAAAAGAAAAAGAAGTTCGAAAACGCATTCAGCAACTATACGATAAGGCACAATCGCAAGGTTGGTTGGTTGGTAGCGGAATTACCGTGCGTGATGGAAGATTGGTGTTGCCGGTTTTGGCTGAATATAAAAGACAAATTACAGGATTGGTGCACGATGAATCGGCAACGGGACAAACCGTGTACATTGAACCTGCTGAAATTTTCGAAACCAACAACCTCATTCGTGAGTTGCAAATTCATTACAAACGCGAGCGTGAAAAAATACTCATTGAGTTAACCGATAAGTTGCGTCCCGTTTTGCCCGAAATGGAAAAGTATATGCAACGCATGGGAATACTTGATTTTCTTCGGGCTAAGGCATTGTTTGCCATTGAAACCAATGCACACTTACCAGCTTTGCACAAGCAAGTGGTGATGAATTTACAAGAGGCCACTCATCCCTTGTTGGCTATAGCGCACAAGCAACAAAATTTACCGGTTGTTCCCTTGTCACTAAAACTTACCAAAGAAAAAAGAATCTTGGTGATATCAGGTCCGAATGCCGGAGGAAAATCGGTGGCTTTAAAAACCGTAGGCCTGCTGCAATACATGTTGCAATGCGGTTTGTTGATTCCGGCTAAAAGTCACTCGGAAATGTCGGTATTTAATGAAATAATGGTTGATATTGGTGATGAACAGTCCATAGAAAATGATTTAAGTACGTACAGTTCTCACCTCACCTTTATGAAATATTTTACCGAATTTGCCGATGCCAAAACCTTGTTTTTGATTGATGAATTCGGCACGGGAACGGATCCTCAATTTGGTGGTCCTTTGGCCGAGGCCATTTTAAATCGCTTAAATATTAAGCAAGCCTTTGGGGTTGTGAACACACATTACAGCAACTTAAAAACTTTTGCAGGAAATACCAATGGCTTACAAAACGCACGTATGTTGTTTGATCAGCAGCATTTGCAGCCGCTGTACCAATTGGAAATTGGTCAGCCCGGAAGTTCGTATGCCTTTGAAATTGCACAAAAAATAGGATTGCATGAGCATATCATACATTATGCAAAAAACAGGGTAGGTGAAAAGCAACGCAGGGTGGATGATTTATTAATTGATTTGGAAAGAGAAAAGGCCCATGTATCGGAATTGAAAAAACGATTTGAAGAGAAAGACGCCAAGGCTAAATCATTGCAAGCAGAGTACGAAAAATTAAAAACGGAGATTGAAGAGAACAGGAAAAAACTGATTCATGCCGCTAAACAAGAAGCTTTATCCATTATTTCCGAAGCCAACAGCACCATAGAAAATACCATCAGAGAAATTAGAGAGAAGAAGGCCGAATCGGAGGTGATTAAAAAGGTGAGAGGTGAAATCAAAGAAAGCTCGGAACAACTCAAAAAAGACATTGTAAAAGAAAAGCCAACCAAACCGCATGTTGTGCCTGCCAATAAACTTGAAAATGCTGAAATAAAACTTGGGGCAACAGTGCAATTAGATGGCCAATCGGTTGATGGGGAGGTGATTGAAATACAAAAAAATAAGGCATTGGTTGCGTTTGGTGATTTGCGTACTTGGGTAAATTTAAATAAACTACATGTGGTGAGTGCTAAACCTGCCAGCAGCATTAGAGTAGCTAATCAAGGTTACGATTTAAATGTAAAAATGCAGGGCTTTCAAACCCAATTAAATTTAATTGGAACACGTGGCGATGAGGCGATGAAGCGTTTGCAAGAATATATTGATGATGCCATTTTACTCGGATTTAAGGAAGTTCGTATATTACACGGCAAAGGATATGGTATTTTAAGAAAATTAGTAAGAGATTACCTTAAAAATCACAAATTTGTAGTACGCGTAACGGATGAGCATATTGAAATGGGCGGAGACGGAATAAGTTTGGTTACCTTAAAAGATTAAACAAAACGTATGGCAATACTCAATCAAATAAAAGCATTGGCTGATGAATATTTAGCAGAGATTACTTCCATCAGACGACACATTCACCAACATCCTGAGTTGAGTTTTGTGGAGTATAAAACTTCTGAATTTATTCAACAGCAACTGCAAAAAATAGGCATTACTAATTTTAAAGTAATGGCCAATACAGGTGTGGTTGCCTTAATTGAATGTAATGAACCTGAAAGCAACACCGTAGCTTTACGTGCAGATATTGATGCATTGCCAATTGTAGAATTAAACTCAGTTGATTACAAATCGCAACAAGAGGGAGTAATGCATGCCTGCGGTCATGATGTGCATACAGCCTGTTTATTAGGTGCGGCTAAAATATTGTTTCAACTTAAACACCAACTTAAAGGAACTATAAAACTCATTTTTCAACCCGGAGAAGAAAAATTACCGGGCGGTGCAAGTTTGTTAATCAAAGAAGGGGTGTTAAAAAATCCGGACGTGAAAACCATTACAGGACAACATGTAATGCCATTATTGCCTGCGGGAAAAGTGGGTTTTCGCAGTGGTTTATACATGGCTTCAACTGATGAACTTTATGTAACGGTTAAAGGCAAAGGTGGCCATGGAGCTATGCCGCATTTGTGTATTGATCCTGTTCTGATTTCAGCGCATATCATCACATCCTTACAACAATTAGTTAGCCGTCATGCCAACCCAATTATTCCATCGGTATTAACTTTTGGAAAGGTGGAAGCGAAAGGTGCAACCAACGTAATTCCGGATGTAGTAAAATTGGAAGGAACATTCAGAACCTTAGATGAAAATTGGAGAGCCGTTGCGCATGAAAAAATGGTGAACATGGCACAACATATTGCAGAAGGAATGGGTGGTTCTTGCGAATTTGAAGTGAGGAAAGGTTATCCGTTTTTAAAGAATAATGAAGGTCTAACCGCAATGGCCAAACTAGCCGCAGTAGAATATTTAGGAGAACAAAATGTAGTTGATTTAGATATTTGGATGGCTGCTGAAGATTTTGCTTTTTACAGCCAAGAAGTACCTGCTACCTTCTATCGACTTGGTACGCGTAATGAAAGTTTAGGAATAACTTCCGGTGTGCACACACCAACTTTTAATATTGATGAAAGTGCTTTGGTTATTGGTATGGGATTAATGGCATGGATTACTGCCAAACAATTAATGGCGTAATCGTTTTATTGTTTTCCAAGCATTTTAGCCACGTATTTTCCAATTACATCAAACTCAATGTTTACTTTATTACCGGGCTTAACAGCATGTAAATTCGTATGCTCAAAGGTGTATGGAATAATGGCTACCGAAAATCCGGATTCCGTTACATCAACTACCGTTAAACTTATTCCATTAATACAAATCGAACCTTTTTGAACAATGTATTTGAGTTGCCCTTTTTGTTTGATGTCAAACCAAAATTTCCAACTTCCATTCTCATCAATCACCTCTTTACACACTGCAGTATCATCAACATGGCCTTGTACAATATGTCCGTCAAATCTGCCGTTTGCAGGCATACATCTTTCTAAATTAATCGCATCATCAATTTTCCATTCGCCTAAGTTAGTGCGCTCTAAGGTTTCTTTTATCGCGGTTACGGTATATTGGTTATCTTCAATCTTTACCACAGTTAAGCACACTCCATTATGGGCCACACTTTGATCAACTTTAAGTTCAGCTGTAAATGATGATGCTAAAGTAAAGTGCGTATTACTGCCTTCGTTTTTTATTTGGGTGATTTTCCCAATGGTTTCAATTATTCCTGTAAACACTTGATTTATCTGCTAATTTGAATTGTTCCTCTAATCAATCTTTTTCTTGGTCCGCTCAAATATATTTCATTTACTTCACACGTGTAAAAGTATACGCCATCCGGACAAGCCATACCGGTTGATTGATCATTACCATTCCACTTGATATCAATATCAGTGGTGCGATATACCTCCATACCCCAACGGTTGTAAATAGCCAAGTCAATGTTGCTTACAAACCTATACGGGAAAGGGTAGAGGGTATCATTTTTTGCGTCATTATTCGGACTAAAGAAATTTGGTATTTCGTATTTCGGACAATTATCAATGCAAATTTCATTGGTAGGGAAACTTTCATTACCTGCAGAGTCAACACCCGCCACATAATAACAACCTGTTATGGATTGTTTGAGTTGTTCACGATCATCAATAAAACTGAATTGCAGGTTGGATAATTCTGTGAGCAAGCTGTAATCATCTGTTTCCAGTTGTTTGTAGTACACTTTGTATTTTACCACATCAGGAGCACAAGCTGGTTTGGGTGTCCAAGTTAGTTTATTGGTAAAATCATTAATGGTATTACATGGTGATAACACAGCTAAAGGTGGTGCACAAGGCCTAACCGTATCAATTGGGGTACCGCAAATTTCTTGCGAAAAATTATCGGTAATTTTTTTGATCTTATTCTCTTGATAATAGCCCCAAGAACGAATTACATAACAATAATTTTGGTTATTGGTTAAGCCGGTATCTGCGTAAGATGATGCTGTGGTGGCTGCAATTTTTTCAAACACATTTTGGGTGTTTAATCTGAATATTTCAAACGAATCGTTTACCCACGGAACGTTTGCATTCCAACTAAGAATATTGGTTCTATCAGTACTGTAAATGGTGGCTTGTAATGAGGTGGCTGTCATGCTTGAGTCAATTACGCGCTGCGTACCGTTTACTCTTGCCGAAAAATATACTTGATAAATATACTGTTGATTGCGTGTATTAATCAATGAATCAATAAATGAATAATCAGTGATATCGTTGTAGGTATTGAATGTTTGATTAATCAAATCAATTTTATTTCCGCTTCCTGTAAATCTTTTAATGGTAACCAAATAAGGTGCTTGATAAACTTGTGTATCTAATTGATACGGTCTGATGTAACGCACATTGATTTTACCGTTTGTATTTGATGTTTGCAAAACACTTACTTTAGTGATTGCCGGTGAAACCACAATCATGTTGTCACAAATTTCGTCTGAGGCAATATTTTCCGAAGGATAAGAGAAAATAATTTCTCCATTATCTGTGCGTGGCGGATAAACAGCAATGATACGATAGCAATAATTCACCAAAGGCGATAATCCTTTACCTCCGTTGTTATCATAAAAACTTGAAACATTCGGGTTGTTTAAAGTAGCTACTCTTCCAATCAATTTAAAACCGGTTGATTCAGGTATGCCGGTTTGGCAAGTTGCCGGATTCCAAAAACTACTGTCAATCCTTCGGTAAATACGATATTCTCCTGCCAGTTGGCAAGTATCTCTATTCCACGAAAGTAAAAATCCATTATCAACTTGTTTACTTTTGAAATTAATAATTTTTGGTCCGATTACTTTTACAAAAAATGAATTTTGACTTACTGCAGGTGAACCAATTTGATTATCTCTTGCTTCAAAAATAGTTTGCCATGGCATGTAGCGAATTTGGTTGCATGATGGTGCCCAATAAAACATAGTGCTTACCGAGCCAACGCCACTTGCAGGATTCGGGTTGATAAAGGCTTTGTTATTTACTACAAATGGTCCTCCGAAACCAAATAAACTCACCGTTTGAAACGCCTCAGCATCAGCCGCAGCAATTAATCTTTTAATGGTATCACCCACAATAACACAACCATCATCGATGCTATTCATCACAGGCGGTGTGTTTACGCATTTGTCAATAAAAATTTGCATATCACGGGTTACATACCCAATCAACTTTCCTCTTCTAAATTCTCTAATGATAATCGCAATATTATAAATTCCTTCAACCAAAGGAGCCCTCCAAAACAATTGTCCGTTATTTAATCCTAGAACGAAAGTATCATTTGCTATTGGTGTTGAATAGTTTGGAACTTCCTCACTTGCTGATTGTCGTGGAGCAGTTAATTCAAAAGTTAAACTATCCCCATCGGGGTCGTATGCCGCAGGATTGTGGTAATAATCTTTATTGATACAACCATTGTCAATTGGAAATTTAGTGAGGATTGGTGAACGATTAGATCCTAAACTTTCATTGATGGAAAGTAAGGTTTGAACATAAAACGGAATAAATTCGGTACGACCGAAGTTTACATTCACAATTCCATTCACCCGGTTTTGATCAACATAACTAATGATGTAATTTCCCCCAATTCGGTATTCATGTGTGGTGATGTAAACATTTTGAACTACCCTTGAATTTAATAGGGTTCGGCTCGTTCTTCTCAGTACTTCACTTGTTCCATCACCAAATGATATTTCCAATTCAGCAGTAGCCGGGTCGGCCAAAGAGTTAGGGTCGGTGTATGAAATGGCAATAATTTTATACCTGCGTGCAACAATCTGTTCATACAATATTTCACCGGCACGATAATGCGTTGCATAAGTGCCTTGTGGCAATAACAGCATGACGAGTCCGATAATTAAAGTGATTTTATAGAGTTGTTGCATAGTTGCGATAACGATGTAAAGATAAAGAAATTAGCGCCAAGGTTGCATAAAAAAAATCCCGCTACTTGGGTAACGGGATTTTCAGAAAAAAAGTATAGTAAAATTAGTTTTTAGAAGCCAGTTGAGCTACCAGGAAGTCGCGGTTCATGCGTGCAATGTTGCTTAATGAAATTCCTTTAGGACATTCAGCTTCACAAGCACCTGTGTTAGTACAAGAACCAAAACCTTCGGCATCCATTTGTGCAACCATGTTTAATACACGTTGATTGCGTTCAGGTTGTCCTTGTGGCAATAAAGCAAACTGTGAAACTTTAGCCGAAACAAACAGCATGGCAGAAGCGTTTTTACAAGCTGCAACGCAAGCTCCGCAGCCAATACAAGTTGCAGCAGCAAAAGCCTCATCGGCATCTTCTTTTCCAATTGGAGTTGAGTTTGCATCTTGCGCATTACCAGTGTTTATCGAAATAAATCCACCTGAAGAAATAATTCTGTCAAATGCCGAGCGATCAACTGCTAAATCTTTAATCACAGGAAATGCTTTGGCTCTCCATGGCTCCACCACAATGGTATCTCCATTTTTGAAAGAACGCATGTGCAATTGGCAGGTAGTAACTCCTTGCAATGGTCCGTGCGGACGTCCATTAATAAACATACTGCACATTCCGCAAATACCTTCGCGACAATCATGGTCGAATGCAACGGGCTCTTTTCCTTCGTTAATTAAACGTTCGTTTAATACATCGAACATCTCAAGAAAACTCATATCGGGTGATACGTTTTGTACCGGATAGGTTTCAAAACGGCCACGGTCATTTTTGTTTTTTTGTCTCCACACTTTAAGTGTTAAGTTCATATCTCCACTCATAGTTGTTATGTTTTGTGTTGATTAATGCTGTTAAATTATTTGTAAGAACGTTGAGCAATTTTGATGTTTTCGTATTTCAACTCCTCTTTGTGTAAAGTCCAATTTACATCTGATGACATTTCCCATGCGGCAACATAGCTGAAATTTTCATCATCACGTAACGCTTCACCCTCTTCAGTTTGGTACTCCTCACGGAAGTGACCTCCACAACTTTCGTTACGGTTTAAGGCATCAAGACACATTAACTCGCCAAGTTCTAAGAAATCGGCAACTCTGCCTGCTTTTTCCAATTCAGGGTTAAATTCATTTAAATCACCCGGAACACGAACATCTCTCCAGAATTCGTTACGCAAAGCTTGAATTTCGCTGATTGCTTTTTTTAAGCCTTCCGCATTTCTAGCCATACCACATTCATCCCACATTATTTTGCCTAAACGTTTGTGGAAATAATCAACCGATTTTGTTCCTTTAATGTTCATCAGTTTTTCCAAACGCGATTTTACTTCGTTTTCTGCTTGAACAAATGCTTCGTGATTGGTATCAATAGGTTTAGTTCTGATTTCGTTGCTTAAGTAGGCTCCAATGGTGTAAGGAATTACAAAATAACCATCGGCCAATCCTTGCATTAAAGCAGATGCACCTAAACGGTTTGCTCCATGATCAGAGAAGTTGGCTTCCCCTAAAGCATATAAGCCAGGTACGGTAGTCATTAAGTTGTAATCAACCCAAAGTCCGCCCATGGTGTAATGCACCGCAGGATAAATCATCATTGGATTTTCGTATGGATTAACACCAGTAATTTGGTGGTACATGTCAAACAAGTTGCCATACTGTTCCTTCACAACAGCTTTTCCTAATTCGGTAAGTTGTTCTTCGGTTGGATTTTGAATACCGCGTTTAGTTGCTTCTTTTTTACCATACTTATACTTCATGTTAAAAGCAAAGTCAAGGTAAACTGCCTCACCGGTTTGATTCACTCCATAGCCTGCGTCACAACGCTCTTTTGCAGCGCGTGATGCCACATCGCGAGGAACCAAGTTACCAAATGCAGGGTAACGTCTTTCCAAGTAATAATCTCTATCTTCTTCTTTAAGATCGTTCGGATTCAATTTGCCGGCACGAATTGCTTCAGCATCTTCTTTACGTTTCGGCACCCAAATACGTCCATCATTTCTTAATGACTCACTCATTAAGGTTAATTTTGATTGATGATCGCCTGAAACAGGAATACAAGTAGGGTGAATTTGTGTAAAGCAAGGATTGCCAAAGAAGGCACCTCTTTTGTGTGCTTTCCATGCAGCTGTTACATTGCTGCCCATGGCATTGGTTGATAAGAAAAATACGTTTCCGTATCCGCCTGAGCATAATAATACTGCATGGCCGAAATGGCGCTCAAGTTCACCTGTAACTAAGTTACGGGCAATGATACCACGACATTTTCCATCAATATTCACGATGTCAAGCATCTCATGGCGGGTAAGCATTTCTACTTGTCCTAAACCAACCTGGCGTTGCAAGGCACTGTAAGCGCCCAACAATAATTGTTGTCCGGTTTGTCCCGCTGCATAAAAGGTACGTTTTACTTGAGTACCGCCAAATGAACGGTTGTCCAACATGCCTCCGTACTCACGAGCAAACGGAACACCTTGAGCTACACATTGGTCAATGATGTTTGCACTCACTTCAGCTAAGCGATAAACATTGGCTTCACGAGCACGGTAATCACCACCTTTAATGGTATCATAAAATAAGCGATACACACTATCCCCATCATTTTGATAGTTTTTGGCTGCGTTAATACCACCTTGTGCTGCAATACTATGCGCTCTTCGCGCAGAATCTTGAAAGCAGAATACTTTTACTTTGTATCCCAACTCAGCAAGTGAGGCTGCTGCTGATGCACCTGCAAGGCCGGAACCTACAATAATTATTTCAAGGTTACGCTTGTTGGCAGGATTAACCAAAGGAACAGTTGACCTGTACTTGGTCCATTTTTGTTCTAATGTTCCTTCAGGGGTTTTTGCGTCAAATGTTGATGTTGCCATATAACAGTAGGTTTATTTTATTTAACAAACATGAAATACACAGGCATCATAGCAAATAATGCCGGAATAATAATTGAAAACACCCACAATCCTAAAAAGTTGATAGCAGGGTTATATCTCGGGTGGTTTAAGCCTAAGGTTTGGAATCCACTTTGAAATCCATGGTATAAATGGAAGCCTAATGCAAACATGGACAATACATACACAATTACAATCAGCGGATTTTGAAAGCTCTCTTTTACTTCAAGAAATAAGTCTTTAACAACAATGTATTTGTTATTACCTTCTACCCATTCTTCCATGCTATCGTGAATCGGGGCATGTTTCATTGAAGTTACCTCTCCGGTGACTAAATTTTCGGTATACTGTACGTATGGCAATTCACCAAATTTGTACTCCCACCAAAAATCACTTAAGTGCACAGCAATAAAAACCAAAATGATCGTACCTAAAATACCCATGCTTCTGCTTGTCCAATGACTATTTGCGCCACCGGCACTTCCTGCATATTGTACAGGGCGAGCATTACGGTTTTTAAGGGTAAGCTGAATGCCTTTGAATGCATGAAACAAAATGCTTGCATACAATACATAGGAAACGGTTTTAATCAACGGATTGGTTGTCATAAAAACCGTGTACAGGTTAAATGCCATTCCATTGTCATTTTTAAACAATTGCAAATTTCCTGTTACGTGAATAATTAAAAATGTGCATAGAAACAAACCGGTTAAGGCAACGATTACCTTTTGACCGATAGATGATGAGAACATTTTGGTAAACCAACTCATAGTTTTATCGATGTATTTATTTGAACAACGCGCAAATTTATCAATCCACATCATTTATCCTAAACCACAAATCCACACAATGTTATTTAAAATTTTTCTAAACGAATTAGATGTTTGCCTTACTCACATAAACCTCTAATGCTGAATATGGTTTGCTCAAATCTGTTTTTTGGAATATGATTTTAATTAGTTTTTTAACAAGGTAAGTGACGTAATCAGGTGTATATCAGAAAATCAAACTGTATTATTGCAACTGTTTATGTATCG
Source organism: Bacteroidota bacterium (assembly GCA_046314755.1). GTDB lineage: Bacteria > Bacteroidota > Bacteroidia > UKL13-3 > UKL13-3 > UBA6183. The sequence continues at coordinate 29,948 of JBKDBG010000116.1, read as the reverse complement.
ATTATTACGCAGTTGCTTATTCATAATGGATGCCGAAAAGGCACATTATTTTACGTTAAATAGCCTTCAGTTTTTATTGAAAATACCGGGTATGTTTGCCTTGTTTCGTATGGTTAATTTTCATAAGAAGGAAATTACTTTCTTAGGTATTACTTTTCCGAATAGGGTTGGATTAGCTGCGGGGTTTGATAAAAATGCCAAATACCTTAAAGAGTTTATGGCCTTGGGTTTTGGATTTGTTGAAATAGGTACTGTTACGCCTTTACCTCAAGCGGGTAATGATAAACCTCGGTTATTTAGGTTAATTAAGGATGAGGCGATTATTAATCGCATGGGTTTTAACAATGATGGGGTTGATGCGATTGTTAATCGTTTGAAAAATCGTCCGGTTGATTTGATAGTTGGAGGTAATATTGGAAAAAATAAAATTACTCCAAATGAGCACGCTCAACGCGATTATGAAATTTGCTTTGAGAAATTGTATCCATTCGTTGATTATTTTGTCGTGAATGTGAGTTCACCTAATACGCCTAATTTGCGCGCCCTTCAAGATAAAGAACCGTTAACCAAAATTTTAAATGCCTTAATGGCTCAACGAAAACAGTTTATTGAAAAAGGTGCTGCCTTAAAACCTATCTTGTTAAAAATAGCCCCCGATTTAACTTTGGAGCAATTAAATGATGTGGTTGATATTGTAAAAGAAACAAAAATAGAAGGAGTTGTTGCCACCAATACAACCATTAGCAGAGATGGACTAACAACTGATGCACAAACAGTTTCAGCTATTGGTGCAGGCGGTTTAAGCGGAAAAATTTTATTTAATCATTCAACCGAGGTGTTGGCACATTTGCATCAAAAAAGTAGAGGAAGCATTCCATTAATTGGTGTAGGTGGAATTGATTCGGCTGAAAAGGCCGAACAAAAATTAAAAGCAGGAGCAGGCTTGGTTCAATTGTATACTGGCTTTATTTATAAAGGTCCGGAATTGGTAAAACGCATTGCCAAATTGTAGTTTATTGCGTTAAACAAAACGTTGTATTTCTCTTTGCTGGTCTTTTTTCTTCAGGTCTTCTCGTTTGTCGAACGATTTTTTGCCTTGGGCGATAGCGATTTCAATTTTGGCATAACCGCTTTCCGATAAAGTGATTTTAACCGGAACAATGGTAAATCCTTTTTCAGTGGCCTTGGTGCGTAACTTTTTTAACTCTGATTTTTTTAGCAATAATTTTCTTACACGCAATGGATCATGGTTATAGTGAGAACCTTGTTTCCATTGACTGATATGCATGTTGCGAACAAATAGTTCTCCATCTTTAAAAAAACAAAAGGCATCTGTAAGGTTCACATGCCCACTTCGAACCGATTTAATTTCGGTTCCTGTGAGCACTATACCTGCCGTAAATCGTTGGAGTAATTGATAATCAAACGAAGCCCTTCTGTTTACAATGTTTAGCTTTGCACTTTCCATTAATGGAGCAAAGTTAAGGAGTTATATCTTGTTTTCATTGAAAAACACAAAGCCGTTTTTTTCTCTCACCATTTTATAAGGTTCATCTTTCACAATCATAAACCCATCTAAATCGGCATATTGTGTGGTAGTGGCAATGTTTGCCGCACCGTAAATGCCTAAGCTGGTTTCAACCATGCAGCCTACCATGGTTTGAAGTTGATGCTTTTTTGCTTCTTGTAAAATGCGTATACCATTTAAGTAGCCTCCGGCTTTCATCAGTTTCATGTTTACACAATCAAACTGCAAGGTTAGTTGTTCAAAGTTTGCCTCATCACAAACACTTTCATCAGCAATCAGTGGAAATATTCCTGTTTTTTTTGCGGCTGCATAATCTTCTGTTTTATCTGCAGGAAGCGGTTGTTCAATTAGCTGAATGTTATAAGATTTTGCTGCATACATAAAGTTAATCAACTCATCTGCATGTAAAAACGATTCGTTCGGGTCTACCAGTAATGGGCTATTCGTTACTTGTTGTAGCTGTTGCAAAACATCTAATCCGGTGTCTTTATTAATTTTTAATTTTAACAAAGAAAATCGGTGCAAATGGTGTTGCTCATAAAACAAAATTGTTTCGGAAGGCGAAAGTATGGGTATGGTGTAACACGTGCTCACAAAAGGTTGTTGAGGTAAATTTAAATATTGTGAAAGACTAATTTGATGTTGTTTACACAATAAATGAATGTAGGCACTTTCAATACCAAAGCGTAATGCATTTTTTAATTTTAAACCATTGAGCAATGCAGTTAAATCATCAATACTTGTAACTTGATCTGCTGCTGAATGCAAAAAAGTATTAAATTCTTGTTCAATCACCTCAGGTGTTTCAAGGTATCTAATATTTGGGGCAACTTCACCAAGGGCAGTGTGATTACCATCGCTGCAAGCAATAATATAATTGATTTTATAATCACTGCTGTTGCGTGAAATTTTCCATGTATAATTCAATTCAAGTTTAATGGCTTTTATGCTCCAGGTTAATTTCATCAAGTATTTTTTTGAATAAGCAATATAGTTGTGCCTAGTTTCTACTTTTTTTTTAATTCTTCACATTCAACCGCAAGGAGGTAATAAAATGTACACCACAAACAAGCTGTATTTAATTATTGTTTAAGTTTGCGAGGTGCAAAATCAGCATAATACATTTATGAGTGGTGATTATTTGAGTCGTAAAATCAGCAATTTGCCTTCTTCTCCCGGAGTATATAAATACTTCGATAAGGATGGTGTTTTGATTTACATTGGTAAGGCTAAACATTTAAAAAACAGGGTAAGCAGCTATTTTAATAAGGGCAATCATCAAAATAGAAAAACAACCGTATTGGTAAGTAAGATAGCCGATATTGAATACACAGTTGTTGATAGTGAAATAGATGCTTTATTACTTGAAAATGTACTTATCAAAAAACACCAACCTAAGTTTAACATTAACTTAAAGGATGATAAAACATATCCGTATTTATGCATCAAAAACGAGCCTTTTCCACGAATTTTTTCTACGAGAAAAATAATTAAAGACGGAAGTGAATATTTTGGTCCGTATGCCAGTATAAGCATGATGCGTACCATTCAAGAATTAATTCGCGGGCTTTATCCTACGCGAACTTGTAATTTGAATTTAACGGAAGCTAACATTAAGGCCATGAAATTTAAAACCTGTTTGGAATACCAAATAGGCAATTGCAAAGCACCATGTGTAGGCTATCAATCCAATGAAGGCTATCAAATAGATTTAAAACAAATACGTAGTATTTTAAAAGGGAATTTAAGCGAAGTTTTACAAACATTAAAAACCGAAATTGCAGCAGCGGCCTCTAACTTAAACTTTGAATTGGCAGCTGTTTTCAAGCGCAAGTTAGATTTGTTAGAAAATTACCAAAGCAAATCAACCATTGTTACTTCCATCCCTTATCCGGTTGATGTGTTTAGCATTGTATCGGATGATAAATTTGCTTTCGTGAACTACCTGAAAGTAATGAACGGCATGATTATTCAAACCCAAACGTTTGAATTGAAAAAGAAAATGGATGAAACCGATAGTGAGCTTTTGGAGTATGCCATTGGTGAAGTACGCACGGAATATGCAAGTAATGCGCCTGAAGTAATTGTGCCTTTTTTGCCTGAGATTGATGATAATCGAATTAAATTTATTGTGCCTAAAAGTGGAGACAAGAAGAAGTTACTTGATTTATCGTTAAAAAATGCCACTTATTATAAACGTGAAAAATTGCAGCAATATGAAAAGTTAAATCCTGAATTTAAAACAGAAAGGATACTAACTCAAATGATGCAAGATTTACGTTTACGTCAACTGCCTAAGCATATCGAGTGTTTCGATAACTCTAATATTCAAGGTACCAATCCGGTATCGGCTTGTGTGGTGTTTAAAGATGCGAAACCTAGTAAAAAGGATTACAGACATTTTAATGTAAGAACGGTTGAGGGGCCGAATGATTTTGCCACCATGAAAGAAGTGGTGTACAGACGATATAAGCGTGTACAGGAAGAACAACAGCCTTTGCCCGACTTAATTGTGATTGACGGTGGTAAAGGACAATTGAGCTCAGCCGTTGAAAGTTTAAAAGAATTGGGCATTTACGGAAAAGTGCCTGTGTTGGGAATTGCAAAACGCTTAGAGGAATTATATTATCCGGAAGACGAATTGCCTTTGTACATTGATAAAAAAAGTGAAACTCTAAAAATAATACAACAAATAAGAGATGAAGCCCACCGTTTTGGGATTACACATCATAGAAAAAGAAGAAATAAAAATACATTGGTAAGCGAGTTGGATGAAATACCGGGTATTGGTGAACAAACAAAAAAAATGTTGCTCTCGGTATTTAAATCCGTTAAGAAGATCAAAGAAACTACTGAAATTGAACTGGCAAATGTGGTTGGAACGTCCAAAGCAAAGTCCATTTATGCCTTTTTTAACGCGAAAAATGTTGAATAGTCAAATGTTTCATACAACTATTTCCCTAAATTTGACATCTAAGAATCTAATTTAATTAACAATATAATAAACACACATCATGAAAAAATTATTACTTTCATTATTAGTTGGTGCAAGCACTGTAACTTTTGCACAGAAGAACATTTCTCTTACCTTAGTTAGCCCTGCCGAAAATGCGATTGTTGAAAAACAAACTGCGTTTAACGTACAAATGACTGTAAAAAATGAAGGAACTGTTGCGGTAACTACTCAAGATACCATTTTAATCGGCTTCTTCTTGAATAATAATATTTTAAATGGTCAGAATGGTCCACTTATCCTACGTGTGATTCCTACTGCTGACATTGCTCCGGGGGCAAGCAGTAACTATGCTTTGAATGGATTATCACTTACATTTAGCCAATCCGGAACTGCTACATTTTGTGCTGTTGCTGCATTACGAGGAGATACCGGCACAACAGGAAATGATAATGCGGATTGTAATAACATCACCTTGGCTTTTAGAACGGGTTTGAATGAAGAGAACCAATTGGCCCAATCTTTAAAAGTTTATCCAAATCCTGCAAAAGATGTATTAAACATTAGCATTGATACCAAAGAAACTGTAGTGATGAATATTTTTGATATTACAGGAAAACTTGTTGAAACTGTAAATGTAGAAAATGGAAACGCTCAAATTGATGTAAGAAATTATAACAATGGCGTGTATTTGTATCAATTAAACAATGCCGAAGGAAAATCAATTAAAACGGGAAAATTTACCGTTACTAATAACTAATTCAAAAGCACCGAAAGGTGCTTTTTTTTAAACTACTAATATGATTAAAAATTTACTTACCCTCTGTTTCTCCCTTGTTGTTTTATCGTGTTATGCCCAAAAAGATGTTAAACTTGTATTGCTTGAACCTAAACCGGGTGACACACTTTTTAACCTCAAAGCTATGCGTGTTAAAGTGCGTGTATTTAACTTAGGAAATGAAGTAATTCCTATTGATGATACACTCAAAATTACCTATTACCTCAATAACCAAAAGGTAATTACCGGTCCCGGAAAATTTTATCATGCCGAGCAACCATTATCACAACCTTTAAACGGTGGCGATTCTGCAGAGTTTGTACTTACCGACTTAAATGTTTACAAGAATCCGAATTTTGCATTTGAAACGTTTTGTGTAGATGTGAATGTGAAGAATGAACCGTTAGATAATTGGTGGAATAATAAAGGCTGTGTTACCATGTTTTCAAGGTGGAGAACCGGCTTAAACGAGCAGCTGACTAATACTGCAAAATTGTATCCTAACCCGGCTAAAGATGTGTTGTTTTTTGACGGCTTGGATGAGGTTATTCAAGTAGAAGTATTTGATTGTTTAGGTAAACTTGTACATACAGGAATGCCAAATTCATCTCATTATTCGTTAAATGTAAAAGATTGGTCTAAGGGATTGTATTTTGTTCATATTCCAACTTCAACCCATATACAAGTTATAAAGTTTTGGGTGGAATAAAGTATTTATTGTATTGATAAAGAGGGTTAAGCGAAAGTTTAACCCTTTTTTTTTATGGTTAGGCAGCGAATGTTTTGTCATCATTGTCTAAGTCTTAAATCTAAATTTCTGTTTATCAAACGTAACATACACGCCTTAAGTGAAGAAGAGTTGATTGCCCGTTGTGTTGAAGACGATGCTCCTGAATCCTGCCAAGCCTACTTTACCACACAATTACAGTTTGATATCCGTGAGTTGAAAAACAGGTTCAATGGCTCAATAAAAATCAACATTGGTCAATACACGATAAGTTATTAATGCCTATTTAGTTTTTTAAGGCAAGAGGCTGCCCGCAAAGGCAGCCTTTTTATTTGATTCTTTACGAAAACAAATCATGCTATTGCCTGTATAATTGTAGTACAATGAACAAAGCACTTCAACCACTTTACCAATGGTTTAAACATAAAAACTGGCAAGCCTTTGCTTTTCAAGAGCAATGTTGGAAAGCTTATGTTGAAGGAAAGAGTGGATTGTTAAATGCGCCAACAGGAAGCGGTAAAACCTTTGCATTGGCCTTGCCGGCATTATTAAGTGCCTTAAATAATTCCAATACCAAAAAAGGATTAAAGGTGCTTTGGATAACACCAATACGTGCCTTAAGTAATGATTTGGTACAAGCCATTAAAGAACCCATTGCCTATTTTGGTTTAGATTGGAAGATCGCTACTCGTACAGGAGATACAGATGCGAAAGAACGCAGGCAACAGCGAGAACAACTTCCGGATTTTTTAATCACCACACCGGAAAGTTTACATCTATTATTGGCTCAAAAAAATGCTTCTCAATTGTTTGCTCAAGTGGAGTCGGTAATTGTAGATGAATGGCATGAGTTAATAGGCAGTAAGCGCGGGGTGCAAGTTGAACTGGCATTAAGCAGAATCAAAAGCATTGCCCCCCAGTTAAAAATTTGGGGCATTAGTGCCACCATAGGAAACTTAGAACAAGCCAAGGATGTTTTATTGGGAGTAAACAATGAGGGTGCACTGATCAAAGCTGATATTAAAAAACTAATTGAAATCACTTCCATCTTTCCTGATACAATGGATAAGATGCCTTGGGCCGGACATTTAGGATTGAAGTTAATTAATAAGGTTATTCCACTTTTTGAGCAGGCACAAAGCACATTGGTTTTTACGAACACACGTGCACAAACCGAAATTTGGTATCATGCCATTTTAAATGAAGCACCACATTTGGCGGGAGCTATTGCCATGCACCATGGAAGCTTGGGTACAGAAATGCGCACGTGGGTGGAGCAGGCATTACACATGGGCATATTAAAAGCTGTTGTTTGTACCAGCAGTTTAGATTTAGGTGTTGATTTCAGGCCTGTTGAGCAAATCATTCAAATTGGTGGTCCAAAAGGTGTTTCAAGGTTTTTGCAAAGAGCAGGCAGAAGCGGACATCAGCCCAATGCTACCAGTAAAATTTATTTTGTACCAACGCATGCTTTGGAGTTAATTGAAGCATCGGCAATGCGTAAAGCCATTGAACAAAATATGATGGAAAGCAAAGAGCCTGTGGTAAGGGCTTTTGATGTGCTTTGCCAATATTTGGTAACATTAGCCGTGGGAGAGGGATTTAATCCCAAACAAATTTATCATGAGGTAATTTCTACTTATTGTTATGAAAGCATTAGCTATGATGAATGGCTTTGGGTGTTGAATTTTATAACAAACGGAGGAAGTAGTTTACAGGCGTATGATGAGTTTAAAAAAGTGGAGTGTGGTGAAGATGGTATTCACAGAGTTACCTCACGCAAATTGGCTATGCACCATCGTTTATCAATAGGAACCATTGTAAGTGATCCTGTGATTAAAATAAAATTACTGCATGGTTCAGTACTTGGTTCGGTTGAAGAATATTTTGTTTCGCGTTTAAATCCCGGAGATGTGTTTTGGTTTGCAGGACGAAGTTTGGAATTGGTTCAGTTTAAAGACATGACTGCCTTGGTTCGGAAATCATCGGCAACAAAAGGGCAAATTCCTGCATGGGCAGGCGGGCGTATGCCCCTATCCAACAAGGTAAGTGAAATGATGCGAAATGGAATTACAGCTTACATTAACGGTGAAAAATTGGATGATGAATTTACTGAAGTAAGTGAAATTTTAGCCTTGCAACAAAAAGTATCTTTACTACCCAACCATGAAACATTACTTATCGAAAAAATGGAAAGTAGAGACGGGTTTCATGTGTTTGTTTATCCTTTTGAGGGACGATTAGTGCATGAAGGCTTGGCCGGATTATTGGCCATGAGGATATCAAGAATTTTGCCTATTTCTTTTTCGTTGGCCTACAATGATTATGGTTTTGAATTGTTAAGTGATCAACCTATACCTATTGAAGAGGCATTAGGTGATGATATTTTTTCGGAAGAAAATTTATTTGAGGATATCCTTCAAAGCATCAATGCTGTTGAAATGGCTAAACGAAAGTTTAGAGAAATTGCACATATCTCGGGATTGATATTTAGCGGATATCCCGGAAAAGTGATTAAAAGCAGGCATTTACAAGCCAGCAGCAGCATGTTCTTTAAAGTGCTGCTCGAAAATGAGCCTAATCATTTATTGGTAAAACAAGCGTATGAAGAGGTGCTTCAAAATCAATTGGAAGAAGTGCGTTTGAGAAGTGCATTAAAACGAATTAATCAACAAAATATTCAATTAGTAGATATAGAACAACCTTCGCCTTTTGCTTTTCCAATTATGGTGGATAGACTCAGAGAAAAACTAAGCAGCGAAAAATTGGAAGATCGAATCAAAAAAATGCAAATTAAAATAGTGACTTAATGCTAAAGAGTTATTACCTTTATACAAGATAAGGCAATAGTATTACAACATGATTCAAAAAAAATGAATCGCTTTTGCTGTATTTTGTAATCACCTTACAAATACACTACAACTTAAGTCAACCACCATGTCAAAAAAAATTTTAATATGTGAAGATAACCAGATGAACTTTTTTGTGCTTCAGAATTTAATGTACAAGGTTTGTTCTGGTATTGAGATTACACATGCAGTTGACGGAAAGGTTGGCTTGGATTTATTTTTAACAGATATTTTCGATGCTGTAATCACAGATATCTCAATGCCCGAGTTAGATGGCTGGCAATTGATTGAAAAATTGGTAAATATGGGCTATCCGGTAAATCGAATAATGGTTGTGAGTGCAGAAACATTACCCAATTTGTTAAAAGAAGCCCAAAAATATGGTGTTAAACATTGTTTTACAAAGCCCTTTATGGTAGAGCATGCAGCCGAAATGTGCTCTTTTATTAATGGGTTGGAATAATTACGGTGATTGAAGTTTTAATGTTAGGCTCTTGTTTAATTTCAAAGTGGCCTTTATTACGTTGAGCAATTTGTTTGATGTTATTTAATCCCAATCCAAATCCCGGGGTTGACGTGCTGCTCTTATGTTTAGTAAATGGAGCAATTTTATCTTTTATAAGTTCACTGTAAGTGCCTGAATTTGTAACTGTTACCGTAGCAATTTTATTGTCAATTGCTATTACTACATCAATTACCGAGGTAGAAGGCGAAAATTTTATTCCATTTACTGTTAATTCGGAGCAAACATACGCAAACTGAAACTTAAGTTTTGATGGGATATTTTCTTCCCCCAGCACCTTTAAATTGATTTTACGCGAGAATTTCTGTGCTAATAATTTCAGGTTTGATTCAATATTGATATTGTACTCGTTCATGAGTTCCTCATCCTTATTGGAACGGAGGAGTTCATGCATTTGTAAGCTGTTGAGTAAATTCAAAATATTTTGTAAAGCCCCTTCAATGTATTGCATCATTTGGTTTGCTTGCTTTTTGTAGTCTTCTTTTACTAAGTCAGTAAGCAATACACTCATGCCCGAAATAATGTTTAGTTGAGTTCTTATTTCATGTCCATTCAATAAACCGGCAAACTCTTTGGCTTGTTCGGTTATTTTTGAAAAAACAAACGACTTAAACTCACTTACTTTATTTAAGCGCGCCTCAATACTTGAAACTACTTCATTAATGTGAAATGGCTTTTTGATATAATCATCAGCCCCCAAATTCATTCCGTAACGTTCGTCTTCTCTTTCGGTTTTAGCGGTGATAAATATAACCGGAGTATGGTTTAAATGGGTTTTTTTGAGGTTGTTTAAGAAATCGTATCCTGTTGCATTCGGCATCATTACATCGCATAAAACTACGTCAGGATTAACGGCCATAGCGGTTGTAATGCCACTTATCCCATCATTGGCTTGATAGGTGGTATAACCATGCAACTCTAAAATTTCAGCAAGGTTTTCTCTTAGTTTATCTTCATCATCTATTATGAGGATTTTTTTCATGTATGACAATCAATACTGATAACGATTATGCAACGATAATACATTCTTCACGATAATCAGTGAAATATTACGGTAATTTTAATCTGATTAAATTGTCATAGAAGGATTTTATCAGTTAATTTACAAAATATTTCCCTTACTTATGATTGTGCATACAACTAAACGTCCTGTTGATCTTCTTAAAGCTTTGGCTGATGCATCTCAGCTCATGATGGGAGATGGAAACGAACGTGAGGTTATTCAAAAAGTATTAACCATTTTAGGTCAAACTGCAGGTGTTGATCGCTGCTATATTTTTAGAAATATTTTTGACGATAATCAACTTAGTTTATTGCATTACGAATACGAATGGAATGCCGAAGGCGTAATTCCTCAGATCGATAACGAAGAATTACACAATGTACCTTGGGAATATTTTGCTGATTTAAAAGAAACACTTTCATCAGGTAATTATTTCGCTTCAAATACAGTTTCCTTGGAGAATCAAATGATGCGTGAATCATTAGAGGTTCAACATATCAAGAGTGTATTGTTTATGCCTTTGTTTTCCAGCAAAAAGTTTTGGGGCTTTGTGGGTTTTGATGATTGCCAAACAGAAAGAAACTGGGATGAAGTTGATTTAGTTACCCTTAAAGCAATTGCTTCCAACCTCGGAACTTACATACATAAGATTGAATTGGCCCATGCATTAAGTGAACAAATTCACAAGGTAGAAGAGCAAAAATTATTTTATGAAAATGTGTTGGACAGCATGCCGGCCGATATCGTTGTGTTTGATACCCAACACAACTACTTGTATGTAAATAAACATGCCATTAAGGATGATGAAAACCGAAGATGGATTATAGGTAAAGACGATTATGAGTATTGTAAAAGACGAAACAAAGACATAAGTATTGCTGATGAAAGAAGAGGCATTTTCAAAAAAACGATACAAAGCAAAGAGCCTTATACTTTCGAAGAAAAATATGAGTTACCTAACGGACAGGTTAAATACCACCTGCGCATAATGAAGCCCGTTTTAAAGGATGATGAAAGTGTGAATTTTTTGATGGGTTATGGTTTAGATATTACGGATTTAAAAGTAAAAGATGAAACTATTTTAAAGCAACATAAGGCTATTGAAGCAGCTCCGGTTGGTATTGCCTTATTGGATAAAGAGGGTAAATATTATTACATGAATAAAATTCATGCTGAAATATTTGATTACACCATAGACGAGCTAATTGGAGCCACTTGGCATATACTTTATGAACAAGATGAGATTGATAAGATTAATAATCAATATTTTCCTAAGTTAATACAAGATGGAAGATGGAGCGGTGAAACATTAGGTAAGTCAAAAAAGGGACATGTAGTGCCACAAGAAATTACCTTAAGTTTATTTGAAGATGGCGATTTATTGTGTGTTACCCGGGATCTTACGCCAACCATTCTTGAGCTAGAGAAGGTAAGACTAACCAATCAACAGCTAGAGTTGGCAATGGCTGCGAACAATTTAGGCAAGTGGACTTGGGAAATCAAAAAAGGATTTTTCAATTTAAATCCAACCTCGCTTAATATGTTAGGGTTGTTACATCCAATTCTTACTTCGGATGAGTGGGTGAATACATTACATCCTAATGATAAGCAACGAATATTAGAGGCTGTTGATCGTCACTTTTCTCAAATACAATCTAACCCCAACGACATCTATAAGGCAGAATATCGAATTCGGCATGCTGCCGGTAATTACATTTGGGTACTTGCAATAGGTAAAGTGATAAAGTTTGATGAGCAAGGAAATCCGGAAGTGATGACAGGTTTTTCATTGGATATTTCAGAGCAAAAAGAACTGGATGAAAAAGTAAAAAAATCTGATAAACGATACCGCGATTTAGTGGAGAACTTAAAAGAGGTTGTATTTCAAACCGACTTGGAAGGTAAGCTAACTTTTGTAAATCAAAATTGGACCCAATCTATAGGATACGGTAATCAAGAAACGCTTGGTAGTACCATTGTTACTTTTATTTCTGAGAATGATAAGTCGAAGTTTCTGGCCATCTACAAAAAACTATCACTCAACCCGAATGCAACTGTTCAGGATATCATATGCCTAGTGGATAAGGACGGTAATGACGTTTGGTTTGATTTTAATGTGTCGGTGATTAAGAATGACGAGGGTTTGAGTACGGGCATAATTGGTACGGCAGTAAACATCTCAGAAAGAAAAAGAATTGAGTCAGAACTTCAGCAAAACAAACAAATACTTGATAAAGTGATGTCGTCAATTGATGATATTATTTGGTCGTTTGATATTCCTATTAACAGTTTAACCTACATTAGCCCATCATGTCTAAGCATGACCAAAATTTCTGATTTAGATTTTTATCACTCTCCATCTTTATGGTATGATATCATACATCATGAAGATGTAGCTAAAGTTAAACAGTCAGATGATGATTTACACCATGGAAAAGTTCAATCCAGAGACATGGTTTATCGCATTACAACTTCAAACGGGGAGGAAAAATGGGTTCGAGATCAAGCAAAGTTAATTACTGATGAAGTCGGCAACCCGCTTCGTATTGATGGAGTTACCATCGATATCAGTAAGTTAATAGAAGCGGAAAAGAAACTAAAGTTGAGTGAAGAGAAATATCGTCTAATCTCTGAGAATATTGAGGATATAGTTACCATACTAGATGTGGAGGGTAATATAAGTTATATCTCCCCATCGGCTCAACGTTTTACTGATATCAACCTTCAGAATACAATAAATAAAAACATTTTTGAGGTAATCTTTGAAGATGATAAAGAAAATCTTAGGCAGTTTTTACAGAATCTTAACCATGATGATGTAAATAAGATTAGCTTTAGAGTACCGCGGGCAAATGGTGACGTTGCATGGATTGAGAGTATTGTTAAGCCGATTACCCAAACTGAAGATGGAACAGCATTGGTTCAAGCTTCATCAAGGGATATTACTATTAATAAGTTGGCAGAAATTGAGTTGATGAATGCACTTCAAAAGGAAAAAGAATTAGGAGAATTAAAGTCGAGGTTCGTGAGTATGGCTTCACATGAATTCCGCACACCTTTATCTACCATTCGTGTTGGAGCAGAGTTAATAAAATTATTTTTAGAAAAAGATAATGATAAAATTCCATCAACAACATTTAATAAAGTAAATGAAAAGCTTGATGATATAATCATTGATGTGGATCGAATATCTGAACTCATGTCGGATATTTTCACCATGGGTAAGCTCGAGGTGAGTAAAATTCCTTTTAAACCGGAATCAACCAATTTGCCTGATTTTATCATGGATTACATTAATCAAGATGGCGCAAGAGTTTTATATAACAGAAAAATTAACCTTCAATTCGCAGATTTAAAATCTCCTGTGAATATTGATAAAAAGTTGATGAAACATGTATTGCAAAATGTATTAAGCAATGCAGTAAAATATTCTCCTAAAGATAGTCCGGTTAATATTCGTTTGAATGATTCAGGAAATCATTTGTTGCTTGAAATACAAGATTTTGGAATGGGTATACCTGAAAAGGATTTGCCTTTTGTGTTTGAATCTTTCTTCCGTTCAACCAACGTTGAAAATATACCCGGAACAGGCCTTGGAATGGTAATCATAAAAATGTTTATTGAAATGCACGGTGGAACGGTAAATATTGAAAGTATGCTTCATTCAGGCACTACGGTAAGTATATCTCTACCGAAATAATGAGCATTTTTGTACTTATTTTGCCAAAGGTTTAACCTATTTTGTACTTTCGGTTAGCGCTAACCAACTAAACATATCTTCGTACACGAAAGGTATTTATTTATCTTTTTCATTTCACAAGGGGTTAGGTTTCGGTCTCGCAGTTTACTGTTGAGACCGTTTTCCTTTTGGGGGCATTCCAAAATATTCCTTATACGAACGTGAGAAATAGGATAGGCTGTTAAAGCCTGATTTAAAAGCGATTTCGGAAACACTTGCATGCTGGCTTTCTAACATTTTTTTTGCATGCTCTAATCGATATTCTCTTATGAATTGGTTCGTAGATTTACCGGCAATGGCTTTTATTTTTTTATGAATGGAGGAAGCGCTCAAATGCAGAGCCTTTGCAACGGTTTCTACATCCAAATCATGATCCTGAATATTAAGCTCAATAATTTGCTGCAATTTTTTTAAAAAAATCTGATCGGCTGATTCATAACTTTTATCTACCGGACTTGATAAGGCCTTTTTTACCTGTTGGTTTAATATACCTGTAAGGTTATTCACCTTTTGTATGAGTTCTCTCGTACTAAATGGCTTTGTGATATAGTCAATCGCACCCGTTTCTAAGCCTTTCATTTTGTCTTCAGGGCTTGTTTTTGCTGTTAGAAATATCACGGGAATATGTAACAGATGCGGTTCTTTTCTTAATGTTTCAATTAAATCCAAACCGTTTCCATCAGGCAGCATAACATCACAAATAATTACATGTGGAATATATTTTCTGATTTTATCAGAGGCTTCAGCAACATCACGACACGATAGTGTTTGAAAATTATATAGTTCAAACAATTCAATCAAATTATTTCTTATCGAATCTTGATCTTCAACTATAGCAATTTGATACTCCATTAATCTAGTTTCAATACGGCCATAAAGGCGCTTTGTGGAATTTCAACGCTACCAACCTGACGCATTCGTTTTTTACCTTCTTTTTGGCGCTCTAATAATTTACGCTTTCGACTAATATCACCACCATAACATTTAGCAGTAACGTCTTTACGCAATGCTTTAATGGTTTCGCGGGCAATTACTTTCGCTCCAATACTAGCTTGCACAGGTATTTCGAATTGATGGCGAGGGATTAGCTCACGTAGTTTTTCACATATTTTTTTACCCCAATCATAAGCTCTTTCGCGGTGAATGATGGCTGACAAGGCATCAACATTATCCTTATTCAATAAAATATCAAGCTTAACCAAGTCCGACTCAATGTAGCCAATTGGGTGGTAATCAAACGAAGCATAACCTTTTGAAATGGTTTTTAGCTTATCAAAGAAATCAAATACCACTTCGGCCAAAGGCATGTCAAATTTCATTTCAACGCGTTGTGCAGTTAAATAAACTTGGCTTTTTAATATGCCACGCTTTCCTAAACACAAACTCATGATTGGTCCAACAAACTCAGATGCGGTAATAATGGTGGCAGAAATAAATGGCTCCTCCACATGGTCGATGTGATTTTGTTCCGGCAAATCACTTGGATTGTTCACCACAATCATTTCACCTTTGTTGGTGTAACAATGATAACTTACGTTCGGAACTGTAGTAATCACCGTCATGCCAAATTCTCTCTCCAAGCGCTCCTGAATAATTTCCATGTGCAACATTCCTAAAAATCCGCAACGGAATCCAAAACCTAATGCGGCCGAACTTTCCGGTTCAAATGTTAAGGAAGCATCGTTTAGTTGAAGCTTGTACATGCTTTCGCGCAACTCTTCAAAATCTTCCGTATCTACAGGATAAATACCTGCAAATACCATGGGTTTTACATCTTCAAATCCTTTTACAATATCAGTGGTAGGGTTAGCAACTGTGGTAATAGTATCACCCACTTTTACTTCACGTGCTTCTTTAATACCCGAAATAATATATCCTACATCCCCAGCTCTAACTTCGTTTCGAGGCTCCATTCCTAATTTTAACACACCTACTTCATCTGCTAAGTACTCTTTGCCGGTGGCCATAAATTTAACTTTATCACCCTTACGGATCACACCGTCATACACGCGGAAATAAGCAATAATGCCACGGAATGAGTTGAATACTGAGTCGAAAATCAGGGCTTTTAATGGTTTGGCCTCATCTCCTTTTGGCGCAGGAATACGGTCAACAATGGCATGTAAAATATCATGCACACCTTGTCCGGTTTTTCCACTGGCACGTATAATATCTTCATAATCACAACCAATTAAATCAATTACCTGATCACTCACCTCTTCCGGCATACTGTGTGGTAAGTCAATTTTATTTAGAATCGGAATAATTTCTAAACCTTGGTCAATGGCCAAGTATAGGTTACTGATGGTTTGTGCTTGAATGCCTTGACTTGAATCAACAATCAATAAAGCACCATCACAAGCCGCAATACTTCTTGATACTTCGTAACTGAAATCAACGTGTCCGGGGGTATCAATTAAATTTAATATGTATTTTTTCCCGTCACGCTCATAGTTCATTTGTATTGCATGACTTTTAATGGTGATGCCGCGTTCTTTTTCCAAATCCATGTCATCCAACACTTGATTTTCCATCTCTCGTTTACTGATGGTTTGGGTGTATTCCAACAACCTGTCGGCTAATGTACTTTTTCCGTGATCTATATGGGCAATAATGCAAAAGTTTCTAATGTTCTCCATTGCCGCGAAAATACACAAATGAATTGACTATTTTATCAGCAATTTCATGAGGTAGAAATTGCGACTTAAAATAGAGGATTGACAGGGCATTAAGCCATTATGTGATGCTTCTTGCTCTGTTATCACAAATAATAGCAGTTGCAATGGCAGCATTCAAACTTTCGGCACCGCCAATTTTGGGAATATGAACAGGATGTGTAATCAATGGTTGTAATTCATTTGAAATACCTCGACCCTCATTGCCAATTAGTAAAACTCCTGCTCGGGAGAAGGAGGTTTCATACACACTTTTTCCTGTAAGTAGTGCCCCGTAAATAGGCAGTTTAGTGTGTGTTAGCCAGTTTTGTAAAGGTGCATACCAAACTTTCACACGCATGAATGAGCCCATTGTAGCTTGAATGGTTTTAGGGTTGAATACATCTGCACAATTCGGGCTGCACACCAGGTGTTTAATACCATACCAATCTGCCGTGCGTATAATCGTACCTAAATTTCCCGGATCTTGTATTTCATCCAGTGCAATACAAAATTCATCTTCCAGTTCTGCTTCATGTAAATCGGTATCGGGGAGTTCCACCAAGGCAAGCACTTCTTGAGGCGTTTGTAAAAAACTTATTTTTTTTAGTTCATCAGGCGTTACTTCTAAAATTTCGGTATTACTTTTGATAATTGACCGATGCGCTGAAAGCCACGCTGTAGTGCCTGCAATAAATGAAATACGTAACGATGATGTTAATAACTCAGCAACTTGCTTTTTACCTTCTACTACAAAAAGCTTTAATTCGCTTCTGTACTTTTTATCAGCTAAGGATTGTATTAGTTTAATGCGTGCTTTTGAAATCATATCAAAAATAATGTTATTGCTGTTGCTGGCATCAGCATTTACCGCATGCAATATAACCAAACAACTTCGTAGCTCACAACAATTGCTTTATAAAGGCCATACACTTAAGGTGGAAGGAGAAAAAAGGCGTGATGTGGTAAATCCGATTGAAGACTACATCAAGCAAAAACCCAATAAAAAATTTATTGGCATCGTTAAACTTCGCATGCGTTTTTACATGGGTATTTCAACCGAAAAACAAACCGGTTTTTTGGCCAAAATAAAAAACAATTACGGAGAACCTCCTGTAATTTTAGATACAGCGTTTATCGAATCAACCGTAAAATCAATTAAAGGTTACATGCGCAGTAAAGGGTTTTATTACCCTGAAGTAACTTACACGGTAAAGGCTAAGCGCAATCGAAGGGCCGTTGTGAATTACCATGTGAAAACTAACCATGTTTATCATATATCAACTTATCAAATTAATTGTGCCGATAAAGAAATTTATGATTTAGTGAAAGGTAATTTGGAGGAATCATTGGTGCAACCCGGTAATCGTTTGGTGCTTGATGTATTATCAAATGAAGAAAAACGAATTGTTGACCTCATGCGTGATTTTGGTTATTATACCTTTACCAATGAATTTATCAGTTTTGATGTAGATACATCAGGCAATTCATGGAATGCGAAAGTTGCGTTAAATATCATGAATAAAAGCATGTATGAAACACACCAAAAGCATTATGTACGAAATGTATATGTAAATATTGAACCGAACTATGACATCAGTGCATTCAAGAATCAAGATACACTTGTACTGCCTGAATTTTATTACATCTCGAATAAATATAAACTCAACCCGTTTGTATTGAAACGAAATATTTTCCTTACCCCCGGAAAGCTGTTTCAACAAAAACAGTTAAACAGAACTTATAACAGGTTGGGTGATTTGGGTGTATTTCGATTCATCAATATCACCCCTAAAAATTATGAATTAAACGATTCGGCTTTTGTAGATTACCAAGTTCGTTTAGCCCCTACCATTAAATATGATTATGTGATTGAGCCGCAAGCCATCGTAAGTGATCAAAACAACACCTTTACCAATCAAACGGCCAATTATGGTAACTATGGTATTGCCGGTATTTTTCAATTTAATAACCGTAATATGCTTAAAGGTGCCGAGGTATTTAAACTCACGCTTCGTTCATCATTTGAGGCACAAGGAAGAGTATCGGGCAATCGTTGGTTTAATGCAACCGAACAAAGTTTAACTGCAAGCATTACTACACCTCGTTTGGTGTTTTTGAATAAAACCGACAGAAAAATAAATGCTATTAGTACGCGAACCATTTTTACCACTTCCGGCATTTATGAACTCAACTCCGACTTTGAAAGACGTGTGCTCACTACCGGTATGATTTGGCAAGTGAATAAAAAGAACACTTCCTTTTATTTGACCCCGGCTGAGGTCAGCTTTACACGAAATAATATAACTTCCGATACGCTGTTGAACAATATTGATAAAGATATTTACTTGTTTAACATGTTCACCAATAACCTAATCATAGGAAGCAGGTTTGGTTTTACCTACACCAACAAGGGTACGCGTAAAGGAATTCATTATGTAGTATTGCGTTGGGATGTATTAGAATCTAGCGGCAATGTGATTACGTTGTTCAATAATCTTGTTGGTGCACCTAAAAATGAAAATGGCACGTATGAAATTTTAGGAGTAAACTATTCGCAGTTCCTCAAATCAGCGCTTGATTTTAGGTTTAATACGGTGTATGATGAAAACAATGCAACTGTATACCGCTTATTTGCAGGTGTGGGTTTGCCTTATGGTAATTCACCGGGTTATTTACCATTTGAAAGACGTTTTTGGGTAGGTGGTGCCAATAGCTTACGTGCCTGGTTACCTCGTAGTTTAGGTCCGGGTAGTTATTATGAATCCGGACAAATTGATTATAGCGGTGATATAAAAATTGAGTTGAATGCTGAATTTAGGTTTAACATGTACAACCGTTGGCTTGAAGGTGCAGTATTTACCGATGCAGGAAATGTGTGGATGAGCAAAAAAGATGAAAACCGACCTAATGCACATTTTGCATTCGATCGGTTTTGGAGAGAGTTTGGTTGGGGGGCAGGTATTGGTACCCGTTTAAATCTTGAAGTAATTTTAATTCGTTTTGATTTTGCAATTCCATTACATGACCCTAGCTACAATGAGCGTAGCCGTTGGGTAATACAAAATTTTGAGCGCGATTGGCTCTATCGAAATCTTAACTTTAACTTTGGAATTGGTTATCCGTTTTAGTTATCGATACAACTTACCTTCCATGGTAAAGTATTCTGTTATTTCACTCTTACCTCTTCGTAAAACAACAGCATACACTTTCCCTTTTTCACTTAATTCAATACTTGCATCACTTATACTAAAATCCGGGTATATGGCTTTTAGTTGATTCACCACCAATAAAGGCAATTGGTCAATTCCTATTCGGGTAAAGGTTTTAATCCACTGGCCTGTGTTTGTATATTGGGCTTCATAAATCAACCCTTCGTCTTTGTATTTTACCTTGTAAATGGTAATAAATTCTTTTTCCCAAATAGTATCATTAATGCCATTTGAATTTTGGCTTAAATAGGCCTTTCTTACTTCTTCAGGTACTTGTTGAACCTTAACCTTTACATTTAAATTTTGAGCTTGCACGCCATAGCCTGCAGTTAGGATAAGTAAAATGGAAAATAATTTTTTCATACGTTAGTTCGGATTGTATTGCAATATAAAACAACTTTTGGCATTCAAAGTTGTGGCATAATGATTGAATCGTTAAATTACATTATTAAATTTAATTGAAAAGATATCCGCCAAATGGAGTTAAATATAGATACAAACCTCATATTATCAGGACTTATAAGTGATGAAAACGATAGTCCGGAATTTATTTCGCTGCTTTCTCAAGAGGAAGAAGATGAAATGAATAAGGAAATTTTGCCCGAAACCCTGACAATATTGCCGTTGCGCAATACGGTTTTGTTTCCGGGTGTGGTTATTACCATCACGGTTGGTCGCGATAAATCCATCAACCTGATTCGTGATGCATATAAAGGTAACAAAACGGTTGGTGTGGTGGCACAAGTAAATGCAGATATTGAAGATCCTATTTTTAGTGATTTGCATAAAGTCGGCACCGTGGCGCATATCATGAAAATGTTGCGTATGCCTGATGGAAGTACAACTGTGATTATTCAGGGTAAAAAGCGTTTTCGTTTAATTGATTGTTTACAAACCGATCCTTACATTATAGCTTCCATTGCTTCTTTTGATGAAAAAGACAGCAAGCTGGATGATAACAATACCCAAGCACTGATTAGTTCAGTAAAAGATTTGGCCGCCCAAATTGTTGCCTTATCACCGCATATTCCAACCGAGGCGAATGTGGCTTTAAAGAACATTGAAAGCCCATCGTTTTTATTAAATTTTATTTCATCAAACCTCAATATTGAATTAGACGCCAAACAACAACTATTGGAAATTGATGATTTAAATGTGCGTGGTAACAAAGTGCTTGAACACATGGACAAAGAGTTGCAAATGTTGCAACTAAAAAACCAAATTCAAACCAAAGTACGTGGCGATTTAGATAAACAACAACGTGAGTTCTTCCTTCACCAACAAATTAAGGCCTTACAAGAAGAGCTGGGTGGCGATTCTCCCGAAAAAGATATTGATAATTTTTTACGTTTGGGTGAAGAGAAAAAATGGTCGAAAGAAGTACATGAACAATTTAAAAAAGAAGTTGAGCGCCTACGCAGAATGAACCACATGGCTCCTGATTATGGTGTGCAACATAACTTTTTACAATTGTTGCTTGATTTACCTTGGGAAGATTACACCTCTGATAACTTTGATTTAAAACATGCCAAGAAAATTTTAGATCAAGATCATTTTGGATTGCAAAAAGTAAAGGAACGTATACTGGAGCATTTGGCTGTACTCAAATTAAAAGGTAATATGAAAAGTCCGATTATTTGTTTGTATGGCCCTCCCGGAGTTGGTAAAACAAGTTTGGGTAAAAGTGTTGCAAAAGCGTTGGGTAGAAAATATGCACGTATTGCTTTGGGTGGTTTGCATGATGAAAGTGAAATTCGCGGTCACCGCAGAACTTACATTGGTGCCATGCCCGGACGTATCATCCAAAACCTTAAAAAAGTAAAAAGCAATAACCCTGTTTTTGTGTTGGATGAAATTGATAAAATAAGCAGAGACTTTAGGGGAGATCCTTCCAGTGCATTGTTAGAAGTGCTTGATCCGGAGCAAAACAATACCTTCCACGATAACTTCGTAGAAATTGAATACGATTTAAGCAATGTACTTTTTATAGCCACAGCCAATTCATTAGATACCATTCAACCTGCGTTATTGGATAGAATGGAAATTATTGAGATTAACGGGTATACCTTGGAAGAAAAAGTACAAATTGCTAAAAAATATTTGTTGCCTAAACAATTGGAAAATCATGGTTTAACCACCAAAGACTTAAGCATTGATGATGCAGCAGTAGAAAAAATTGTAGAGCAATACACCCGTGAAAGCGGAGTGAGGGGATTGGATAAACAAATCGCCAAAATTGCACGTTACGCAGCAAAAGAAAAGGTGTTGAAAGATGTTAAAAAACTTGCGGTAACCAAAAAAGAAGTAAACCAAATTTTAGGTGTTGAACGTATTGATAAAGAAATTTATTCGGATAATACCAAAGCAGGTGTAGTTACGGGTTTGGCATGGACATCAGTAGGAGGGGAGATCTTGTTTATAGAAAGCAGCCTCACACCGGGAACGGGAAAATTAACCTTAACCGGACAGTTAGGTGAAGTAATGAAAGAATCAGCCATAACTGCTTTAACATTTATTAAATCACATGCTGCCGAATTAAAAATCGATCAAAAGGTTTTTGAGAAATATGATGTTCATATTCACGTACCGGCAGGTGCGGTACCTAAGGATGGTCCATCGGCAGGGGTTACCATATTAACCTCACTCACCAGTTTATTTACCCAACGTAAAGTAAAAGCGCAATTGGCCATGACCGGTGAAATTACCCTTCGTGGAAAAGTGTTGCCAATTGGTGGTGTGAAGGAAAAAATATTAGCAGCAAAACGTGCAGGAATTATTGAAGTGTTGCTTCCGTTATCGAATAAAAAAGATGTAGATGATATTGAAAAACTTTACACCAAAGGATTGAAGTTTAAGTTTGTTGATGATATGAAAGAAGTGATTAAACACAGCATCTTGAAAGAAAAAGTGGACGACCCGATTGTGTTTAAGTTTTAACCTTCACGCAATCTACTCTTTGTTTTCTTCAACTAAATATTCATCCATTTTATGGTAATTTCTCATAACTAATCAGTTGCATTTAGGTGTAATTTGTAAGTGTTTACGATGTGTAATTTTCAAGTGGTTAAAACACAAAATCAATAATCAATGAATTGCTTGTTTAAGTGGATAACGGTGATATTGCTTTGTTACTTTTTTGTGCAAAGTGCCAACGCTTCAATACCTGATACCCTTACACAATATTGCAATCAAAATGATTTTCATTACACGCCAATTGTTGTAAACTATATCAATCAAAACCAGATTGATTCACTTGATATGCTCTATCAAAATTTACCCGTTGTTTGCAGCAGCAAAGGATGGAATCAATTGGTTCATTTATTTTTGATTTGCGTAAAATATCCCGAACGAGTTGATCATTTGAATGCGGTAGAAATGGAGTTTTTAACTGATTATGTGTATTCCATTAAGTACCATAAAATATATGTTAAACCTAAAGATACGGTATTTTATGAATATCAAATGATGCCGGATTTTCAACGGTTACATGAAGCAGTCCAAAATTACCTAAGCACATATTACAATCAATTAGCTATTGGCACGTTGCCTTATCAATTGGTTGGCACGATTCTGCAAAAGCACAACCAGTTTTTTGAGTATTTAAATAATCCGGTAAATCAATATTCTTCAGCGCAAGTATCTTACAACAGTTTTGCTCAAAACAAAGATGATATAAACAAAACCGGTCATTTGTTTTTTCACTTTAATACTTCTTACACGTTCAATACGCAAATGGGTAACCCAATTAATATGGAGTGGTTGGGTATTGATATTATACTACCAAAATGGTCGGCCGGGGCTTCTTTTGGTTATTCACAACACACTAAGGCTCCCAACTATAAAATTTGGTACAATCAAATTGAGTTAGCGCCTGATAAAACCGAAATGCTATCGTTTAATTTATGGGCCAATTATTTTTTGTTACATAAAACCCGCATTAACCCTTATGTTGGTATAGGTTGTTCCTTATTCGATTCACACCATAGTTTTATTATTCGAGGTGATGATAAGAAACTCTCTGTTTATGGCTCACAAGTTTATCCTGAGTTTGGTTTGATGTTTGGCCGTTTACCTAATTGTTGGTTGAAATTACATTGCTCTTACAGGTTTAATTTTATGGATGTTGATTATGCCGGTGAAACTTGGACAGACTCCGATTTTAGCAGCAACATATATGAAAGGGATATAAGAATTGGGGCCAGTATTTTGGTTTTGCTTATTAGTGAAACCAAACACAAGGGGCAGCTTATCGGAGTGTATAAATAAGTGTAGTGGAGTTATAAGTTCAGTTCTCTGTGCTAAGTTTTAAGGGTTGAGTTTTAAGTTATTCAAAAACCTCCAATCTACATCTTCCAACAAAACGTATTCCTTATTTAATCAGTTTCACTTATTTTGCCGCTGCATGTTGCGCTGGATAAAATACATGTTGTGGCTAGGTGTTGGCCTTTGGCTTATGTGGTTTGTTTTTAACCGCTTACCATTAGCTGATTTACTTGTAAAGCTTAAAGAGGCTCGATATGGGTTAATTGTGCCTGTTTTTGGTGTTACTTTGTTCGGTTATTATGCCCGAGTGAGGCGTTGGCAGTTGCTACTGCAACATGTAAATCATCCCATTTCTTTTACCTCAGGTTGGATGTCGTTAAGTGCAGGTTATTTGGTAAGTTTAGCCATTCCGCGCGGAGGCGAAATATCACGTTGTTTGATTGTGAAAGATAAACACCAAGTGCCTTTTCACCATGCATTGGCAAGTATTATTGTTGAGCGCGCAGCCGATACCTTTTGTTTAATGTTGTTAATCACAACCATAGTGGTATTAAACATTCAAAACATGTCACAATTTTTTTGGTTGCAAGTCATTCATCCTGTTCAGGGCAAATTCACGCAATATTGGTCCTATCTATTGCCGGGTGTACTTTTGGTGATTATCATCGGTATTTGGTTTTGGAAAAAAAAGCAGCATACCCATGCCGGAATTGTTGGCCAGTTTCTTCAAGCTTTACGCAATTTTTTAGCCATTGAACAAAAAGGTTTGTTTTTGTTTTATACCTTAATTATTTGGAGTTGTTACTTTTTGATGACCTACATTTGGGTATTTGCCTTTGATGAGAGTATGGGATTAAACATTGCTCAGGTCTTTGTGATTATGGTGGTGGGTACTGTGGGAAAATCTGTTCCGATTCAAGGCGGAGGCATGGGTGCTTACCATTTTTTAGTAGCCAAGGCCTTTGGAGTATTTGCCGTTTCATTTTTAACAGCAAATGCATTGGCGGTAATCATACATGGGGCTCAAACACTTTACACAATTTTAACGGGTAGTATCGCTTATGTGTGGTTGTTATTCCATCAAAAGAACCGACATTTGTAAAACGTTACAATACGCTATGATGAAGAAATTATTTATTGTGGTTGCATTTGTTTTAGCAACGATTCATTCCATTGCACAAATTCCTGCCGTGGGTAGAGATACCCTAATTGAAATGGCCACTTGGAATTTAAAATGGTTTGGCGATCCGGTGGAGGCGCCTACCAACGATGCATTACAATTCACCAATATTAAGTCGGTACTCACCCAAACGGGTATTGATATTTGGGGATTTCAAGAAATGAGTGAATCCCAAACTTGGAATACCTTAACTGCACAAATGGGCACACGTTATATGGGTGTAATCTCCACCTTTTCTCAAACGCAAAAAACAGCTTTTTTATACGACAAATACCGATTTGCTGTTATTCCATCTTTAACCGGAAACGTAATGACAGAAAGTGTATACAATTATAACTTTGCGGGAAGAGCTCCTTTACGTGTTACCTTGCAAACGGTAAACCGCAGTGTGGTTGATACCGTTTACTTTTTTATCATACACATGAAGGCAATGGGCGATGTAGATTCATACAATAGAAGAGTAGGTGCCGCTAATGATTTGAAATTATATTTAGATGCAAACTACCGCAATAAAATGTGGGCGGTTTTGGGTGATTTTAATGATGATTTATATACATCTACTTACAGTAATAGTCCTTCACCCTATTTGATTTTTAGTGACACTACCAGGTACTTTTTTGTCAGTCGTCAGCTAACCGATTCAGGCAAAAAAAGCTTTGCATCTCCAAGTGGTCGTATGATTGATCACATTATGATTTCACCGAAATTGAGAAATTTATATGTGCGAAACAGTGCACGTGTATTGGATGAATTATCAACAGCTATCAGCAATTATTCAACCACCACAACCGATCATTATCCGGTGTTAGGTTATTTTGATTTTAGGGTAAAATCACCTTCAACAGGTTTGTATGGTATAACTCAACACACACCTTATGCTTTGTGTTATCCTAATCCGACTTCAAACCAATTATTCGTGCAATGTGAGTTGACTGTGCAAGAGTTGATGCTGGTTGATATGCAAGGTAAAGAAGTGTATAAAGCCAAGCAGCAAAGTGATGCGTTTGTAATTACACTGCCTGATTTAAAGGAGGGCATATACCTTATTCAATTACACACTGAACAAGGCATAATTACCCAACGAGTAATGGTCAAGCCATAAAGCTTATTGCGGCATTTCAACCGGTAAACCGGCATTTCGCCAAGCACCCATTCCGCCATCCAAATCGTATACTTTTTTAAAACCGAGTTGTTGCATTTTTTCAGCACACTCAGCGCTTCGTCCACCGGCTGCACAATACACAAAATAAGTTTGGTTGCGGTCTAGTTTATTTAAATCAGCATCAAAGTTATCGCCAAAAATATCCATTAAAGTAGCGCCTTTAATAAATCCTTTTTTGTATTCACCGGGCGTACGCACATCAATAAGCATACCTTGCTCGCTTTGCAGTTTTGTGGCAAAATCGGTTGCATTTAATAAGGTAACGGCTTGGGCTGGTTGAGCAGCAACCGTTGTGCTATCGGTATTCGTTTGTGAGTTGCTTTGTTGAGAGTTGCATGCGGCCAATACAAATAAAACAGTGGCCATTAACGGTATCTTTTTCATGATGGTATTATTTATGTTTCAAATATGGAAATTTATATCCTGATTAACTACTTTGCAAGGGCATGAAAGTAACATTTTTAGGCACAGGTACCTCACAAGGTGTACCGCTCATCGCATGTAAGTGTAAGGTTTGTCAATCGCAAAATCATAAAGATAAACGATTGCGCACTTCTATTTTGGTGGAAGTGAACGGAAAAAACTTGGTGGTTGACAGTGGCCCTGATTTTAGGCAACAAATGTTACGAGCAGGTGTTGAGCGTTTAGATGCGTTGTTGCTTACCCATGCGCATAAAGATCATATTGCGGGGATGGATGATATACGTGCATTTAACTTTAGGCAGAAAGAAGCCATTGATGTGTTTTGTACTGAAAAAGTTGAGCAACAAATTCGTCAGGAGTTTGCTTATATTTTTGCAGAGTTTAAATATCCGGGCATACCTGAAATAAATTTATACAATATAAATGCCGATGCCTCTTTTGAAGCTGCCGGATTTGTAGTTGAACCTGTTGAAGTGATGCATTATAAGTTACCTGTGCTCGGATTTAAGTTTGATGATTTTGTATACATTACGGATGCCAATTTTATTTCAGGTAAAGAGTTGCAAAAAATAAAAGGATGCAAAGTATTGGTGCTAAATGCCCTGCGCAAAGAGCCGCATATTTCACACTTTACGCTACAGGAAGCATTGGAATTAATTCAAGAAATTAAACCTGAACAAGCTTATTTAACTCATATCAGTCATCAATTAGGTATGCATGATGAGGTAAGTGCCGAACTGCCTGAAGGGGTTTATTTGGCATATGACGGATTAACCCTAACGATATAATCCATGTCTGCTTCTGCCCATTTTTCCTACGAGTTTATTCAACAATTTGCTTTTGAATGTAAACAGCGATTAACCGGTGCTGTGTTAAAAGAAGCTTATACATTAAGTAAAGATGAGTTGGTGTTATTGTTTGAAAAAAACGGCCAATCTATTCGCTTTCGTATGATAACTCGATTTCAAACCGCGTATCTGTTTTGGGATGAAGATTGGAGTGAAATTAAAGGAAGCAATGCCCAACCTTGTTTTGAACATTCATTTGGATTAACCATTCAAGCCATACACTTGCATGAAGGCAATCGATCATTTGAAATGCGATTAAATGAGGGGCATTATTTGTTGTTTAAATGTTATGGTGCTTTAACCAATGTGGTTGAAATAATAGATAACGAGGTGAGTGATGTATTTCGTTTTCAAATTGCCAATGATTGGAATATGCCTCAACAGGTTTATCCAAAAGTTGATGTGGCCACATTAAAATCCATACACACTTATTACATTTATAAAAATGAGCATGATGAGGTGATTTTAAGTTTAGTGCCATTCCCATTTACTCCTCTGGCTCAAACACACTCAGCTATTGAAGCTGCACATTTTTTTGCAAAGCATGCGTTAAGCTACCAAACGTTTAAAGAAAAAAAGCAACATTACCTTCACTTGTTCTCGGGTGAATTAAAACGAATAAACACCCAAATTAAACAAATACAACATGCTTTGTCCGGTTTCCTTACAGCCATTCCCGATGAAGAAATCGGACATATTATTATGGCCAATTTACATGAGTTAACCAGCGTGACTTCTTCAATTGAATTGTTTGATTTTTACCGAAACAAAACCATCACCGTTAAACTTAAAACGGATTTATCGGCAGCAGAAAATGCAGCATATTATTATCGCAGGGCAAAAAACAAACAACTTGAAATTAACCAACACGAAAATAAGTTACAGGCTTACGAAGAAAAACGCATACAGTTAGAACACCAACTTAAACTCGTGCAAGAGGCCACACAACTTAAAGCACTTAAGATTTTTGATAAGCAAACCCAAAAAGAGCAACCATTTCCATTTAGGCGTTTTATGATTGAAGGATTTGAAGTTTGGGTTGGAAAAAACGCAAATAACAATGATTTGCTTACCCAAAAGCATGCGCATAAAAATGATTGGTGGTTACATGCGAAGGATGTTACAGGTTCACACGTAATCATAAAACATAAACCCGGAAAAAAATTACCTGAATCAGTTATATTGAGTGCGGCAGGTATTGCTGCATACTATAGTAAACACAAAGGAAATACCTTGGCACCGGTAAGTTATACGTTAAAAAAATTTGTGCGCAAACCCAAAGGTTTTGCTCCGGGGCAAGTAGTGCTTGATAGGGAAGAGGTGATGATGGTAGAACCTGCTTTACCTGAAAATAATCATTAATCCTTTACATATACTTTACCTTTAACGTTGCAATAGCCGTATATTCGTATCCCTTAATTGAATAAATTAATTATGACCACATTTAACCCATGGCACCATGTTAGTTATGGTAATCACGCACCTGAAGTTGTTACTGCCATTATTGAAATACCCGAAGGAAGTAAAGGTAAGTTTGAATTAGAAAAAGAAAGCGGTATGCTTAAGTTGGACAGGGTATTGTTTTCCAGTGTGCACTATCCGGCTCACTATGGATTTATTCCACAAACCTATTGTGATGATAAAGACCCGCTTGATATTTTAGTCCTAACTTCGATACCAATGCCACACATGTGTTTAATTGATGCCAAGGTAATTGGTGTGATGCATATGGTTGACCAAGGCGAAGCTGATGATAAAATTATTGCCGTTGCGAATAGTGACATGAGTTGGAACCACATTAATGATATTAGCGAATTACCTCCACATACCTTGTTACAAATGCGCAGGTTTTTTGAAGATTATAAAGCATTAGAAAATAAAGAAGTAGTGGTGAATGAGTTTTTGGGTAGAGAAGTGGCCATAAAAGTAGTACAAGATAGTATTCAACTATACAACAAAGGTTTTCGAGGGAAATTACACAAGTAAACTTTACAGACTAATTTTTAAACTCAAGTAAAAGTTTCGTCCGGGTGCACTAATGCCGCTTGCAAATAGTCGGTAGTGAATGTCAAAAATATTTTCAACTCCACCTTGCAGGGTAAACAG
>JBKDBG010000115.1:0-39699 GCA_046314755.1 Bacteroidota bacterium | reverse complement strand
TTGTGATCCGTTGGGTAATTGCAGTGCACCGTTGTTTGTGCAAGTAGATGTGCAGGATACGATAGCACCGAATGCAACGTTAAAAGGCGTGAATCCGTTATTGGTAGATGTGTTCAACACGAACTACGAAGATCCGGGTGTGCAAGCTATAGATAATTACTATGCAAGCAATAGTTTAATCATCACCAAAACGAGCAATGTAGATGTAACGCAATTGGGCACATACCAAATTACATATACGGTAAAAGACGGTTCAGGAAATGAAACAGTATTGAGCAGAGAAGTAAGGGTAGTAGACAGAGAAGCTCCGGTAATTGAATTATTGGGCTCAAATCCTATAACAATGTATCGTTTCCACGACTACTTTGATGCAGGAATTAGAATCAATGATAATTATTACAGTGATGCAGATTTACGTCCATTGTTAGTAGTAGAAACGAACTTGGCCAATCGTAATGATACATTGTGGGCTGATTTAGGCGGATGGAAATATGTAAGGTACCAAGTAACCGATCCGTCAGGTAACAAGTCTATTAAGCTTGAACGCAGAATTGAAGTAATCGCAAGAACAGGTTTAGCAGAAGAGCAAGGTGTAGGTGTATTGAACATTTATCCAAACCCAAGCTTAGGTGTATTTACCTTAACCTTACCAAAACAAGTAAATGGGAAATTGGTTATGTATAATATGTTGGGGTCAGAAGTACATCAACAAGTAATTCACGGTAAACAAGGAGAACAAGTTACTATTGAAACAGAAGGTTTGAAGCCAGGAATTTATTTGGTACAAGTAACGAACGGTGAAAAAGTATATACACAAAGAGTTACGATAAAGAATTAATCATTTAACTGTAAGTTGTAATAAAGAAAGGCCCGAGCAATCGGGCCTTTTTGTTGGTTTAAAATCGAATGACTAATATTTTATTACAATCAGCGTGCACTTTAAAATCTTCATCGGGACGATAAGGAATAATGCCTGCAATTTTCCCGCTGTTATCCGCTACAATAATGGCCGCTTTTTTTTGTGCCGGTGTTAATTTCATATCAATAAAAAAGTCACTTACCTTTTTATATCCATCCATACCCAATGGTTTAAACTTGTCGGAGTCTTTCCATATCCTAAACACTAATGCGCTGTCGCCAATTTGATTTGCATTTAAGTAAAGTGCATTTTTTTCAAATCGAGTCGGATGTTCTGTAATTACTATCAATTCCAATGCAAATTCGTTAAAGGAAAAACGATAAGGTTGCATTTGTAATTCCTCTAAATTAAGTTTGATTTCAAGAGGATTCGGGTTATTTTTTATGGTGCTGATTTCAAGTTTGCCTCTTACAAAAAAACAAGTGAAAGAATCACTCAACCAATGGGCTCCTGTTTGGTGCGCTTGCGTGAGAATTTGGTTGATTTGAGTAGAAGAAAATCCCCAACTAGTAAGCCATAAATATCCAACAAGTTTATAATACGGATACTGTTTAAATGAAACTAAATCAATCGTAATTATGTCATTATTTTGGCTGATGTATTGGTGATAAATTTTTTCCGCTTCTTGCTCCACTAACTGATTTGCCAGTGAAATATATTCAATGCTTTGATGAATGTGTGCAACAGCTTGTGCATTTTGTTGAATGAGCAACGGTAATATTTTTTTTCGAATAAAATTGCGTGCATATTTAACATTAGCGTTGCTGCTATCGTTACGATAAGGAACCTTGTTTTCTTGAACATACTCATCAATGGAAGATTTACTGCAATTCAATAATGGCCTTGCTACTTCATTGTTAAATTGAGGAATACCGGCTAAACCTTTTAAGCCACTTCCACGCGTAAGGTTTAGTAAAAATGTTTCGGTATCATCGGTTTGATGATGAGCTGTAAAAATATATTGAGCATTATGCTGCGACCTTAGTTCTTCAAACCATGCATAGCGAAGATTTCTTGCCGTTTCTTGAATGGATAATTTATTTTCCTGCTGTACTTTCTTCGTGTCAAATGCTATCGTTTCAAGTGGGATTGAATTATTGAAGCAATACTCTTCAACCAATTGCTGATCTCCATCACTTTCCTCACCTCTTAACTTAAAATTACAATGGGCAGCAATCACATTTAAATTCAACTTAATACAGGCATTAAGCAAAGCCATGGAATCTTTGCCTCCGCTTACGGCAACAATAAACTTATTGCCCGATAAACGATATTGTTCAATAAATGCGTTTAATGCTACAAGAAGTTCCATTGCAGAGTATCATTAAAATATTAGATTTGATGACGACATGAAGCACACATTCATTTTATTTCTATTCCTTGTTTTAGTATGCAATTATGCTTTTGCGCAAGGTAATAAAATTCAAATCATCAATGCCAATTCTCTTGAAATTGATAATAGGTTGGGGCAAAAAGTAAAGAAGATGATTGGTGCTGTGCAATTAAAACAAGACAATACTTTGTTGTATTGCGATAGTGCCTATCTGTTTGATGAAACCAATTATGTAGAGGCTTACCATAATGTGAGAATTAATCACAATGACAGTGTGAACTTTTATGGTGATATATTGAAATATGATGGAGCTACTAAAATAGCCAGATTAGAACGCAATGTGAGTATGGTTGATCCGAATACACGACTCACTTGTGATGCATTGGAATTTAATTTGCAACAAGGTCGTGCTTACTACAGCAATGGAGGAAGAATCATCAGCGGAGATAATCTGTTGACCAGT
This sequence comes from Bacteroidota bacterium, assembly GCA_046314755.1. Lineage (GTDB taxonomy): Bacteria > Bacteroidota > Bacteroidia > UKL13-3 > UKL13-3 > UBA6183. Next base: position 36,984 of record JBKDBG010000115.1, on the reverse strand, counting down.
AAAAGTGGTTATTATTTTACAGCATCTAAAGAAATGTTTTTTAAAAACAATGTTAGGTTAACAGGTAAAGAGTTTAACATCAGTTGTGACACGTTAAGGTATCAAACACGAACAAAAACAGCCATATTCCAAGGCAAAACAATTATTGTATCTTCAACCGATACGGTATACACCAAATCAGGAACCTATCATACCGAAAAACAAAATGGCCTATTAACTCAACGGGCCATGGTTAGGAGTGAAGAAAATACGTTAATTGCGGATACCATTTATTATGACAGGCCCAAAAAGTATACGCGTGCTTTAGGCAATGTGGTTATTATTGATACCGTGAATAAAACCACCATTTTTGGTGGCATAGCCGAGTTAAAAGGGAAAGAAAAAACAAGTTACGTAACCAAAAATCCTATTATCCTTAGTTTGGTAGATAAGGATACCATGCAAATAGCGGCAGATACGATTTATTCTATTCAAGTAGGATTAACCAAAAAGCAAGATCAATTGCATGCTTATAATCATGTGAAGATTTATAAATCAGACTTACAAGCCGTGGCCGATTCATTGGTGTATATTAAGCAAGATTCTTGCATGAGTTTGTATAAACAACCGGTGATGTGGAGTGAGAATAACCAAATAACCGGAGACACCATTTTGTTCTACATCAACAACCAGAAGTTGGATTCCATGCAAATCAATTCAAATGCTTTTGTCATCTCATCCGAAACGCCAAAACACTTCAATCAAATAAAAGGGAGAAACATGAAGGCCTACTTTGCTGATGGAAAAATTGATTACATTAGTGTTTTCGGTAATGGACAAAGTATTTATTACGCAAAAGACGACTCACTTTACATTGGTGTAAATGTGATTGATTGCAGTGAAATGACCTTTAAATTTAGTTTAGGAAAAATGCAGAAATCATCATTTATTACTAAGCCTGAGGCTACATTTTACCCATTAGACGAATTGAAACCGGAACAACTTAGGTTAAAAGGGTTCAGATGGGATGTAAAAAGGAAGCCCAAAACAATGAAAATCAACCAGATTAAATTTCCATAAAAATCACTTTGATTTTTCACTATTTTTTTTAAACTTTGATTATCTCTACTCGAGAATTATCATTATTTATAACGTTATATGAAATCAAGTTTTACAATGCTTAGAAGAAAGCTCTATTTGACGCTTGGCTTGCTGGCCTCCATGGCCACATTCAATGTCACACAGGCGCAAGATCCCCTTGCGGCCGGGCAAACTTATTATGTAAATGGTTCCGGTGTTGATTTGGTCGCACCCAAGGATACCTTTGCTAATTTAGCAGGTGCCTATGCTGGTGGTGCTTACACCGCCACAACCGGTATTATTAATGCGCTTAATGTAAACGGTATTGATCCCAATACACTTGGGCCAATCACTATTTTATTGGTGCCGGGTTATACCGGAGTGGAAACGGCTCCTGTAGTTGCCAATACCATAGCTTTTGCTTCAGCACTAAGAACAATTACCATAAAGCCATCAGCAGGTGTGAATTATAATATCACCACTTCAACTGCGCTGGCTTCGGGTAATGCGGTGTTTCGTTTTAATGGAACACAATTCTTTGTAATTGATGGAGAAGGTACACCGGGCCAAAGAAACTTATCTTTTACTGTAACTGGAACCAATACCGGTACCAGAATAATTGATTTAATTAGTTCTGCAACGGTATCTATTAATACGGTAACTGTTAAAAATGTAAACTTAACCGGTGGAGTGGTTGGTAATAATGTGAATACACAAGTTGGTGTTTATATTGGCGGTTTAGCCTCGCTATCAAATGCGGCTAGACGTAATGCGAACATCACTGTACAAAATTGTAATATACAGGGAGTACAGTTTGGATTGTATGCTCGTGGTATTACCGCTTCAACAAGAAACAACCAAGATATTGGTTTATCGGTTTTGAATAACACGATTGGTGGTACAGCTTTAATAGGAGGTGCAGGAACTGCGGGGATCTTTTTGAGTAACCAAGCCAATACTGTTGTTCGCGGAAATACAATTACAGGTACAAGCCCAACGGCTTCTAACTTTAAAGGGATTGAATTAAGTAATGCTGCAAGTACTGCATCATTGGATAGTGCCATTACTATAGAAGGTAATTACATCCATAACCTAATCACAACAAGTGCTGGTTCGGGTATGATTGGTATTCGTATGTCATTGGGTAACCACTTTTTCCCATTGAACATTCGTATGTTAAACAATGTAATTTCTAACATATCAGGCCCGGGTAATGCAACCTTAACAAGTTTCCAATATCCAATTGGTATATTAGTAGATGATAGCACGATGAATTGTGGTTTGGATATTTTCAATAACAGTATCTCATTAACCGGTTCAGTTTTAAATAACTCTTCAGCTGCTTGTTTGGTTACGGGCCCTTTCACAGTTAAAGGACTTCGCGTATTCAATAATATTTTTTCAAATAGAATGAATGGTATTGTAACGGGTACATCATCTTATGTTATTTCAGCAGTGTTAATCACCCGCAATGTGGTGAATAATGCAGTTGTTCATCCGTTTGATAGCATTGACAATAACTTGTATGAAGTTTCAACCACTTCAGGCTGGGCCGAGGTAGGCAGAACGAATTTAAACAGCTACACCACTGTGGCTGAGTGGGCTGCATACACAGGATATGATGCCAATAGTTTTACCACCAGACCTGTTTTTGAAAATGCATTGACTTTACAAACAAGTAATGGTGCAGGTACTTTTTATGGTGCAAGAGGACGTCCGTATGTGTCATTTGATATCTTAGGAAATCCTCGTCCGGCCAGTAATATTTCGGTAGGAGCATACCAATTTACGCAGAACGCCTCTGCTTCATTTGCTCCATTAACCGGAGGCGTAACATATGCCATCAATGGTATTCAAAATCCACCGGTGGCTGCCAATCCAACTTCAGGTTCATTTTCTAATTTAACAAATTTTGTTGATCACTTAAATAATTTTGGTACACAAGGTGCAGGTTTAATTACTGTGGTGTTTGAAAATGGATTTTTGCCTGATTCTGCTGTAGTTCCTGCCATTCAGCCTTATCCGGGTATGTTGGGCGCACGTCCAATCAAATTAACAGTAGCATCAGGTGTAACGGTAAATATTACATTACCAACAGGAAGGCCTATTGCTGCAAATTCAGGCTTATTAAGACTATATGGTGCTTCATTTTTTGAAGTTGATGGAACTGATGCAAAAGCCATTACTTTTAGTTTACCAACTGCAGCCAACTCAGCGTTGGCAAAACTGGTAATCTGGGCACCAACCATTTCAAACGCCATTCAAAATAATACTTTACGTAACTGTAATTTAATAGGTAATTCAACCACAACCACAACCAATACCATTGCCGGTATCTATATGGGTGCTCCTTATCCAACTACCACAAATGGTATGGCGAATGCCTTATTTGGACCGAACGTGGGTAACTTCATTGGTAATAATGTGATTGAGGCGGTAAGAAACGGTATCTATTGGTCTGCAAGAGCAAATCAAGTAGATCAATTATTAACCATTTATCGCAATGTAATTGGGGGTACTCGTGCAACAGGTACTACATTACCAACTACCTATTTAGGCGGTACGGCAACAAACCAAGCCGGTATCTACTTAAAAGGTGTTAGTCAAACTGTTGTAGACAGTAATATCATCAGAAACAGCATCAATACAGTTACAGGTTTTAGAGGTATTGACCTAGACGTTCCTACCACTGAAGCCGCGCAAGCTGCAGGTGTTTCACAAAATATTGATATCACAAGAAATACCATCTACAATTTGGGTGCAACTTCAGGTTTTGCAGTAGGTATTCGCTCTGCATTAAATCAAGGAAACAGAGGTGTGTTAATCATCAATAATATTATTTCTAAGATTTACGGAACGGGTTCTAATGCACTTACCACGTTAGCATCTCCTGCAGCTATTGCATTGGAGCCATCTGCTAATAATGGTAACTTAGGAATTGAAATCATTCACAATACAGTTAATATGTCGCAGCATCCTACCGTTCAGGTTAATGGAGGTTCGTTTTCAACTGTATTGTTCTTCAATGCAAATGTTAGAGGTATTATCTCAAGAAATAATTTATTCTCAAACAGATTAGGAAGATTTGCTGCGGCTACTCCAGTTTCAAATGCCTATGTATTGGCCTACGGTGCTAACGCAAATCCTTTTACGGAGAGTCAAAGTAATGTATACTTCTCAGGGGGTAATGTAAACTTTACCAATAGTATAGTTGGCCTTGCAAACACCACTCAGCTTTTCTCCATGTTCGAGTTACGTACGTTAACTACCTTTGATCAAGCTTCGTTCTTTGGTGAAGTACCATTTGTGAACGACTCAACCAGCGAAATGGACTCAATGTTTGTTGGGCATATTGTAAAAGTGGCGGTAAGAAACAATAAAGCAGTAGTTGATATTGCCGGACAAGGCAGAGATCTAGCCGCAACGGTAGGTGCACTTGAAATCAGAAAAGCATTTGCTCCGTTAAAAGGCGGTTCAACTTACTTTGTTAATGGTATCATGAGTCCTCCAACTGAAAGTGTTCCGGAAGTTGGTTCATTTAACACCATCAATAACTTATTTAGATATATTAATACAACAGGTGTTGATTCAGATCAGCCACCATTTGATAGTATCATTGTAGAAATTACAGCCGGCTATGTTGGTGAGGGTGATACCTTGATTACACCTTTAATGACTTATCCAAGAATGAGTCAAAACAGAAGAATTGTTATCAGGCCTTCAGTTGGTGTCTCTCCTGTAATATCAAGTACAGGTCAAACAACCAGAAGTCAGTTCTCTGCTTACACCTCGGTAATCAGATTCCAAGGTGCAAGTTGGGTTACCATTGAAGGTTCAAGAAATGGCGGTGCTACTCGTGATATCACCATCAGACTGCCACAAAATCCTACTAATATCTCTTTTGTAAACAACGTAAATACCCGAATTATTGATGTAATGGGATGGGCGGTTCCTTGTCAAGGAATTATCATCAGAAACTGTAATATCTTAGGATATTCAACCACCAACTCAATTACCACTTATGCCGGTATTTACCAAGGTGGAGTTGATTTCACTTCAGCCACACCTGTATCAATAAATCCAATCCGATTTGGAAACAATGATAACCAATATTGGGGTAACTTAATCGGAGCGGTTAGATGGGGTATCTTTTTACGCGGTAACAATAACATTGCAGGTGGATATGACAGACGCACGGTTGTTAGAGGTAACCAAATTGGCGGTGATGTATTGAATGCTACCAATCCAACTAATTACTTTGGTGGTGCGAACAACGTATCAGGTGTATTGTTGATTTCGCAAGCGCAAGCTGTAATTGACAACAATACCATTAAAAATAATTTACAAGGATTTAGCGGTAACAGTGGTATTGAAATCAGCAGTCCAAATATTCCAACTCCGCCTCAGCAATTTAATTCAGATTCAGCAATTACTGTTACTCGTAACTACATCTACAATATCAGAAGTACATCAACTTCTGCTTATGGTATCAATGTGAATTTGAGATGGGATGGCAGAAAATCAATTAATGTATTTAACAATATGATTTCGGGTATTTCTGCAACAGGTGCTGCTCCTGCAGGCGCTGGCTTTATTAATAACCCGATAGGTATATTATTAAATGGTTCAACCCCTCCAACGCCATTAGTTACAGAAACAGATATTGATCTTAATATCTGGAATAACTCGATTAACCTTGGCCCTGCAAGTACAATGAATAATGGATATTCTGCATGTTTGGCTGTTGGAGCACAAACAGCAGGTTCAATTCGTGTACAAAACAACTTATTCCAAAACAGATTAGGTAGAACAACCAATACAGGTACAAATTATGCACTTGCTATTGCTGCAACTGCTGATCCTTTCTTAATCACAGAGAACAATAACTACTTTGTTTCTGCAGTGAACGGTGTTAATGCAATTGGAGGTTCAGGAATTGCTTCTACTACAACCAACTATTTGAACTTAAATACCTGGTCGGCATTTAGCTTACAAGACACCTTATCAATGTCGTTTGCAGTGCCGTTTACAAATGACACTACCTTGTTAATTCCTATCAGTACTCCTACTCCGTTTTACAGAGCAGGTTCGCGTTTACCTTTGGTATCGCATGATATCCTTGGAATTCCAAGACCTACTCTAGCAGCGGGCATTGCTACAATGGGTGCTCATGAGTACATTGGATCTTACCAAGATTTGGTACCACCAAAAATATATGATTATACACTACCACCAGAGGTTTGTTTCTTCTCAAGTCCAATATTAATAAGAGCAAGAATTATTGATAGATCAACAACCATTTTGGATACGATGTATTATCGTATTAATGGTGGACCGGAAGTTGCTGTTCAGGCAATAGTTAAACAAGGTATGGACAGGGTTTATGAAATTCCTCAACAACCTGATAATACCAGAATTGCCTACAGATTCTCAGGTCAAGATGGTGCAGGTTTGAATGCAACCTTTATAAATGCTGATCCTCGCTCTGGTTATAATTACACCACTACTATAATGGCAGTAAACCAAAATCAGTTTATTGCTACCGGTTTTGATTTGCCAAACGAGAATGCCTGGTATTCAGAAATTATCAATGATGGAATTACCAAACCGGCCACATGGAATTTAAATTCATTCGGTTCTACCGCTAATCCGGTATTGGCTCCATTAACTGGTGCAAGGGCTGCATTATTCTCAGCTCCTGATAGTGCAGGTGCCAGATTAGTTTCAACGTGTTTAGATTTAACTACTGCTAAACGTCCTACACTTAGAATGTACTTATCACAAAATGCCGATAACCTAAATAGAGGTGACTCTATTATGGTTAGAATTTCTCCGGGTTTTGGTATCTGGACGAATATTGCGAAAGGATATGTGATTAGAAGACCAAACGCATCATTTGCTGTTCCTGGTTACCGTGTTTATGACGTTTGCTTGGAAGAATACGTTGGTTTCTCGGGAATCAAAGTAGGTATTGAAGCTTTCTCAAGAGCAGGCGGTAATATCATATTGGATAGTGTGGTTATTTTTGATAATTATATCTCATTGCCTGTGACTCCTAAATCACAAATCAATTGTTACAACGACTCCGTTAGAGTTACAATTGCTAATGCTGACTCGAAGTTCGAATACACCATGTTTGATATGTTAACGCAACGTTTTGTTGGCCCAACAACAACCGGTACAGATGCGAACATGACTTTATTAGGATACATGTCGGATGTTGACTCAGCGTATATGCGTGTATTTGTGAGAAACCTTACTTCAAATTGTACGCACTTTATGGATGATACGGCCATTGTATTCTTTAGAAACTACAAAGGCGGACCATTCATTGTTAGAGGAACACAGTTTGATGGTCGCTACAATACAGGGGATATATTCACTCCTGATGCTATTGAGGTAGGTGGAACAGCTGACTTCCAAATTGTACCTCCACAGGGAACAACCAATGCAAGTTATGGCACAAATTGGACGATTGCGAGTTTCAATATGTATCGTTACTTCTACGATCCTAATACAGGTTTAGTGTCAATCATTGATTCGGCCAGAAACTTTAACTTAATTACTCCAACATCATCTAATCCTGGTGCAATAAGAGTAGTTGGTATGCCAATTGATTCGAACAAAACATTTGAATTGAGAGTGACATTCCGTTTATTACCTCAAGGTTGTGATTCCACTGTGGTTCGTGTGATTACTGTTGCTAATCCTCCTCGTGCTGATTTCTTTGTGCCGAATGACACATTGTGTGCGGACATCAATTACCAATTTGCGAATTTCTCAACCACCGGTAGTGCAACCTTACCTATGATTTACAATTGGGATTTTGGCGATGGAACAATTTCAGCAGCAGGTAGTCCGGTTAAATCATACTCAACTCCTGGTACTTACAGAGTAAGATTAATCACCAGAAACAATACCACATTATTGGATTCAATCTCAACTACCATTACGGTGTTGCCTTCACCAACAGCAAGCTTTACTCATACGTTAGCTTGTGAGGGTAAAGTAACTCGTTTCACAAGCACAGGCCCTCACCAAGCAGGTAACTTCTACCAATTCAACATTGGAGGACAAGTAGCTGATAGCAGTGTTGTAGATGTAATCATACCTGGCTATGATACCATAATTAATGTTAGGTTATTGGTTAGAAACAACGTTGGATGTTTTGATACTACCGTTGTACCTGTTCAAGTATTTGCTCAACCTACTGCTGATTTTAATGCAGATAATGTGTGTGCCGGTGCCGGTGTAATGTTTAACAATGCTTCATCAATCAAGCCTGGTAAAAACGGAAGAGTAAATTCATTCGGTAGCGAGTGGACTTTCGGTAATGGAGATAAAGGCTTCTCGAATAGCCCTGCTTATTTTTACCCTGCAGGTGGAACTTACTTTGTTAGCTTAAAAGTAATTTCTAACTACGGATGTATTGATACCATTTCTAAAAATGTTACAGTATACAATAAGCCTGATGTTGACTTTACGCTTGACAATGCTTGTCGCTTAAGCAACTTGGTTATTGATAATAAAACAACCTTTGCAGGCAACAGCAACAACCTTACTTATCGTTGGGATTTCGGTGATAATTCAGGTGCATTAACCAGCAGAGTTCCTGTAAAAGCTTATGGTGCAACAGGTACATTCTTTGCAAAATTGGTGGTGGCTGATACTGTAAACAATTGTGTGGATTCGGCTATTGTTCCTGTAACTGTTAAACGTAGTGCAACAGCAGGATTTGATGCTCCGGCAGGTGGTTGTGTGAACCAAGGTGTTGAATTCAGAAATACATCTATTGTACCTCCTCAAACAACTCCAACATTTACTTACTTGTTTGGTGATGGAAACACTTCTTCTAACCCTAATCCAACACATCAATATCCTTCAGGTGGCAACAAAACAGTTCGTTTGATTGTAGATATTGACGGCTGTAGAGATACTGCTACCAGATCGGTTAATATTAGTGCTCCGCAAACCATTGATTTTATTGCTGACAGTATCGCACCAACCACGTACAGATATACAGCAAGCCGTCAGAACTTAAACTTATACACTTGGAACTTTGGAGATAACAGCCCAATTGTGAACACCAAGAACCATATCGTTACGCATATTTTCGACAAAAAAGGAACCTACAACGTAACCTTAACGGTTCAAGATGAAAACGGATGTTCGGCTTCAAATACTGAACCTACCGAAGTAAAAACAACTGTTGGTTTTGGAGATCCTGCATTGGTGGCTAAGTATAACTTCAATGTTTATCCTAATCCATTTACTAAAGTAACTAACGTTGCTTTTGATTTGGAAAATGCTCAAGATGTAGTGGTTGAAGTGTATGATTTATTAGGTCGTTCGGTTTACACCAAATCAATGGCTAATGTTTCTGCAGGTGGAGTGATTGTAGAGTTAGACGAAGCAAACTTCAATGCCAAATCATCAGCTTACATTGTGCGTGTGAAATTAGCCGAAGGTTATATCACCGCTCAAATCATCAAAAACTAAACTTTAGTTTTAATCTAATAAAAAGCGGGCTTCACAATTTGTGAATCCCGCTTTTTTTGTGAAAGTTTAATTTACCTTTGTACCCACTATGCAAAACCAAGTTAAAGCACCATCTGAATCGGTTACCATCATGAATGAGTTGGTATTACCAAACGATACTAACACCCTAAACAATTTAATGGGAGGAAGAATGTTGCATTGGATGGATATTGTAGCCGCCATTACCGGACAAAAACACAGTGGAAAAACCGTAGTAACTGCATCTGTTGATAGCGTAAGTTTTGGGAAGTGCATTAAACTTGGTGATGTGGTAACCTTAGAAGCAAAAGTTTCTCGTGCATTTAATACTTCCATGGAAATTCACATAGCCGTTTGGGCAGAGAATATTCCCAGTGGTGAAAAATTTAAAAGCAATGAAGCTTACTACACATTTGTAGCCTTAGATAGAAACGGTAGCCCGGTTAAAGTACCTGAATTAAAACCTGAAACCGAAGAAGAAGTGAAACGCTATGAAGGAGCCTTAAGAAGACGACAATTGCGTTTGATTTTGGCAGGTAAAATGAAACCTGATGAGGCAACAGAATTAAAAGCGTTATTTACACAGGAATAATCACTTCTTACTCACCCAATCATGGTTTTTAATGTAAAACCTATATTGCCACAAGGCATGATCTTGTGCATAGGCAACGCCAATTCTTGCTGAAGAAAGGATATTTTTCTCGGTATAATTTTCTCCTACATCTTCAATCCAAATCGTTGTGCCTGTTAAATCTAAACTATTCAGTTTGGTTGTAATGCCTAATGCTTGGCTCATGGCTCCCGGTCCACAAGTAAGGTTGGTGTTTATTTTAGTTTTATTTCTTCTTTTAAGCATGGCCTCTATACCTTCCGTTGGTATTACGGCCCGTACAAGTACAGCATGTGGTATGTTTTCTATGCTGGTAACTACATTAAATAAGTGATGAATGCCATAGCATAAATACACATAACTAATCCCGCCACGTTGGTACATGGTTTGGGTACGTGGAGTTAATCGGTTATTATATGCATGGCTTGCTTTATCAATTACCCCTGCATAAGCCTCGGTTTCGGTAATAATGCCCGAAGTATATTGTTGGTTGATAAAGGTGCACAGCTTTTTGCCCAATAATTGTTTGGCCACTTCGGTTACATTTGGGTTTAAATAAAAATCATGCGGCAGTTTACCCATATGCCCAAATATATGATTAAATTTTGGTTTGAATTTTAGTAGTAAAAGTTAACTTTGCGGCACTTAAAAATAAGCTTAAAAGTCGTAACTATGTCAAAATCAGGAGTAGTAGCTCAGGTAATTGGTCCGGTAGTGGATGTAAGATTCCCTGATAACAGCGAAAAATTACCTAAAATTCTTGATGCTTTGTACATTACCAAAAATGATGGAACAAAGTTAGTATTGGAATGTCAGCAACACCTTGGCGAAAACATGATCAGGGGAATTGCAATGGAAGCCACTGACGGATTGGTGCGTGGTATGGAAGTAATCCCAACGAACGCCCCAATATCAATGCCAACAGGCGATGCCATTCGTGGTCGTTTGTTTAATGTGGTAGGTGATCCAATTGACGGAATGCAAACTGTTTCGAATGAAGGTGGCCGTTCTATTCATCGTGAAGCGCCTCGTTTTGAAGATTTATCTACCAGTTCAGAACCATTATATACAGGTATTAAAGTAATTGACTTAATTGAACCATATGCAAAAGGTGGTAAAATTGGTTTGTTTGGTGGTGCGGGTGTAGGAAAAACCGTATTGATTCAAGAACTTATCAATAACATCGCAAAAGCATACGATGGATTTTCGGTGTTTGCAGGTGTAGGTGAGCGTACTCGTGAAGGTAACGATTTATTGCGTGAGATGATTGAAGCAGGTATTGTAAAATACGGTGAAGATTTTATACACGGAATGGAAAAAGGTGACTGGCCTTTAGATAAAGTAGATTACAGTCAATTAAAAGAATCGAAAGCAACGTTTGTTTTCGGCCAAATGAACGAACCTCCGGGTGCTCGTGCTCGTGTAGCCTTATCAGGTTTAACCATTGCCGAGTATTTCCGTGATGGAGATGAAAAATCAGGTGGTCGTGATATCTTATTCTTCGTTGATAACATCTTCCGTTTTACCCAAGCAGGTTCTGAAGTATCGGCTTTATTAGGTCGTATGCCATCAGCGGTAGGTTATCAACCAACGCTCGCAACTGAAATGGGTGCCATGCAAGAGCGTATCACATCTACAAAACGCGGATCTATTACTTCGGTGCAGGCCGTTTACGTACCTGCCGATGACTTAACCGACCCTGCTCCGGCTACTACATTTGCCCACTTAGATGCAACTACGGTACTAAGTCGTAAAATTGCCGAGTTAGGTATTTATCCGGCAGTTGATCCGCTTGACTCAACTTCGCGTATTTTAACTCCCGCTATCGTTGGTGATGCGCATTACAATTGTACTCAACGCGTTAAAGGTATTTTACAACGCTACAAAGAGTTACAAGATATTATCGCTATCCTTGGTATGGACGAGTTAAGTGAAGATGATAAATTGGTAGTAAGCCGTGCAAGACGTGTACAACGTTTCTTGTCACAACCTTTCCACGTTGCTGAACAATTTACCGGATTAAAAGGAGAGTTGGTGTCAATTGAAGATACCATCAAAGGCTTTAATATGATTATGGATGGTGAATTGGATCACTTGCCTGAAGCTGCCTTTAACCTAGTAGGTACTATTGAGCAAGCAATAGCCAAGGGAGAGAAAATGTTAAAAGAAGTGAAATAATACATGATGCACTTAGATATTTTAACACCGGACAAAGCACTATTCAGCGGAGAGGTTACCTCGGTTGTTTTACCGGGAAGCAAAGGCCAGTTTGAAGTATTAAAAAATCATGCGGCTATTGTTTCCAGCTTGGATAAAGGCACAGTTAAAGTTAAAACTGTGGAAGGAAATACTGAAACATTTGAAGTAAGTGGAGGAGTGGTAGAAGTGCTTGATAATAAAATAACTGTACTTGCTTAAATAGCATAAATAACTCAAAAAAAGCCCTTTTCTGTTTTTGAAAAGGGCTTTTTTTATAAATTGCGCCATCGTGAATAAGTTACGCCTCACATTAATACTTATTTTTTCCACTGTTATCAGTGTTCGTGCAGTCAGTTTATTTGATGATGTTCCGCTTTTAACCAAAAGTAAACCTGACAGATACGAAGAACTTATTCAATTAATTCCTCTCATTGCCAAATCAATTAAACAATCTCCTGATCGGGCATTTGCCTTTATCAAAAAAGCCGATGATATCATTACAACTCAATCTATTTCATTTGACGATTCAACTCGGTTAGAGCTGCAATATTTAAAAGGGGAATATTACTCAAGAATACAACAATACGATTCTGCTGTATTGATATTAAACCAAACCTATCAGGAAGCATTAAAGGCAAAAGAGTTTTTTATTGCCGCTAAATCCATCGGATCATCGGGTATTGCTTGTGAATCCTTAGGTGATTACAACCAAGCCTCACTCAACTATTTTGAAGCGCTCAAAATTTTCGAACGCATCAAAAATAGTAGAGGCATGATGGGTCAATATCTTAATCTGGGACTCATTTATTTTTACCAAAAAAATTATCGTCAAGCGGAGTACTACTTTTTAAAAGCCCAAAAAAGTGCCGAAATACTTAATGATAAAAACACCATTATTAGTGCCTATAACAATTTAGGGTTGGTATTAATTGATGAACAAAAACCTTTAAAGGCACTGGAATACTTTAATAAAGTATTGAATTTTGATTTGTCATCGGGTGATTCCTTTAACATTGCCGATTCCTACAATAATGTGGGGGTAGTCTATCAAAAATTAACAAAGTATGATTTGGCCGAAAAATATTTTTTGCAATCAGCCCAAATCAAAAAACGATTAGGAGATGTTGAAGGCTATTGTAATACCAATAATAATTTGGCTGAAATTTATTTGCTCACTAACCAAATGCTGAAAGCCGATAAAGTATTATTGGAGAGTGAACAATTGGCCATTCCTAAAAAGTTGAAATCAATTTTAGTGGAAAATTACCGTATTCGACACGAATGGCATGTGAAACAAAAAAATTACAAAGCAGCCTACCATACTTTTTATGCCTATGCATCGCTAAAAGATTCACTTAAATATGATGAGCTGAACTTACAGTTAGAAAAACTCCAAAAACAACATGAACTGCAAAAATCTGCCAAAGAAATCAGTGAAAAAAACCTGGAGTTGGGTGAACAGAAATTTAAACAAAGAATTTTCATTTCTATTCTCATTTCTATTGTGGTATTTTTTATCGTTGTGTTGATTAACTACTATCGCGTAAAATCACTGCATAGCAAATTAGAAATTCAGCAACAGAAAATTATGCTGCAAAATCAAGACTTAATTAAAAGTAACATTGAAATCATTAAGTCGAAAAAAATTGCCGAAGAAGCCGCACGGGCAAAGGCCAATTTTTTATCCATTATGAGTCATGAAATTAGAACGCCTTTAAATGCAATTGTGGGTTTGAGTAATATTTTGTTTGAATCTAAAGACAACCATAAAAATAAAGAGCACTTGGAGATATTGAAAGATTCTTCAGCGCATTTATTGGGGATTTTAAATGATGTGTTAGACTTGAGTAAAATAGAAGAAGGGAAGGTTGAAATCCAACAACAACAATTTAATTTAAATGCTTGCATACACCGAATTGCTCAATTATTCAGATACAAGGCAAATGAGAAGGGCTTAGACATTCACATTGATTTTGATGAACAAATTCCGACCCAAGTTATTTCCGATGAGTTGCATTTAACGCAGGTACTTACTAATTTATTAAGCAATGCCATAAAATTTACCCACCAAGGTACAGTTACCATTCTAGCTGAACTCATTAACCGCAATCAATCGGGTGTTGAAATAAGATTGTGTGTTAAAGATACCGGTATTGGAATCCCAATTCAGCATCAACAAAAAATATTCGAACCGTTTACCCAAGCCGATACAAACACCACCAGAGCTTACGGTGGAAGTGGTTTAGGACTATCAATCAGCACAAAATTACTGCAATTAATGGGTACAAAACTTCAATTGAAAAGTGAGGAAGGGGTGGGCTCATGTTTTTATTTCCACATCCTGATGAGAGTGGCAGAAGCGGCAGAAGGTTCAGAAAAAGTTGTACCAACCATGGATAAATCAATTCTAAAAGATAAACGTATATTATTGGCAGAAGACAATACGATTAACGTACATGTGATTAAACAATTCCTCACCAAATGGGAGTTGACTATACAAGTGGCCGGAAACGGAAAAGAGGCTGTTGAGTTGTACAAAACTCAACCTTTTGACTTGGTGTTGATGGATTTGTATATGCCTGAAATGGATGGAATAGAAGCCACCAAAGAAATCCTAAAAATCAATCCTGCTGCAAAAATACTTGCCCTTACTGCAACTCACGAAAGTGAAATCAAGGAGATTGTGCAATCCACAGGTATGAAAGGATACATTATGAAACCGTTTCAACCGGATAACTTACTGCAGGTACTCAGCCAACAATTAAGTGCTTAATATTTAGGCTTGGGCCTGAGTGTATTTTCTGAACCAGCTTTTTATTTTCATGCTGATTACGCCCCAAATGGCCTCTTTAATAATTCCCCTGCTAATTTTAGATTGACCTCTGGTGCGATCGGTAAAAATGATGGGCACTTCGCTTACTTTAAAACCATGTTTCCACGCTGTAAATTTCATCTCAATTTGAAAGGCATACCCTCTGAATTTAATTTGCTGCAGGTTAATGGTGCGCAATACTTTATGATGATAACAAATAAATCCTGCTGTAGTATCATGCACATCAATGCCGGTTATAAATCGCACATATTTACTGGCAAAGAAAGATAACATTACCCTGCTCATCGGCCAATTCACCACATTCACTCCGGTTACATATCTGCTGCCAACGGCAACGCCTTTTGTTTTTTCGCACTCTTCAAATAGTTTAATTAAATCATTCGGGTTGTGACTGAAATCGGCATCCATTTCAAAAATATACTCATAACCTTTCTCCAAACACCAATTAAAACCTGCAATGTAGGCCGTGCCTAATCCGTTTTTTTCTTTTCGTTCCAACAGGTGTAATTGCGGATATTTTTGTTGAAGGGATTTTACGCGTTGCCCTGTTCCATCAGGCGAGTTATCATCTACAATAAGCACATCAAACGGCATAGGCAGACCAAATACGGCTTCCGTAATCAAATCAATGTTTTCAATTTCATTGTAGGTGGGTATAATAACTATTCGCGGATTCAACTTTTTTGAATTTGTTTCAATAATATCATTTATCGTTAAATTTAGCAATTTATTGCTTAATTGCACTTGTTTATGATAAGATTAGTTTTGCTTGATAGAGATGGTGTGTTAAACAGAGAAATAGGCGGATACATCACCAACACTGAAGAATTTGAGGTTTTGCCTCATGTGGTTCCTAATTTACAAAAACTAAAAGAGGCCGGATGCAGATTTGTAATTATTACCAACCAAAGTGGTATAGCAAAACGTAAATACTCCCACGATATGTTGGAGCAAATCCATCAAAAATTAAGAACACATTTATTGGCTCACCAAATTGAGTTGGACGAAATTTATTATTGTCCGCACGATCCGTATTTGAGCTTATGTACCTGCCGTAAACCTAAAAGCGGCATGATAGAAAAAGCATTGGCAAGGTTTAATGTATCACCTGAACAAGCCATTATGATAGGTGATACGCCCAGAGATATTGAGGCTGCCGAAAAAGCTGGTGTGCGAGGATATAAAATTGATTCAAACAGAAATTGGAAACCTATTGTGGATGAAATTGCAGCCATCAATTCACAAAAACACTAATTCCATAAAGTTACCCTAATTACTTGAAAACCGGGCTTGGTTCATTATATTCGTCCCGTATGTCAGTAATAATAGCTCCATCGGTGCTCTCAGCCGATTTCGCCAATTTACAACGCGATGCCGAAATGATTAATCAAAGTGAAGCCGATTGGTTTCATGTTGACATTATGGATGGCTTATTTGTGCCCAATATTTCATTTGGTTTTCCGGTGGTAAAAGCCTTAAAAAAACATGCTAAAAAACCACTTGATGTACATTTAATGATTGTTGACCCCGACCGATATTTAAACGATTTTAAAGCTGCAGGTGCCGATATTCTTTCAGTACATATTGAGGCATGTAATCATTTGCACAGAACCATACATGCTATAAAAGACTTGGGGATGAAGGCCGGTGTTGCCGTTAATCCGCATACTTCTGTGGCTTTGTTAAAAGATATTATTGCCGATGTAGATTTGGTTTGTTTAATGAGTGTGAATCCGGGTTTTGGCGGACAAAAATTTATTGAAAATACCTACGCAAAAACAGCGGAATTAAAAGAACTTATCCTGCAAAAAAATAGTCCTGCGGTAATAGAAATTGATGGAGGTGTAAACCAACAAAATGCATCTAAACTTATGGCAGCAGGGGCAAGTGTATTGGTTGCGGGTAATTTTGTGTTTTCATCAGAAAATCCAATCAGCACCATTGCACAACTTAAACAAACGCAACCTGCATAATCTTTGCGTTGCATTTTCGTTCATACTATTCAATGAATCAATTTAAAGTCTTTGTCATTTTTATTTGCTTATCATGCTCGGTTTTTGGGCAGCAAGCAACAATTACAGGCTTTGTAAAGGATAGTTTAGGCAATGCGATTAGTGATGTAAATATTTCAGTTCCTACTTTGGGTTTATCTGCTTTATCCAATGATAATGGTAGTTTTAAATTCAATGTGCCTTCCGGTAAGCCGCATGAAGTGGTGTTTAATTACATTGGTCAACCACCGCAAAAAATAATGGTTCGCGCTTTAGGTGCCAATGAACAATATGTGTTGAATGTGGTACTGAATTATACCATTAACCTAAAAGCGTTTAATTATGTGGAGGAGGTAGGGAGAGATAAAGTGGGAACCACCATTATTGATATCAAAGAAATTAAACAACTCCCTAATGTTTCAGGAAATTTTGAGCAAATATTAAAAACACTTCCCGGTGTAAACTCAAACAATGAATTGAGTTCGCAGTACAATGTGCGTGGAGGTAATTATGATGAAAATTTAATTTACGTAAATGATATTGAAATATACCGACCGTTTTTGCCTCGCAGTGGTCAGCAAGAGGGATTGAGTTTTATTCATACCGAACTGGTTCAAAACATTACTTTTTCTGCAGGTGGATTTGAAGCACGTTATGGCGATAAGTTATCATCAGTACTTGATATCAAATACAAAACACCGAAGAAGTTTGCCTCTTCTGCTAGTGTAGGTTTAATGGGCGCAACGGGCCATGTAGAAGGTGCCACTAAAAATTACAGGGTAAATTATTTATTCAGTGCGCGTTATTGGAGTAATCAATATGTGGTTGCAACGCTTGATGTGCAAGGCGATTACAAACCTCGTTTTGCGGATGTGCAAGGCTTAATTAATATCAACTTGTCTACAGATTTAACCTTAAGCTTTTTGGGCGCTTTTGCGCAAAATACGTATTTAATGATTCCACAAAATCGTGAAACGGTTTTTGGAACCGTAAGGCAGGCAATGCAGCTTAAAATGTTTTTTGAAGGACAAGACAAAATGGAATACCGCACCACTACAGGAGCGCTTTCATTAGCGTATAAACCCGATCGTTTCACTTCATTAAAACTCATCAGCAGCATTTATAACAGCAATGAAACCGAATATTTTACGGTTGAAGGTGCTTATCGATTAGAAGAGGTTGAAACCGATTTTGGGAATGATAATTTTGGTAAGGCAAGAGCAACCAAAGGTATTGGCTACTTTTTAAACAATGCCCGAAATAAGGTTGATGCTACCGTGTATAATGTGGGTCATAATGGTTTTAGGAATATTGGCAACAACAATATACAGTGGGGAGCTCGTGTACAATGGGAGCATATTAACGATAAAATAAACGAGTGGGAGTTTAAAGATTCATTGGGCTTTGCACAACCAAGCCATTTAAACGGAATGCCTGTGGTGATTAATTACCTCAATACGCGTATACAACTCAACACGGCACGTATTAATGGTTTTATACAAAATACCCAACGTTTAAATCGCGAATATAATTTATCAGTTACCTATGGAATACGTACCAATTGGTGGAGTTTTAATAATGAAAATGTAATCAGCCCGCGTGTGCAAATTAGTTTTGAACCTAACCGTAAACACAACAGGGCAGTGGCCAATGGCAGTAAAGAAGGTAAAGCTCGAAGAGATATTATGCTGAAAGCGGCTTGGGGTTATTATTATCAACCACCTTTTTATCGCGAATTGCGCGGGTTTGACGGCACCCTCAACAATAATATCAAGGCGCAAAAAGCCATACACTATGTGGTTGGCGGTGATATGAATTTTAATTTATGGAGCCGAAAATTTAAGTTTTTTGCAGAGGCCTATTACAAACGATTAGAAAATTTAATTCCATACGAAATTGATAACGTGCGTATTCGTTATTATGCTGATAACATTGCCGAAGGTTATGCGACAGGACTTGATATGCGTGTGAACGGTGAGTTTGTGAAAGGCGCTGAAAGTTGGATGAGCTTAGGCATATTGCAAACGCAAGAACGCATACCAAGTGCCATTGTTACCGATGGAAGCGGTAACAGAATTACACCCGGATATATTCCTCGTCCAACCGATCAACGGTTTACTTTCAGCATGTTTTTTCAAGATTATTTGCGACAAAACAACAAATACAAAGTAAACATTACCTTGGTGTTTGCATCAGGGTTGCCTTTTGGTCCGCCTGATAGAAACCGCTATGCCGATACATTACGTTTACCTGCTTACCGCAGGGTTGATATTGGCTTCTTGCGTGTGTTGGTTGATGAAAATGATAAAAATAAAAAAGGCTGGAAACGCCACATTCAATCAGCTTGGATTGGATTAGATGTATTTAATTTGTTGGCCATTAACAATACCATTTCACATATTTGGATTGAAGACATTGAAGCTCGCACCTGGGCAGTACCCAATTATTTAACCAACCGAAGGGTAAATTTAAGGTTGCAGGTGAATTTTTAGGGTAGGATTAGAAGATTGCGGGTTAGTTATTGCGGGTTAAATATTATGTGTTTAGAAGATTGGAGGTTTTGTGCTTTACGAACTTCAAACTACCCACTTCAAACTTCAAACTAAAATCTAATCAACCAATATCTGGTAAACAAAAAATGGCAAGCTCGATATCGCACCGCTACAACCGCCTACCCTTGCTACATTCCTGTCCTGGGGGATTCAGCAGGAGCTGGTCGTACCTCACTTGCCGCTGCGAAAGTAATGTTTTATGT
The DNA here is from genome assembly GCA_046314755.1 of Bacteroidota bacterium. Taxonomy (GTDB): domain Bacteria; phylum Bacteroidota; class Bacteroidia; order UKL13-3; family UKL13-3; genus UBA6183. The sequence continues at coordinate 17,020 of JBKDBG010000115.1, read as the reverse complement.
CAATTCCCACAAATCAAATGTTTGAAAGCAACAGTATTTCCTTAGCTTTGAAGCGACTATGAAAATGAACTTACCCAAAATTGTTACAATTGCTTTATGGTTTTTGAGCAATTGGTTATATCCATCACTTTTTGCACAAGAAAATGCAGGCACAAAAAACATCACGGTGTATGTTACTAAAATGCCTCAGGCCGTTCAACAGCTAAACCAATTTCTTCAACAACATAACGCTACCATTATGCGTTCTGATTTCACCATTAACCGAAACTTTGTTGAATTTCAGATTTCAACCAATGAATTAACAGCTCTCGATTCATTAGCCACTGCCTTGGGTTATGTTACGCAAAACAGTTACTACACGAAAAACTTAAGACAAAGTTATCTAGAAAATAAAAGAAGAATAGCCAATTTAAAATACGAAAATGAGTTATTGGCTAATCAACTTTCCGATTCCCTGTTGCCGGCATACAGAGCCGATGAATTGAGAAGAAAAGTAATGAATAACATGTCGTCAATAACATCGTTTGAAATGAGTAATAAGGAGCTTGAAGAAAGAATGGAAGGTAGCACCTGCGCAGTAAGCTTTACCATTAATGATGAAATGAGTACCCCCAATAACTCTCGCGTGTCGTTTATAAATATGCCGGGTTTAGAATATGGCTATTTACATATTGAAAATCCTAAGGCAGGTGTAAGTGCTAAGGCCTACCAAGGTGTTGCCATTAAATACATGTTTACCCGGGGTAAAAGTTATTTTAATTTAGGTGCTTACAAAGCCATGGATAACAACACCACCGATAGTACATTAATCAATGAGTTGTTTATGATTAACTTCGGACAAGATTTTTATCCTCGTCATTTTGGAAGAGGTAAACGTAAGTTTTTAAACTTATATACCGGATACCAAATTGGAGGATTTATTCAAAACCGAAACAATGATAAAAATGCGGTGTTTATTCCAAATGCAAACATTAGTTTTGGTGTTGAATTATTAAAAACAAAACATGTTTTAATTGATAATAAAGCCAGTTATTTTTTACCTCTTGATGGTATTAACCGTAACATGAGAGGTATACTTTATCAGGCATCATTTAATTTCGTGTTCTAACAATTAACCTCAATAAAAGTATATGCTTCACTTAGTAGAAGAACTCAATAAAAACCTCGAAAAAGTATATGAAGGTGGCGGCAAAAAAGCAGCTGCTAAACAAAAAGAAAAAGGCAAAATGTTGGCCCGTGAAAGGGTAAGTTATTTACTTGATGCCGATAAACCACAAATAGAAATTGGTGCATTTGCAGGCCATGAAATGTATGAAGAGCAAGGTGGTTGCCCATCAGGTGGTGTGGTTGTGGTAATGGGTTATGTAAGCGGCAAACAGTGTATTGTGGTGGCTAATGATGCTACCGTTAAAGCCGGTGCTTGGTTTCCTATTTCCGGTAAAAAGAATTTACGCGCACAAGAAATTTCCATTGAAAATAAATTGCCTATTATTTATTTGGTTGATAGTGCAGGTGTGTTTCTTCCTATGCAGGATGAAATTTTTCCCGACAAAGAACATTTCGGAAGAATTTTTAGAAACAATGCAGTGATGAGTAGCATGGGCATTACACAAATAGCAGCCGTTATGGGTAGTTGTGTAGCCGGTGGAGCTTACTTGCCTATTATGAGTGATGAGGCCATGATTGTAGATAAAACAGGCTCGATATTTTTGGCAGGAAGTTATTTGGTGAAGGCGGCTATTGGTGAAGATATTGACAATGAAACTTTAGGTGGCGCTTCAACGCATTGCGAAATAAGCGGTGTAACCGATTATAAATTTGAAAATGATGCCGCATGTTTAGATCGCATCAAACGCATTATGGATAAAATTGGCGATTATGAAAAAGCCGGTTTTAACCGTGTTGAACCAAAGGCTCCGGCCAAAGCAATGGATAATGTGTATGAGGCTGTAAATAATTTTGCAAAGCCATTTAATGTAATGGAAATTATTGAGCGTTTGGTGGATGAAGGTAGTTTTGATCCTTACAAAGAATTATTTGGTAAAACCATTACCTGCGGCTATGCCCGTATTGATGGTTGGGCAGTAGGTATTGTAGCCAATAATAGGGAAGTGGTTAAAGCCAAAAAACCTAAACAAAGTGCAAACGATAACCCTATGGAAATGCAAATTGGTGGGGTTATTTACAGTGATAGTGCAGATAAAGCGGCACACTTTATTATGAATTGCAACCAAAAGAAAATTCCTTTGGTGTTTTTGCAAGATGTAACCGGTTTTATGGTGGGCAGCCGCAGCGAGCATGGTGGTATTATTAAAGATGGTGCCAAGTTGGTAAATGCGCAAGCCAATTCGGTAGTGCCTAAATTTACCGTAATTACCGGAAACAGTTTTGGTGCGGGTAATTATGCCATGTGTGGTAAAGCTTACGATCCTCGATTGATTGTGGCTTGGCCAAATGCAAAAATTGCTGTAATGGGTGGTGAACAAGCCGCTAAAACCTTATTACAAATTGAAGAGGCTTCTCTTAAGGCTAAAGGCGAACAAATTGATGAAGCCAAACATGCGGTCTTACTCAAACTAATAACCGACAGGTACAACAAACAAATGAGTCCGTATTATGCGGCCGCTCGTTTATGGGTTGATGCCATTATTAACCCTGTTGATACACGCAAATGGATTAGTATGGGTATTGAAGCTGCAAACCATGCTCCTGTTCAAAAAGAATTTCGTCCGGGAGTGATAAGAACTTAGTATAAACAAAAAGGCTGTTGCATAAAACAACAGCCTTTTTTATGTAATATCCTTAAAGTGTAACTTAACTTAAAATAGTTGCTTTACACGCTTGTAAAATAGCTTCTGCTTTTTCTTGTGTTGACGATTCGCTGTACACACGCAACACAGGTTCAGTTCCGCTTGCTCTTATCATGACCCACTCCTTCGCTGAAGCTTCGGAGTTTGCTACATCGTTGTTTTTTAAATGAAATTTAAATCCATCTAGGTCTTCTACTTTGTCAATGGTGTAATTTCCGAAAGAAGTGTATTTGCCGGCTTTACAATTTGCTAAAACGTTTTGTTTAATTTCTTCGGTAATGTGTAAATCAATGCGGCCCATGGCAAAACTACCAACTACATCATATACTTCTTTAATCAAATCATCTAAACTTTTACCGGTTTTGGCCATAAACTCCCAAAGGGTTAAACCAATCCAAATACCATCACGCTCAGGAATAAATCCTTTTATGGCAATGCCTCCGCTTTCTTCGCCACCTACCAACACGTTTTCGGTAACCATTTTTTCGCAAATGTATTTAAAGCCAATTTTGGTGATTTCAATATCTAAACCATACGCTTTTGCCAAGGCTGTTATTTTAGAGGTGGCGCTAAATGTGGTAATTACTTTACCGCTCATGCCTTTGTATTTGTGCAGGTAATGTACCAACAACAAAATAATATGGTGAGAATCAACAAACTCGCCACGTTTGTTGTACAAACCAATTCTATCGGCATCACCATCAGTTACTAAACCGCAATCAATATCGCCACGTTGTTTAATGGCTGTACTAAACGCTGCTAAATTTTTATGAATAGGTTCAGGAGCTTGTCCGTAAAAACTTGGGTTATACTCACAATGCAATAAAAACGATTCAGGAAATAAGGCTTTCATCACATTTTGTCCGGCACCATACATGGCATCGTAACCAAATTTCATTCCGCTGTTTTTAATAGCTGCTAAATCAAAATTTGCCTTTACTTCATCAATGTATAAAGTTTCTAAATCAACATAAGTTACCATGCCGTTTTTTACCAACTCATCCATTGGGGTTAAAGCTGTTTCAACCCAGTGGTTGGGTATGGCTGCTTCTACGGCATCAATCACAGCCGGACTGCTTGGTCCGCCATAATGTGCTTTAAGTTTATAACCACTGTAAGCAGGTGGGTTGTGGCTGGCCGTAATAATTACACCTAAGGCTGCTCCGTGTTTTACGGCACCCAAACTAACCATTGGTGTTGATACAAAACCTTTGGCCAATTTTACTTTTATGCCATTGGCACACATGATTTGTGCTACGGATTCGGCAAATAATTCACCTGCAAAACGGCAATCGTGCCCTAAAACTATGCTTAAGTTATTGGCGTGTTCCTTTTTAATATAATCAGCCGTGCCTTGTGCAACTCGCTTCACATTTTCTACGTTAAACTCGGCAGCAATAATGCCACGCCATCCATCTGTTCCAAATTTTATTTGATACATAGTCTATATTCTTTTACAATTTAAAGACACACCCATGGATGCGTCTTTTTTAATTTATAAAATAACGATTCAATTTTATGCAAAAGCATTTTCACCGGTAATATCCATACCTGTAATTAACAAGTGAATATCGTGTGTGCCTTCGTATGTTACCACCGATTCTAAATTCATCATGTGGCGCATAATTGGGTATTCACCTGTAATGCCCATACCGCCTAACATTTGTCGTGCATTGCGCGCAATGGTTAAAGCCATATCCACATTGTTGCGTTTGGCCATACTAATTTGTGCCGGTGTTGCTCTGCCTTCATTCATTAACACCCCTAAACGCCAGGTTAACAATTGTGCTTTGGTAATTTCGGTAAGCATTTCGGCTAACTTTTTTTGTTGCAATTGAAATGCAGCAATAGGTTTACCAAATTGTTCGCGCTCTTTGCTGTAACGCAATGCCGTATCGTAACAATCCATGGCCGCACCAATGGCACCCCAGGCAATACCATACCTTGCGCTATTTAAACAGGTTAAAGGTCCTTTTAATCCTTCAACACCCGGTAAAATATTTTCAACAGGTACTTTCACATCATTAAATACCAACTCACCGGTAGCACTTGCACGTAAGCTCCATTTGTTATGTGTTTCAGGCGTGGTAAAACCTTCCATGCCACGCTCCACAATAATGCCTTTAATTTTCCCTTGTTCGTTTTTAGCCCACACTACAGCCACATCAGCATATGGTGAATTGGAAATCCACATTTTAGCTCCGTTTAAAATCACGTGTTTGCCATCGCCTGCATCGCGGTAATTGGTGGTCATGCCGGCTGGGTTTGAACCATGGTTAGGCTCAGTTAATCCAAAACAACCTAACCATTCACCTTTAGCCAATTTAGGTAAGTATTTATGCTTTTGTTCTTCGCTACCAAATTTATAAATAGGGTACATTACTAAACTCCCTTGTACCGATGCGGTTGAACGTACACCCGAATCGCAACGTTCCAATTCCTGCATCATAATACCGTAAGTAATGTAATCCATGCCACCACAACCATATTCAGCAGGCAGTTGAGGTCCAAAGCAACCCAAATCGCCCAATTGTTTAACCATGGCATAGTTAAATTTGGCTTGTTGAGCCATATCTTCAATAAATGGCGAAAGGTCTTTTTTTACATAATCGCGCACCATGTTGCGGATTAGTTTGTGCTCCTCTGTAAGTAATTCGTCCATTAAGTAATAATCCGGGTGGTTGTATTGATCCGGTTTGTTTGAACGATGAAACTCACTGTACATTTCTGCTTTTTGGGTGCTCATAGTGTTTTTTTTAAGTTGGGCAAATTTAGGCTTTAAGGCTTAATTATAAAGCGAATTTGCACCTTATTTTCAACATAAATTTATTGTAACTTGCATGCCTTATGATGATAACAAGCCTTGAAAATGTAAAGTTTTACGCCTACCACGGATTGTATGATTTTGAGCGTGAAAAGGGCGGGGAATTTATCGTAAATATTCACGTAGAAAGCCCCGAAAAACCTGCTTATACCACCCTTGCTGATGTGGTAAATTATGAGCAATTGTTTGCCATTGCTGCTAAACATATGAACACGCCAACTCCGTTTATTGAAGAAGTGGCACGTTTGATCTTGGATGAAATTACTTTCGCCTTTCCTGAAATTTTAACGGCAGAAGTGCAATTGATAAAATGTGCTCCTCCCATACCGAATATGCAAGGCAGCGCAAAAGTTACCCTGGTTTATCGCAAAGGTTCATAAACCATAAAGCTGCCATAATCTTTTTTGGTAAAAACATTTAGTTCTTCCATCCAAATTTGCGATTGATTTAAATACGGGCGAACTTGTTTTACCCAAATAATGGGTCCTTGGTGTTGTTGCAATTGTAGCTGTAATATTTCTTTTTGAGCGGATACAAAATTGCTTCGATAACTTCCTAGAGCATACAAATAATCGGGGGCGTTGCTTAATGCAAAAGTGTTGGCGTTTGCGGCTAAATAATTCTTTAGTGTTTCGTTTTTATAACCGGTTTTATTATAGCCTCCGGGGCCGTTTTTATGGATATCAACCAAAGCAGCTACACCACTTAATACAAACAATATCGCAACCACGTAAATTATTTTTGGTGGAATGGTAAAGGGTTGATGTTGGATAAAAATATAAACCATCACCGGAAGTAAAACCATATAATAACGCAATAACTCATCGGGCATTATGCTAAAGGTGGTTATGCTGGCTAGCGCATATACAAGCATTACAAAATACGCTGTTTTAACAAATGAGGTTTTGTTTTTGATTGATTTTAAGTGATAAGCACACCAAATAATTAGGGCCAAAATCAACAATAAAATAAAAATATACGTAGGGTGAAACAATTGGGTAATGTTTTTGGATAATACCCAAAATTTATTCTCACCTTTTAAGCGGTTCATCATGCCATATTCCTGCGGAATTTGCAGGTTGATGAAGAGGTTGCTCACCACAGGTAACAATGCAAAACCGGTAAATACAATTGCTTTTTTGAATTGTTGATGGTAATAGAACAAACAACATCCAACCGATAAAACGATGAATATACCTGCATACCGTTGCAGGCATAAGCAAGCACCTAAAATAATGATGAGATAAAAGTGCTTGTTCTGTTTGTTTGTTATCCATTTGTTGAGCACAAATAGCAACATCAGCCATAGGGCAATAAAAACAGTCTCACTTAACGCATGTACCATAAATTTAATGAGCGGGTAACTTAAGCATATACCTATCATTAGCCACGTATGTGTTGTTTGGTAATTGTTTCGTGTGATGATGAATAAGGAGATCATCAATACTAAGCTGTTCAGTACCAACACCCATTGCTGCAATTCAATACCTATTAGTTTATATGCGCTGAGTAAAATAGGGTAGAGTATAGGCCAATTGGTAAATACCGTGTTATTGTATTGGATAAAGTTTCCGTTTGTAGCCAACGACTGTGCTGTTGACAGGTAAGCAGCCGAGTCGGGTGTAATACCACATCCAACTTCCCATAATAACCAATTGGTGAATAGTGTGATGCAGATAAAAATGATATGGCCGGAATAACGCTTCAGCATGGTTTAAAAATAACAAAGCCATGAGAAATTCCCATGGCTTTGCCTTATAGAATATTTTGATGCATTACACACCTGTGTCGTGCATTACGCTCTCTAAAATGAATGGATGCTTTAATGGATACAAGTTTGCTTTGGTTAATCCTTTCAATATGATGAATAAAAACAAACCGGCAAATAAGGCTAAGAAACCAATTTCCATTAATCCTACACCTTGTGATGGCACATCAATAATGCCTGTTGGGTTTTCACCTGTTACGGCAGTTGCTAAATTCATAGCACCCGGCATTACCATCAAATACACATCATTCCAGTGACCAATTAAAATAACTGTTCCTACAATTGCTGCTACATTGGCGTTACGTTTTGCTCCTCTCTTCATTAACACGAAGAATGGAATAACAAAGTTTAATACCAAGTTGATGTAGAAGCTGAATTTGTAAGTTCCATACATACGTATTTTGTAGTAAGCAACCTCTTCCGGAATATTTGCGTACCAAATCAATAAGAATTGAGCGGTCCACATGTAAGTCCAGAACATAGAGATGGCAAATACCCATTTACCTAAATCATGCATGTGCTCATCGGTTACAATTCCTTGTAAGTAACCGTTGCCGCGTAAATACCAGGTTAATAAGTAAGCTACTGTCATGGCACTTGCCCAACCGGTTGCGAAATTATAAACGGTAAAAATTGTTGAGTACCAGTGTGCATCAACACTCATGGTAATATCCCAAGCAAACATGCTAAAAGTAAAACCGAATACAACCATGTAAGCAGCCGATAAACGGAAAGTTTTATCGAAATACGTGGTATCCGTTAATCCGGTTGAATGCGTATCTTCTAGGCGAGAGTATTTTCTAATCATACTTGCCGCCCAAACCCAAAAAGCTGAGAATATGGCTACGCGTGCTAAGAAGAAACCTTTATTTAAGTACCATGTTTTTTTCGCTAATAATGGATCTGATTCCATTACCCCATCGTGTGCCCAGTGGTAAATACCACCATGAAAAACAACTAAGCTTAAAAACACAGTTACGAACACTACGATAGCGCCAATTGGCATAAATTCACTGATAGCTTCAAACACCCTACGCACAGCGATGTACCAACCAGCGTTTGATAAGGTGCTGATTACAATAAAAATCATAGCAAGGGTAGAGATGAGGAAAAAGAAGTATGCATTAAATAATAAACTACCCAATAAGCGTTTAATTGGCAAATGGTGTAATTGTTCTTCAGTTAATCCTTCAACAGTTGGGTGATAGGTAAAATAACCAATTACTGCTAATAGCAGGCCTAAACCCATTAGTATAAACGATAAGCGTTTTGCTTTATCGGTGAATACAAATTTTTCTTCTCTTAATTGAATGGCAGATGTATTTCCCATTGTGTGTAGAGTTTAAATTATTTTGATGAATTAGCAGCAGTGGTTGTTACTCCACTTAGTTGATAAATATAATGAACTACTTGCCAGCGCTGTGTTGGTGTCAATACTGATCCGTAAGCGCCCATTAAGTTTTTACCATGCGTTATGCTGTAAAATGCTTTACCCGGATTAATGGTTGGAAGCCTGTCGGCATAAGCAGGTACACGAGGGTATTTACCGTCTTGTACAATCGTACCTTGTCCTTGTCCGTCTTCACCGTGGCAAGGCGTACAGTTGATATTGTATAAACGTTTACCTTCTGTTAAATGAAATTCAGTTGTAGGCAATGGATTCTTCCAAGCTGCAGAAGCTTCATAGTTCTCGTTGCTTTTTGCTAGGTTGTAAGTAGCATACTCTAACTGTCCGCGGGCAATAGTTCCTTTTACCGGCTCACGCATATTCAATCCATGAGGGTTAATTTTATTATTGCCTTTGGTACTATTTTCGTCATCAGTTGCTAATTGTGAAAGTGGTTCATAGGCAAAAGAAACATACATATTTGGTGCATATTCAATACCCGGGTTATCACCACCTGCGCTGCATCCGGTTAACATAAATCCGGCAGCCGCTATTGCAAGCATACTTAATATTGACTTTCTCATATTTCTTTTACCCTTTCTCTAACTTCAAGAGCTCCGCCTTGAACAAAAATGTTTGATAATTCTTGAACATTGGTCTTACCGTCATGAATATTCACTGCAATTACAAATCTGTCGTCAGTTACACGAATATCAATCACATCGGTATTTCTTCCCCAGAACATTCTGTTTACAATAAAAAAGCAGCCTACCATACCGAAAGCGGTAAATAACACCGACATTTCAAACGTAATTGGAATGTAAGTTGGAATATGTAAGAATGGTTTACCACCAATATTCATTGGCCAATCGAAATATGAAGCATACGTTTGTAGCAATATGGCACACGTTAAACCTATCATGGTAAAAACGAATGCTGCACTTGACAAACGTGTTCTTTTAACTCCAAGTACGCGATCTAATCCGTGCACCGCAAATGGGGTGTACACATCATGAACATCGTAACCTTTGTTTTTTAATTGCTGGGTAATTTCCAGCGTAGCATCAGGATTATCGTAAATCCCTAATAACATTTTATTAGTTTCCATGTACGGCATCTCCTTTCTCTGCATGTGCGTGTGAATCATGGCTTTGTGAACCGTGGTTATCATGCCCATGACCGTGGGTTGGGATAATTGATTTTACTTCTGCCATGTTAATAGTTGGTAAGTAACGGCAGAATAAGAAATATAATGTAAAGAATAATCCGAATGAACCAATCAAGATAGAAACCTCGGTAATGGTTGGGGTATACATACTCCAGCTTGATGGTAAGAAATCACGGTGTAGTGAGGTAACGATAATTACAAAACGCTCAAACCACATACCGATATTTACAACAATTGACATTACGAAAATGAACCAAGGTGTTGAACGAGCCCATTTTAACCAGAACAATTGCGGAGCAATCAAGTTACAGGTCATCATGGTCCAGTAACTCCACCAGTATGGTCCGAATGCACGATTTAAAAATGCGTATTGTTCGTATTCAACACCTGAGTAGGCAGCTACGAAAAACTCGGTAATGTAAGCTAAACCTACCATTGTACCGGTTAACATTACTACTCTACACATTGCATCTAAGTGACCCATGGTGATGTAATCTTCTTGTTTCAATACCACACGACCAATAACCAATAAGGTTAATACCATCCCGAAGCCAGAGAAAATTGCACCGGCAACGAAGTATGGAGGGAAAATGGTAGTGTGCCAACCCGGAACCAATGAGGTTGCAAAGTCCATCGATACAATTGAATGCACCGAGAACACGAGTGGAGTAGAAATACCGGCAAGAATTAATGAAATCATTTCATATCTATGCCAAGTGCGGGTTGAACCGTTCCAGCCCATCGAGAAGAAGTTGTAAACAAATTTTCTTAATCCGGTTGCTCTGTCGCGGGTAGTAGCGATATCTGGAATTAAACCAATATACCAGAATACCAACGATACTGAAAAGTAAGTTGAAATTGCGAATACGTCCCAAACTAAAGGTGAGTTAAAGTTAACCCATAACGTACCGAATGCATTTGGTAATGGCAGTGGCCAGTAAGCCATCCATGGACGACCCATGTGTGAAACAATAAATGAAGCCGCACAAATTACCGCAAAAATGGTCATCGCTTCAGCCGAACGGTTGATGGACATACGCCATTTTTGACGGAACAATAATAATACGGCAGAGATTAAAGTACCGGCATGACCAATACCTACCCAGAATACGAAGTTGGTAATGTCAAATGCCCAACCTACTGTTTTATTTATTCCCCAAACACCTAAACCGGTAAGGAAGGTATATGTGGTTGCAATAAGCCAAATTCCGAGAACAATTGCCGATAGCACAAAACCTATCCACCAGGCTTTGGTTGGCTTATTCTCCATTGGGCGAAGAATGTCGCGTGTAACATCGGCATATGTCTTCCCGCCTGTTACTAATGCTTCTCTAATTGGTGATTCGTATGACATGTGTTCTTAATTTTTTCTGTTTAACCAATTTATTAATGTGCATGTTCTGTTTTGTGTTCGCCTTTAGCTTGCTCAGGACCCGCAGCGTGTGTACCATGTCCTCCTGCTAATTCCTCTTCCACGTTACGAATTTTAGTCATGTATGAAACCGAAGGTTGAACATTGTATTCTTCCAACAATACATAGCTTCTTTCATTACGGAATAGCTTGCTGATTTCACTGTTTTTGTCATTTACATCACCAAAAATAATGGCATCAGCCGGGCATGATTGTTGACAAGCAGTTTTTACATCACCATCTTTTACCTTACGGTTTTCAATTTTGGCTTGTAATTTACCTGCTTGGATACGTTGAATACAGAATGAACATTTCTCCATAACACCGCGTGAACGAACTGTTACATCCGGGTTAATTACCATACGACCTAAGTCGTTGTTCATATAGAAATCAAACTGATCATTTTCACGGTATTTAAACCAGTTGAAACGTCTTACTTTGTAAGGACAGTTGTTAGCACAGTAACGAGTTCCTACACAACGGTTGTAAGCCATGTGGTTTAAACCTTCCGAACTGTGAACGGTAGCTAATACCGGACAAACTGTTTCGCAAGGAGCGTGTCCGCAATGTTGACACATTAATGGTTGGAAAGCTACGCGCACATTTTCAAAATCAGTACCTGTAGCTTCGTTGTTGTATTCTTTTTCTTTAGTCGTTACTTTACCATCTTTGTCTTTAAAGCTGTAGTAACGATCAATACGTATCCAGTGCATTTCGCGTCCGCGTAACACTTCAGCTCTACCCACAACCGGAACGTTATTTTCGGCATTACAACTTACCACACAAGCACCGCAACCGGTACATGAGTTTAAGTCAACAGCCATTGCCCAACGGTGACCTTTGCTGTCATGCTCATCCCATAAAGTAATGATGTGTGCATGTTTGTGGTTACCTGCTTTAGGGTCTTTCACAAATTCTTTTAAAGAAGCCTCGCGAATCAAGTCACGACCTTCAATGGTATGGTGCGTTTGTGTTTGCGCTAGTTTGTAGTCGTCACCTGTTTTTTCAACGGTTACGTCTGCAGCTGAGTAGCTGAACGTTTTTCCGTTAAAGCCAACCAATGTGTAAGCATTTTTACCTACATTTTTAGCCACACGTCCACCGGCTGTTCTTCCGTAACCTAAGGCAATTGAAATGGTATCTCTGGCTTGTCCCGGTTGAACCAATACCGGAATGTTTTCAATACTTCCGTTTTTAGTTTTTACCGTAATGATATCACCATCTTTCAAATTCAATTTATCGGCAGTTACTTTACCAATAGCTGCGTAGTTATCCCAGCATACTTTGCTGATTGGGTCCGGCATTTCGTGCAACCAAGGGTTGTTTGCGTAACGTCCGTCACCAATACCTACTTTGGTGTATAATTGAACTTCAACTTTTTCTTTATTGGTGCTGTATGCTTGGTAAGCAGCATTTACATAATCTTGCGGTAATACCGAAGTTTTGTAAGCTGCAGGCGTTTTCATTGAGGCTGTATAACCATCATGAACGGCTTTGTTCCAACCTGCTTCACCACCTAATACTCCGGTCCAGTAATTTTTTACGTAGTTGTAGTATTCAGTGCTGTTACCTGCCCAACGTAAGAAACTTTCTTCTGCTTGGCGGGTATTAAATACAGGTGAAATGGTTGGTTGAATAAATCCGATGTATCCACTGCGACTTTCCACATCACCCCATGACTCAAGGAAATGATTTGCCGGAGCTTGGAATTTACATAATACGGTTGTTTCATCAGCCACCGCATTTAAGCTTACACTCACAGGAGCTTTGCGAATAGCATCGGCTAATTTGCTTGCGTTGTAATAATCGTAAGCAGGGTTGCTGTTATAGAAAATAACTGCATCAACCGAACCGCTTGCTAATTCTTTTGCAAAGTTTTCAAATGCTGCATCATCGCCACCTTTTTGGTTGCTGTAATTATCTAAATCAACTGTTGTTCCGATGTTACCTAAAACACTGTTGATGGCATTTACTATTAATTGATGAGCTACGTTGTTGCTTCCGCATACAACTAATGACGCACCACGGTTTGCCCATAATTCTTTAGCAGCATTTTCAATCATGTTTACTGCAAATTCAACATCACCCGGAGTTGACATTTTTGCTGCACCTGCTAAAGTGGCTACTTTGTTGTATAAACTGATTAACGCAACACCTTCAGCACTTGGCTTCATTGGAACGCGAATATCAGCGTTTGAACCTGTTACCGATAAGTTTGCTTCAAATTGGTAATGACGGCTCATGGTGTTGGCGCCATTGTTGGTTGAACCTACTTTGCGGTTTTTAACCCATTGCTTGGTGAATTCAACCGGAGAAATCCAGCTACCCAAGAAATCGGCACCAAAACTTACAATTACTTTCGCTTTATCAAATTGATATCCCGGAATTACAGCTTTACCGAATGATTGGTTATTGGCTTCAGTAATGGCATTGTATGAAACCGGTTCGTAAGTTACGTGTTTGGTTTGAGGGAATTTTGCAGTAAATTCAGCAATGGCTCTTTTTGCAGAAGGGCTGTTTATGGCACCCGATACGATACGGATATTTTTAGCACCCGCTAAAGCTTTACCTAATTTGCTGTCTAATGTATTCCAATCTACATCATTGCCTTCTGATTTTGGACCTTGTAAACGCTCGTTATCGTACAATTCCAAAATGGTAGCATGATCGGTAGCTGCTACACCACCTTTAAATAATGGTGATTGCGGATTACCTTCAATTTTAATCGGGCGACCTTCACGGGTTTTTACCAATACACTTACACCTGTTGCAGGGTTTGTTGAAGCGTACCAGTTTGGAATACCCGGAGTGATGGTTTCCGGTTTTACGATATACGGAATAGCATTTTTAACAGGAGTTTTGTTACAAGCAGCTAAAGCTACAGCCGATACGCTAAATCCAAAATACTTTAAGAAATCACGTCTGTTTGAGGTTAACTCACCATCGCTTTCTGTAAGTACTTCTTCTAAAGGAATACCTTCGGCAAATTCATTTTTTTTACGTTCTAGGAATTTAGGGTCGTTGTTTAATTCCTCTAATCCTTTCCAGTATTTATTTGTATTTTCCATTGATGAATTTTTTCTGAATGAATAATAACAGTGATTAAGCTGTATAAATTAATAGTGGCATTTACCACACTCTAAACCTCCAATGTTACTTACCGTAGCATATGATTTACCTTGAGCTTTCAAGTCTTCATGTAACTTTTCGTAGTAATCATTGTTTTCAACGTCAACTTTTGCTTCACGGTGACAGTTAATACACCAACCCATTTGTAATGAACTTTGTTGGTATACCACCTTCATGGTTTCAATTGGTCCGTGGCATGATTGACACTCAACTTTACCTGCTTTTACGTGTTGAGCATGGTTAAAGTAAGCCAAGTCAGGTAAGTTGTGAATACGTACCCATTTAATTGGCTTTTGAGGTTTAGTTGGATCGTAAGCTTTTTTATCGGCATCCCAACCAACAGCGTCATAAATTTTTGCAATTTCAGGTGAAACCTGTCCATTGTATTTTGCACTTGCAGTTACGTGCATATGGCAATTCATACAGGTGCTTGCTGATGGAATGGTAGCTTGTTTGCTTTTATCAGCACCGCTGTGGCAATACAAACAATTGATTTTGTATTTGCCTGCGTGTAATTCGTGGCTGTAATTAATTGGTTGTGCGGGAGCATAATCTTGTTGCACACCAACTTCTGTTACTCCATAATTAAATCCGTATAAACCGAAAACAATGGTAAAACCTAATATCACCACAATGGTACCAACCACAGGATGTTTTTTAAATAATTTGTATTTCCATGTGGTTCTAACATCCACTTCCGGTTCTGCCTCAAGCGCAGCCGCTTCAGGGAATTTTTGGTTGTAAATTCCTTGTACGGTTTTTTTGATGCGATACAATACAAATACAATGATGAACAGAATTAACGCCATCACTGATAAGGCAACAAATGTGGTGGTATTGTAAAAACCATCACTGGCCGGTTGCAAAGTCGTTGCGTTTCCTCCGGTTGCTTCACCACCTCCGGTTGGTACCGTGCTTGCTTGTTGCACAGGCGGATTTTTTAAATAATCAATGATGGATTTAACCTGAGCATCCGATAAGTTTTCGAATGAGGTCATCACTGCCTGGTTGTACTCATTGTAAATTTTTACGGCTTTTGCATCACCGCTTTTTACCATGGCTTGTGAATTTTTAATCCATTTAAGTAACCACGCATCGTCATACTTTGCGGTTACACCTTTGAGGGCCGGGCCAACCACTTTTTCATTTAAAGCGTGGCATGAGGTACAGTTGGCATTAAACAGTTTTTCTCCTTCGGCTACATCTGCTTTCGTTACTGAAACAGATAAGGCGAAGAATGCCAGTAATGAGGTAATTTTTAAAAACTTCATCTTAACAATTTGATTGTCCAAGGTTTAAAGTACTAGTAAACACAACGGTTTTAAGGTGCATACTACTAGTTGAGTGCGCAAATATATTCACATTATTGTAAAAAAATCGGTCTTTTAAAAAAAATGTTATTTAGAGGTTTTCTAAAATGTGAATAACCTTGCTCAGGCCTGCACCCATACAAAAAAAGCAACCTTTTGGCTGCTTTAT
Organism: Bacteroidota bacterium; assembly: GCA_046314755.1. GTDB lineage: Bacteria > Bacteroidota > Bacteroidia > UKL13-3 > UKL13-3 > UBA6183. Next base: position 1,044 of record JBKDBG010000115.1, on the reverse strand, counting down.
TTATGGATAAATATCATACATTTTTTTAAGTGGTACGGGAAATATTTTGCCGCTTGTAATCTAAGGTTTCAAACTTCGAATTTTGACTAACAAACTCAGTTACAATTTCTTTCATTTTTAAAACAATGTTGTTATCGTTTTGCTCCTCATACGTGATAAGCAGATCCTCAATTTGTTTCGAAACTTTTAAGAAATCATACATGCGCACTTTGGCAATCATAATTTTTGGATGATAGGTGTTGATAGTATTTTCCTGATCGGCCAATAATTCTTCTTTAATTTTTTCTCCGGGGCGCAATCCGGTGAAAACAATTTGAATATCCTGCCCTAAAGTTAGTCCGGATAGTTTAATCATTTTTTTGGCAAGGTCAATAATCTTAACTGATTGCCCCATGTCGAAAATGTAAATCTCACCGCCATTACCCATATTACCTGCTTCAAGTACCAACTGACAAGCTTCTGGTATGGTCATAAAATAACGGGTAATATCCGGATGCGTAACCGTAATGGGTCCGCCTTCTTCAATTTGTTTTCTAAAACGAGGAATTACCGAACCGCTACTGCCCAGTACATTTCCAAAACGAGTAGTGATGAAACGTGTTTTTGATGATCGTGTTTCAACCAAAAAGTTATTTAATGATTGTACATAAATTTCAGCAATGCGTTTTGAAGCTCCCATTACATTAGTTGGATTCACTGCCTTATCTGTTGAAACCATGACAAATTTTTCGGTATCATACTTCACGGCTAAATCGGCCAATGTGCGCGTGCCCATCACATTTACACGTATTGCTTCACCGGGATTATCTTCCATTAATGGTACATGTTTATAAGCAGCAGCATGGTAAATAATATCCGGTTTGAAGCTGGCGAATATTTTTTCCATTCTTTCCCTGCTGCATATATCTCCCACTAACAATCTCACCTTTTGCATAAAAGATTGATTAATCAAATCTTTCAATTCAATATCCAAATCATACAAACCCATCTCACTATTATCAACCAAAACCAACAAGCTGGGAGAAAAACCAAATAACAGCCTAA
>JBKDBG010000114.1:0-18864 GCA_046314755.1 Bacteroidota bacterium | reverse complement strand
AGCACATCATGTACAAGGTATTTTTAGCCAAGGCTCAGGCGATACCTATGGTGAAATGGCTGAGTTAAAAAGCTACTTGATTGCAAAACTTATGAGCAACAGTGAGCTTAATGAGGTGGAATTGATGGAAGATTTTTGCAAAGGTTATTATAAGTCAGCCGGACGATATGTAATGGATTACATTAATCTGTTGCAAACCGAATCCAGAAAAACGAATAGGCAAATTGATATCTATGGAAATCCGGTCAATGAGTACAACAGTTACCTTACACCTGAATTACTCGATCAATTCTCTACCCTATTTGATAATGCAGAAGCGGTTGTTGAAGACAATGAAAAAATTATTAATCGTATTTATCGCTTAAGGTTGTCGCTGGATTATGTTTCACTGCAACAAGCAAGATTTTTTGGGCCTGATAAACACGGCTATTTGGTACAAGATGAAGAAACTCTCAACTATTTGGTGAAAGGTAATATGCCAAAAAGAGTAACCAAATTCACCGAAAGTTTAGAAAGATATAAAGTAACTGAACTCAGTGAAGGCGGTTTAAACCCGGAACAATACAAAGCAGAATGGCAACAATTGTTTGACAGAGGGTGGAAACCAAACTATGCAATGGATGCAAAAGTAACCGTAAAATATCCTTTTGTGCAGGACTACCCGGCTAAAAGAGAACGTACATTGGTGGATGGCATGATTGGATTGAATGACTACAGTTACAATTGGCTTTGCTTTTACGGCAATGATATTGATGTAACCATTGATATGGAAACCACTAAAGAAGTAAGCCACATCAGCATGAACTTTCTGGATGATCCAAGACATTGGATTTTTCTACCTCACGAAATTGAAATTACCGTTTCAGCTGATGGTTATAAATACCATACTGCCATTGCTGAACCAACTAATTATAACTTGGCAACAGCATTAGATGAACATTATGACGCTAAACCGGTTAACTTCAACTTCAAATTATTTCCTCAACGCGTAAGGTATGTGCATGTAAAAGTGAAGAACCAATCCATCATACCAAACTGGAGATACCGACCTAACAAAAAACCAATGCTGGCCATTGATGAAATTTATGTTAATTAAACGTAAGGATTTTCACCTTTGGATTGTTTGCGCTAAAGTAACCGTAACCGTTTTTAACGTTTGTTGGAAAATTAATTATTTCACCGCGTAATTGATTAATGAACTTACCATATCGCTTTTGAGCCGTTAGAAATTGATAATGCGATTGAGTAACCTCTGAAACTGCAACAACTACGGTATCATAATTATAAATACCCAAGTTCTTCTCAACAGTTAATGTGCCGTTTACAAAATCGGCATCAGCATAAATATCAAATGATACATCCTGCTCTATTAACTTTTTAGCAATGTACCTTGGGTCGTTATAATTCGGCACACTGTCTTTTTGTTGTTTGGTAAAATAATTCACCAAATACCAATTTGAGGTGTTTGGGTCATCTTTCAGTGCATAATTCAAAAACTTATTGGCTCCCTTTTTTTGAAGTCCAACATATTCAAAGTCCTTTGTTTTTGTGGTTCCGGTTGTGGCTTCCGTTAATACATTATTTTGTGCATCCTTAACCACCAGCTTCACCAACTGATTAGGAACGTAAGAAAAATTGATGGCATAATACATTCCTTGATCACCTTCGGTTAAAGCGATGGTTTCTTGAGGAGTAAACACTTCAACAGTTGCACCACTTACTAAAAGGTCAGGGTTGATATGAATACCTGTTGAATCAATCACAGGTAAATTATTTTCTAATGCAGAGAAACTTTTGCTCAACACAACCAACAACACATTTTGTTGTGAAATGGTATCATACGCGTACTGCGAACTCACCACAATTTTTGAAGGTGCCTGTGGTAATTCAATATCTATAGGTTCCGGAGTGCATGAGGCCATCAAACCTACTATTAATAATAGAACTAAATTTTTCATACTTACTTATAATTTAATTTGAAAACTTACATGAGGTATTAATCCGAACAAACCGGTTTGTTTGTATGAAATCCGGCCATCATCAGCTTTGATCATTTTTATTCTAAAGGGTTGTGTTTGATTATAGGCATTATAAACTCCAACATGCCATTCTGTTTCATAAGACTTACCTGGTTTATTTCTGATCACCACATTAAAATCAAAGCGGTGTGAAGGAGAAAGTTGTACTGCATTACGTCCTGTATAAATTGGAAGTACATCTATGTTATTATAATTCCCGCTAGGCATCATGAACTGTCCGATTATTGGGGTAAATCTTGAACCTGTTGCAAAACTCCACACACCTGTAATACCAACCCGTTGGTTAAAATCATATCCAATAATCAAATTCAAATCATGCCTCCTGTCAAATCGGGCATAAAACTCTTCCCCTAGATTTAAATCACTAAACTTCCTCTTTGCCCATGACAAACTATATGCGCCATTAAAAGTAAATTTACCAATACTGTAATTCACGCACCAGTCAAAGCCATATGCTTCTCCATTACCTTGGGTAATTAAATTCTCAACATCATTAATAATAAATTCAGTTGTACCTTCTTTATATTCAATAAGGTTGTTCATTTGTTTGTAGTAAAGTTCACTTTGAAGTTTTAATCTCTCATATTTCAATTCATGTTTTAAGGTAATTTGATCGGCTTGTTGAGGCTTGATATTGCCTTTGGCTGCAAACCACAAATCGGTTGGTAATACCACAGAGCCACCGGTAAGTAAAAACATGTACTGATTCATTCGCGTATAGCTAATATGAAATCCGTTGTGCTGATTTAATTGATAAGCCAAGGCCATACGAGGCTCCAAATTCATATTTAAATTTGAAGATCCATTTGAGGCACGAATGCCCGTATTAAATTGCATACGGTTACTTAATTTATAATGAGATTGAAAATAAATGGCCGACTCTGTGATGGATGATAAGGATGCAGACTTTTCTTTGATATTATCATTAAATGATCCGGACAACTTTGTTTCATTCGGATTAAAACGATGTTCAATCAACTCAAATCCATAGCTTAAATTCATTTTAGGATTGACATAATGCTCCCAATTATTACGTACGCCTAAATCTTCTACAAAAGAATTAACAGCTACTTTATTTCCTTCAAAATCCCCCAACAATTCATACCTATACTTGCTGTTAAACACTGTAATATTGGAGAACATTTTTTTATTGGCAAATGCATGGTTCCATCTAAGGGAGGTAATTTGATTTCCCATTTTAGAACTTAACTTCACTTGATTATTTGAATCGGCAGCAGCTGCATTCAGATAATCATCACCATTATAAAAACTTAAATAAATTTTATCTGATGGGGAAAGTTCATAATTAAATTTTGCATTAAAATCATAAAAGAAAAACGGCAATTCCTTATTCACCAATTTAAATACTTGATCAATGTAACTAACTCTGCCTGCAATTAGATATGACCCTTTACCTTTAAACATGGGACCTTGAATAGCAGCTTTTGATGATAAAATCCCTGTAGCAGCCTGAACCCTGAATTTTTTATGATCACCATCTAAAGTATGAATATCTAAAACAGACGATAACCTACCGCCATATTTAGCATCAAATGCACCTATTTGTAACTTTGCATCTTTAATCACATCAGCATTAAACAAAGAAAAGAAACCAAGTAAATGGGTTGGATTATATACCGGAGCATCATCCAACAAAATCAAATTTTGATCATGGGCACCACCACGCACGAGCATACTGGCTGTGCCGTCAGCCCCCTTTTTTACTCCCGGTATAAATTGAATGGCTTTAATTACATCCTTCTCTCCACCCATCACCGGCAAGCGATTCAACAATTTCAAATCCACCTCTTGTGTTCCATTTAATTGAGTTCTGTTTACATTGGCATTCACCACAACTTGCTTAAGTTCGGCAGCAGATGATATAAGTTGAATACGAATTGTTTTTTCATTGGTTACATATTGTTTAAGTAGGGAATAACCCATGTAACTAAAACAAATGGTATCAGGCTTATTAAGTACCAAACTGAAATAACCATAAGCGTTAGTAGATGTTCCGGTTGATTTAGCCGCGTTAAATACAGATACACCAATTAGGCTCTCGCCTGTTTTCTCATCTGTAATAAAACCGTCTACTTTAATTGTTTGTGCATTGGCATTCGAAAAAACCAACAATAAAATAAGATATAAGTATATTTTAGGGTTCATGTAAATAAGACATCACATGCATGGTTAACCCCTATGATAAAAACAAAAAAGGCCGGAAAATCCGGCCTTTAAATTATTCATGATCAATTTATTCTTTCACAAAGCGCAAGGCGTGCGAACCTGATCTTGTTGTTACCCTAACAAAATACACACCCGATTTGAAATTGGTTACATTTAATTCTACTTGAGATGATTGATTGTTGGGTTTAGTTTGGTGTTCCAAAATCACTTTACCTGTAATATCAACCACTTCGATTGCACATTGAACATCCTTCAATTGATTTAAATCTACATGTAGGATTTCTTTCGTTGGGTTTGGCCAAGCGTTTATTGTAAATAAACTCGCTCTGGTATGTTCAAGAATACCGGTAGATGAAGTACTGAAATTTAATTCATCTAAAGTAAGTGTACTACCTTCTTTGAAGGTTTCAGTACTTCCTGCTGTAACAATTACAACAGCGCTATCGGGAATTCCGGAAAAACCGGGCATATACATAATTGGTACATTAAACTTAATGTAATCATTTTGTACATCTGATTTTGTAAACTCACCCACACCAATAATATCTTCACCCTTAACCATCATAACGGTTATAGTAAAAGTGTCTTTAGCGGTATAGTTGTACTTGTAGTATCCCTCCAACCTTGTGTACTTAGCAGCAACAGGTATTTTGTTGTTCACCGTAGAACCATCTCCTGAATTTGTCATCATAGTTGCAGGGCTTTGCAGAGAAGTTGCAACATTTGTTAATTTAATTGCGTATTCACCAGCATAGGCATCAGTGGTTCTTTCAACTGCTAACGGCTTATTTTCTGAAGCACTTATAATGTTGCCGAATTCAAACCAGCCTGTAGGTAAAAAGTTTTTCCAACCACCTTCACTGCTCACTTCAACACTGTCCCAATTTTCAAAATCGCCTTGTAAACCTTGGGCGTTTGTTAATCCGTGAAATAAAAGTGTAAATCCTAGTCCAAATAATAGTTTAACTGTTTTCATATTCTTTTGAGTTTTTGTTATGTTGTACAGTTAGGACACGTAAAACTTACCCTCCCCCTATTCCGTCAAAAAAATTTTTCAAAAAAATAATAACGAACCAAGTATTTAAATAGGGATGAAGCTGCTCACGCATGAGATGTAAGGCCTTACCTATTTGATTTTCGACAGTTTTTACAGATATATCAAGCACTTCAGCTATTTCCTTGTAACTTTTATTTTCAAATCGGCTGAGTTTAAAAATAATTCCGCAACGCGGAGGTAATTTTTCCAAGGCCTCATTAATATGTTGTTTTAGGTGTATGGTATCGCTTAATTGCTCTGTATGATTATGAGAAACTTCGATGTGATTATCATAGCTATCATCCAAAAAGGCATTACGCTGTTCAACCTTTATTTTATTTAAACAATGGTTTTTAACCGCCATGTAAAAGTAAGCTCTAGGCGAACTTTGAATTTGGATTTGCGCTTTCCTTTCCCAAATCTTTACAAATACTTCTTGCACTAAATCCTCGGCAGCATCTTTATCTTTCACAAAATCATAAGCAAACCTAACTAACTCCCGATAGTAGGTTTTAAATAAACGCTCAAAAGCCCCGTGATCTCCGCGGCTCATAGCTTTAAACAAATCAACTGGTTCTGTTTGCATGGGTTGAATAGGTTGATTGTTTGATTAATTGGTTGGGGGCTTACAACCTTCTCCGTTGATAAAAACCCTATTGGCTTCAATGGTGTATTTAAGCGTTAAAGCTTCGGCTATCACATCCATCACCTCCTTTAATTTTGGTGCTGTAAAACTTCCGGTGAAATGACATGACTTTAATTTATCATTTCCTAATTTTACTTGAACATGAAAATATCGACCAATTTTTTCGGCTACCTTATCAAGGGTTTCATCCTTGAACAGTAAAGTTTGGGCCGACCATGCTAAAAGTTCTTCAGCATTAACTTCACGTTGGCTTATTTCACCAGATGTATTAATACTGGCTTCTTGGTTTGGCGTTAACACCACATTGGCGTTTCGGCTACTAAAACTAACTTTTCCGGTTGAAACAGTTACGCGTTCAAAGTTATCCTTTTCATAAGCCGATACTTCAAAACTAGTACCTAACACTTTTACTTCCCCTTTTGGCGTTTCAATTATAAAAGGATGTGCTTCATCACGTTGCACATCAAAAAAGGCCATACCTTTTAGCTGCACATTTCTCGTTGCACCTTTTAAATCATTTTCATAGGATAAAGTAGAAAATTCGTGAAGCCAAACAATAGAGCCATCAGGCAGCTGAATTTGTTTGACCTCGTTAGCGGCTGTTGAAACGGAAGAAATTGGCATTTGTTTGAATGAATTCACCAGCCAAACTCCTATTACGGCAAAAGCTAAAACTGCTGCTGCAATTTTAAATACATTATTTCCGAATAATGAAATTCGTTTGGCACCCAAGGTTTGTTGCCTTACCTTATCCCAAGCCGCAGAAGTATTCACTTCAAATAATTCTGGTTCAGCATTATTCCAAACACGCTCTACCTCGTGGTATGCTTTACCAAATTCAGAATCATTATTTATACGATTATTGATGGCAACTTCTTCCGATTCGGATAATTCACCGGAGAGCTTTTTTACCATTAATGCATAGTCGTTTTGAGAAACCATACGTGTAATATTTATAGGTTTGACGATTTAATAGCCATGTACCCCTATTTATTTTAAATATTTTGTAAAAAAAGATGGTCGGCCAATTGAACCAACAGCCCCAACACCTCCTGGAATATTTGAATAAATAATTACCGGATCACCTGAAATTTCTACACTTCCATCTTGTGCCCTAAGCACCGTTTTGTGGTATTTATAATAAGCCTCATCGCACGGAAAAACAGCAAATACAACACTGTCCATTGAAATTCCGGTATCAAAAATATTTCCTGTAAAGGTCACATTATTATTTAGCAATAGCTCCTTCCCACTTATTAACCCATTCAACTCGGCATTGGTTAATTCTAATGAGGAAGCTCCATTATTAAAAAACGCCACCCCCATAATTCGGTAATAGGATTGAGTATTAAATCCATTCAAGGATAAATCCCCCTTGATTACCTGCTGTTCAACGCTGCCTTCAAAATTTAGATTGGCATTCATATTCACACTTTCTTCCAATGGAACAGTAGTGTTCATAGTAAAGGTTTCGTTTTTTGATGTTTGAACAAATATTTCATACGTCTTGCCCGGTGCTACCAATACCTCTCCCATATTGGAGGTGAAACAATGTTCAAATTCACTGTATGTTAAAGTTAATTCTTGTCCATCCGAAATTTTTACCTTAACAATGGCAAGCGAATCAACAGGTAATAGACTTGAATTAAAAACCGGATGATTAAGAAAGGGCTTGGTAAATGAAACCACCACTTTTAATTGATCGTCATCAGCGGAAGGAAATGCATAGATGATGGTTTTACTTTTTTGAGGCACATCAATATCAACGAACTCTTCCATACAGGAAGATAATCCGAAGAACAATACAATTAATAATAAATTCCATTTCATAGGTTAAAATTTAAATGCCCAACTTATTGAAGGAATGATTGGCAAGAAGCTTGACTTCTTCACCCTTGCGAAATCGTTATTGGTATCAATAAAATACATTAAAGCATTTCTTCGGTTATAGGCATTGTATGCCCCTAGCTCAAAAGTACTTGTTCCTTTAGCTAATTTGGTTTGATATTGAATAGAACAATCTAGTCGATGGAAAGGAATCATTCTATATGTGTTTTTACCATCATAGTCTAATACCAAGTTGGAACCAAAAACACCTCCGGAAGGGGTGTGCACAAAAGAAGTATATTGACCAACAGGTAGACTAATAGGATTACCTGATCCATACACCCAAGCAGCAGAAAACATCCACTTTTTGGTAATTGCATATCTAAGGTTTATTCCTAAGTCATGCGGACGATCAAACCTAGCAGGATGTGGTCTGCCCAGGTTTATATCATCGAAGTGGAAGGTAACTTTTGACAAGGTATAGCTTATCCAACCGGTTAATCGTCCGGTATGTTTTCTAATTAAAAATTCAATACCATAGGCCTCAGCATTGCCTTGGGTTAAAAGTAAATCGGATGTTTGTTCCCAAGTAAAACCGGGTTGAAAAATAATTGCAGAGCCTTCGCGTGTGGTAACCGCATTTATAGTTTTTTTATAAAACACATCGGTACTAAACTCATAATTTTTTACAGGCTTGCGAACCGACATGGAATATTGATTTGCATAGATTGGTTTTTGATTTGGACTTAATGGAATCCAAATATCATTCGGCAATAAATAGCTTATGGTTCGCACCCCATTTACATATTGATACATAATAGATGCAGAGGCCATAAATTGCCAATTGTTTTTTGTGATGTGTTGAAGTGTAATACGCGGTTCAGGATTAAAGTAGTTTTTGTTTGAACTACTAAAATAACTACCGCGTAAACCGGTAATCAAATTGGTTTTAGTATTCAATTGCCAATTGTCTTCTACATAAATTCCACCTTCATCTGCCGTGGTAAGCAAATCGGGTTGATTTTGAAATGAGAGTATTTGTAACAAACCTTCCGGATTAAATTGATGACGAATAAAAGAAACGCCTGATTTTATTTTATGCTTATTGAAACCGGAATACTCCCAATCTGCCTTAGCGGATAAATCTTCGACCGTTGAGCGCAAATCAATTCCTTGTTTACCACTATTACTCAAATCAATTAACTGGAGCAGTGAATAATAATCACTATAGGAAGCCGATACATTGAAAAAACTTTTTGCACCCAGAATATACTGATATTTTATTGAGGCCATGCGGTTTCCCCACGACAGTTCACTTTTAAAAGCAGAACCGTCTTGCATTTCTTTTGAGCCATATTTATCACTACCAAAATAAGTGCTTAAGGTTAATTTCGAACGTTTAGTTAAGTCAGCCGATACCTTGGCGTGAATATCATAAAAATAAAAAGTGAGTACTTGATCATCGCTTTCTAAAAATGGCTTAGTTACAAAATCAACATAGGTTCTGCGAGCAGAAAACAAGAAAGAAACTTTATCTTTAATGATCGGGCCTTGCAGCATTATTCTTGATGAAATAAGCCCTACTGAGGCTTCACCACCGAATTTACTTTTATCTCCATCACGCAAAGAAATATCCATCACTGATGAAACCCTCCCACCATATCGTGCAGAGAATGCCCCTTTATTCAAATCAGCTTTTTTTACTTCACTTCCGGTAAACAATGAATAAAGTCCTGTAACATGGTTCACATTGTATAAAGTAGCATCATCTAGTAAAATTAAGTTCTGATCAAAACTTCCGCCTCTTACATACAATCCATTATCCCCTTCATTACCTTTTTGTACTCCAGGCATTTGTTGAAAAAAACGCAGCATATCTCTTTCTCCTAACAACACGGGCAAACGCTCTACTTCCTTGGTTTCAATACTTATTTTACTAAGGGTACCATATTGATTTAAACGTTGATTTTCCTCTACAATTATCACTTCATTTAATGAGGACGACACATTTAAAAATTGGTTCTGCACCACATTCGTATTCAAAACAATTTTTTGTTCAACAGTTTGATAACCGATGTAATGAAATTTAACTTGATAGGTATCGGCAGGTAATACAATGGAATAATAACCTGCAGCGTTTGTTGTAGTGCCTCCTACTCCATTTACCACCACAAATGCTCCTATAAGAGGCTCTTTACTAAGTGCGTCTTTTATCACACCGCTTACAGCATAATATCGCTTAGGATTTACGGAAATAACAATTTGTGTTTCGGTAACATTAAATACATAAGCAGGCTCTAGGATTTTTTTCAATACGTATTCAACTGTTTTTTGTTCGAAATGATACGTGAGTTTAGGCTCTGCATTAAAGATATCGCTACTGTACACCAGATTGAGCCCTGTTTGCTTTTGTAGTTGCATTAAGGCCTCTAATCGGGAAAGGTTACTTATTTTAAAAGAAATCGTTTTATGCAGCACATTTTGCTGTGCACTGCAAATAAAAAAAAGCAATACCAACGTGGTTGTTGATATTGCTTTTTTGATATCACAAGTTACGGTCACGTAACAAAAATAAATATTTTTATAATCCCAGCACCAATTTATTAGGATCTTGACCTTCTGTAAGCAACAAAGTTGGATTTTCTAAACATTGTTTTACTTTCACTAAAAAGCCAACCGACTCACGTCCGTCAACGATGCGGTGATCGTAACTCAAGGCCAAATACATAATTGGGCGAATTACAATTTGTCCATCTTTAACAACCGGGCGCTCAACAATATTATGCATACCCAAAATGGCTGATTGAGGAGCATTAATGATTGGAGTACTTAACATACTTCCAAATACACCACCAGTGGTTATGGTAAATGTACCACCTGTCATTTCTTCAATGGTTAATTTGTTATCACGTGCACGACCAGCTAATCGAGCTACCTCGCTTTCAATTTCGGCTAAACTCATGCTTTCGGCATTTCTGATCACAGGTACAACCAAACCTTTAGGTGCACTCACAGCAATAGAAACGTCACAGTAATCGTGGTATATAATTTCCTCTCCGTTCACATAGGCGTTAATGGCCGGAAACTGCTTTAATGCCACACAAACCGCTTTGGTAAAAAAACTCATGAATCCTAAGTTCACGCCATGCTTTTCCTTAAATTGGTTTTTAAATTGATTACGCAAATCCATGATAGGCTTCATATCAACCTCATTAAAGGTGGTTAACATGGCTGTTTCATTTTTAACAGAAACAAGTCTTTTAGCAACTGTTTTGCGCAATGAGGTCATTTTTTCTATACGCTCATTACGAGATTTGGCTTCGTTGGTGGTTACCTTTAATTCAGCAGACAATGCATCAGCTTTGGTAATGCGTCCACCAACACCGCTTCCTTTTACGTCTTTAGCCTCTATCCCTTTTTCTGCTAATATTTTTGCAGCAGCCGGACTAGGCGTTCCGGCAGCATATGAATCTATATTGTTTTGTTTTACCTCAACAGGTTTTGCAACCTCTTCTTTTTTCGCAGGAGCATCCTCTTTTTTCGGTTCAGACTTTGCGCCTACAGGTTTTGCAGCCGAGGTATCAATGAGTGCAATAATATCACCCACTTTTATGGTATCACCTTCACCGGCTTTGGTGGTTAAGGTTCCTGCAGCTTCTGCATTTAATTCAAATGTTGCTTTATCACTCTCCAGTTCGCACAATAATTCATCCATCTCAACGTAATCACCGTCTTTTTTGTTCCAACGGGCTACTGTTACTTCGCTAATTGATTCGCCAACTGAAGGTACTTTTATTTCTAAAGCCATATTTAACGATATTAAAGGTGGTGCAAAGGTATAAATTGATTCGAGAATTACATGGTTTGTTTTGATAAGTACAAATAACTGCTGTTTATCAAATTATTAGGCGCTACAAGGTACGATCAAACCACTCTCTTCTGCGAGTTAATTTTAAATCTTGAAGCACACTGGATCTTACGTTTAACTGAAAGAAGAAACTTTGGCGGAATCCAACAGGAATCCAAGTTAACTTAAAAGTCCAACAATGTAAATCACGAATAAAATCAATGGTGGTAAAGGTGATTTGTTTATTTTGAAAATCATAACCACTGCTAGCCGCTATTTTCCAGTTTTTGGTTAAGTTGATATCACCGCTGAAATTGAGGGTTTGTACATAATTTGATAAGGTTGGATTATTCAAATTATTGTACCTTAAATATTGCACGGTATAATTCACATTTAATGTCCACGGGATATTAAAGTCGTAATAATCCAATGGTGAGTCATACAAATATTTCAACTGCTCCGATTTCTTGTTAGAAGATTGACCTTCCCGTTTAAAGGTTTGAGGGTTAAAACTTGCCGATAGTCCAAGATTGGCGTTACTAATCACACCAAGTTTTCCATCAGCCCAATAAAAATCTTTAATTCTTGATACACTTCTAAAACCGTTAGCCGAGGTGATAATTTTGTTTTGGTAAGGATCTAAAATAGCATTACCATTAATGGTTACATTCTTAAATAACTTGGTTCGGGCACTAATATTAATGGCGCTTAAATGCATTGAATCAGCAAAAATATTGTAGTTAGCTGCTAACCTTAAATTTTCAAAAATTTGAATTTTCTCTTCCTTTCTGGCTGTATCTTTTCCCCTCATCATTTTCATCTCCAAATTATTATCGAGTGAAAATCCAATATTACCTTGACGGCCTAAACCCGGACCTCCAAAAATTCCTCCTTCAAAAATGCTGTAATTAAACGTTCTACCACTCGTATCGTTGTATGATTTGTAATAACCCCAGCCCGGGGCACTGTAATCAGGCGTAAAGGTAAAATCAAGAGTTGGCGAAACCACATGTCGAATAGCGGTGATTCCATTGCCTTTAAATTTTTTGATGCCATAATAACGGGTATTCAAACCCACACGAGGCTGAAAGGTAAATGCCCTTGTGAATTCTTCAACCCTGCGCTTTTGTACCGTTCCGTTCACAAACTCCTTTCGTATACTTGAGGCATACCAAACCTCGCTTAATTGCGTACTTGCAGATAACGTGTAATACTTAAATATTTTAAATGAAGTTTGCACATTGGCTCCATGTGATATTCCATAGCGACCCGTTGTATCCACAAAATTCCAAAAATCACCGCGTTGTCTACGATCAAACAATACAGAGTCGAACGTATTGAGTTCATTTCTGAAGTTCATGGTATAGTTTACACTAATATTTTCATACCACTTATCGGCAACCGATTTGTATTTTGATTTGAAGGGATTAAAACTACTTGCAGTAAAGGCAATGTTTGGCGCTGAAATAATTAAACCTCTTGTTTGCAGGTTTTGTGACATACCTGCATTTAGATTTAAATTATACTTACCCCCGGCAATGGTTTTACCATAGTTAATACTGCTGATGATTTGATTGGCAACTATATTTTGAGGAACAAATGAGTTGTTACGCAAGAAAAGTGGTGAAGTATAATTTACGTTGGCACTGAAAAAAGTTCCAGGTCTGGCTTTCGGATCAACATTATGTACCCAGTTTACTCTAATATCTTTTGAGGTAAAATATTCCGGGTCACCAATTGCGCCAAATTTATTACTGGCCATGTTTACTCCAAGTTGTCCGTTAAATCTGTATCGATTGTTGTACCTCAATAAATTATTCAATGCCCAACTGCCCTGGGTAAAAATATCACCGGTAAGCATATAATCTGCTTTTTCACCTAACCCAAAATAATAACCACCGCCTCTTAAGAAAAAACCTCTGTTTATACTACTGCCGTAGGTAGGAATAATAATTCCCGATGATTGTCCTTTTTTTATACTGAAAATACCAAAAGGAATAACCAACGGTGTTGGTATGCCTTCAATACGGAGGTTAGCCGATCCGGTTACAATTTTTTTATTCGGTACTACCTTCAACCTATTGGCATGTATATGAAAATGCGGGGTATCGGCATCACAAGTAGTATAGTATGATTTTTGAATACCGAATTCGTTATTGGGTGTACGAATAACATCCGAACCTTTTACAAAGCCTTCCCCCTCTTTGGTTCGTAATTCACTTAAATACCCTTTTTTGCTTTTGTAATTGTATGAAACCCTTTGTGCTTTGTACTCTTGGCCACCTTGATTAAAAATTGGCGTTCCGGTTAAATAGCCTAAAGAATCCTTTTTGCCTTCGGCATGCACAATACTTTTATTTAAATCAATCCGAATAAAGGCAGCGGTAACTGTTAAATCTTCATACTCCACTTTTGCATTCCCATACAAATAAACCTCTTGTTTTTCAGCATTATAAACAATCGTGTCATCGGCAAAGTACTTTACTTTAGTTTTTAAAGCCGATGGAGATGCATTGAGCGTATATTGGTTGGTATCAATAATAACAATATCCTCTAATTCAGGGGCTAAAGTTGTGGTTGGTACAGTATTTGAAGTATCTTTTTGAACAATTAAAACAGGTTGATTATTTATTTTACCTTTTGATTTGGGTTTGGGTGTGTTTTTGACCTTTTGTGCATAGCCAACTGAACACATTAACAGACATAGGGTAAAACAAATGTATTTCACCGATGCCTTAATTGAAAAGTACTTATTAAAATTGTAGTATGTCAATGCGCGCAAAACTATATAAAACTAGTTATTTATTAAAGCTCCCTTATATTTTAAGTGGAATAGGAGCTGTAATTCTTTTGTGTGCCTATACACCATTAAACAAAATGCCGGGCAATAAGGTAAGCACAGTAGCCATTGATGCCGGCCATGGTGGCCATGATGCAGGTTGTGGCTATGGAGGCGCAAGAGAAAAAGATGTAACATTAGCTGTAGCATTAAAAGTTGGTGCAGCTATAGAAAAACTCATGCCAGATGTTAAAGTAATTTATACCCGAACCAAAGATGAGTTTATAGAATTGCATGAAAGAGCAGGAATTGCTAACCGCCAAAATGCCGATTTATTCATTAGTATTCACTGTAATGCCAATAAAAAAACCGAGGTGTACGGAACCGAAACCTTTAGTATGGGTTTACATAAATCAGACGGTAACTTGGAAGTAGCCAAACGTGAAAACGAGGTAATTTTATTGGAAAAGGATTATCAGGAAAAGTACGAAGGATTTGATCCCAATTCACCTGAAGCTCATATTTATTTTAGCTTTTTACAAAGTGCCTACCTTGAGCAAAGCTTAAAACTTGCCGATAAGGTAGAAACAAATTTTAAAGCCGCAAACCGCACCAGCCGTGGTGTTAAACAAGCCGGACTAATGGTATTATGGAAGAGTAAAATGCCAAGCGTGTTGATTGAAACCGGATTTTTAAGTAACCCGAAAGAACGTACCTTTCTAACCAGTGAAATCGGCCAAGAGCAACTTGCTGATGCAATTGCCAAAGCGGTTAAACAATACAAAACATCGGTAGAAAAAGAAAATTAACCTCTTTTTTCTATTAGATTTGCCACTATATCAAACACTCATTCTGTGATAAAAATTTCTAAAGAAGTAAAAGTTGGCTTATTTGCCTTGGTGGGCATTATCGTATTCATATTAGGATTAAACTTCTTAATGGGATACAGCTTTTTCAAAAAATATGCCCGCTACCACGTGGTGTATACCAACTCAGGGGGTGTCATAAAATCTACACAGGTAATGATTAACGGATTTAAAATTGGTCAAGTAGAAGATGTATCATTTTTAACTCCCGGTGATCCCAGTAAAATTTTAGTGACTTTAGTGGTAGATGGAAACGTGGCCATGCCTATTGGAACTAAGGCAGAAATTGCCAGTAATGACATATTAGGTTCAAAAATTATTAACCTTAAACTGGGGGCTGGGGCTACTTACCTGAACCCGGATGATACCTTAGATGCTTCCATTGAAGAAGGATTAGCCGAAAGCATTAGCAATTTGGTTTCACCGGTTAAAGAAAAAAGTGAACAAGTGTTGGCCACATTGGACCGCGTGTTGCAAAGCATGAATGATGTTTTTGATTCATCAGGCACTCAAAAACTCTCAAAAGGTGTTGATGACCTAACCGGAACATTACACCATATTAGAAATATTTCAGCACACTTAGAGGATTTAACGGCAAATGAAAAAGTTCGCATCAGTAGTATGTTTCAACATACGGAAAGCATTTTAAATAATTTACGCAGCAATAATGATGTGCTTTCAGCCGCTATGAAAAACATTAAAAACATTACAGATAGTGTTGCCGCTGCCGATTTAAAAGGAACCATCAACAATTTAAATGGTTCACTAAGCGAATTACAACAAACCCTTACACGCATTAACAAAGGTGAAGGAACATTAGGGCAATTAGCCACCAATGAGCAACTATATCAAAACCTGAACAGCAGTTCTAAAGAGTTGAATGCTCTTTTAAGCGATATGCAAAAATACCCGGCAAGATACTTTAGCATCAGTGTATTTGGAGGATCGGGCAGAGCCAAAAAAGCCGATAAAAAACGAGAGCAGGAATTAAAGCGATAGTTTGATTTACTTCGTTAAATTTTGATTACACCAATCATACAGTTGTTGTGGTGTTAAATGATAGGTCACAACTTTTCTGCGCTTTTTAGTAAGTACACTGCTTGGCAAACCTTTTATTCCCAGTTTTTGGTTGATGTATTTATCCTTATAAGCTAAGGTCCAATTAGGTTTACCAAATTGTCCCATAATACTTAGTTCGTATGACTTATTGACTTCAATAAATCCTACAATCTTTATTTGTTGACCAAACTCCGATGTTATTTTTCGAAGCATGATGGTATCGTTGGTAAAGTTTGTCGATTGAGGTGAACCGAAATAAATGTAGGCGTGGTACTTTCTGAGCTTTTTACTTTTAAGTTTATTTCCTCGCCAATCAGTATAGGTAAATTTAGGAATACTTTTTCCGGGTTTTATTTGTTCCGAACTGAGTTGTTGGTTAAATACACTAACCAATAAAGATTCTCCGTTTGCATTGGCGCTTTCAAAAACAAATTGTTTTCCGTTTTTATCAATAAAACAATCTCCTTGATTTATAGTAATGGTAGAGCTGTATAGATCATCCATAGGATAAAATAAGGTATCACCCAAATAGGCTACTACCATTTTATCACTGTCAGGCTCGTTGAATAAACCATTGTTGTTTCCATCGTATAAGGCAATTCTAAATGAATCGTTACCAATTGCAATGGTTCCGGCTTTTACCTGGTATTGTTGGTTGCGAAAACTAAAATCCATGCCAATAAACTTTCGGTTGGGATAATTCATGGCATAAAATTCATTCATTAATTCTTTATAAGCTCCCTTTTGATGAAGCGGATGTCGGGTAATTTTGGCTTTAAAACAACGGTTGTTTTGAGGCAAGCAAAATGAAAGTAAAATGGAATCTCCTCTCCAAGGGAAAGCTGCCGTAAAATGATCATCAGTAAAATCATTGTTGTTGTTTAAATCAGGAATAAACACAGGATTTTTATCGTATGGATTTCCAATAATAAAAGTAACTAATCCGGGACTGTGGCCGCTACGATTGGCGCCAAAAAACAAAAATCCATAGGCGTAATTTTTATAGCCGGATGGTTTAATAATTTTTATTGGCAAAGGTTTACGCATACCTTCAAAATCCCATGACAGAATCGTATCATTAGGCAATTCAAACAAGGCCAAGTTCATGTTTACCCGCTCAAACTTATCATCGCGAGCCCATTCATTCAGTGCCACATTTAGTTTAAGCTGACCAAAAGCAGTAGTATGAACAACAATAAACAAGGCTAAAAATACAATTCGAATCAACACGGTAAACTTATTTGCGGTGAATGAGTGAAGCAACAGGTTGTGCGGTTGGCATGATGGTAAGTTCATTAATATTTACATGTGCAGGTCGGCTTATTACATACCAAATAGCATCTGCAACATCATCTGCAACCAAATTTTCAAATCCGTCATACACTTTCGAAGCCCTTTGTTCATCTCCTTTAAAACGAACAATACTAAACTCTGTTTCAACTGCACCCGGATGTATGGCCGTTACTTTTATCGGAAATTTAGATAACTCTAATCGCATGGCTTTATTTAATGCATCAACCGCATGTTTGGTTGCACAGTACACATTACCGTTTTGATACACTTCTTTTCCTGCAATCGACCCAATATTGATGATATGTCCACCTCCATATTGTTTCATCAAAGGAACCACGTTACGAGTTACATAAAGCAACCCCTTCACATTGGTATCAATCATTACTTCCCAATCATCAACATCACCTTCATCTATAGAAGCTAACCCACTCGCAAGACCTGCATTATTAACCAATACAAAAATTTGTTTCCAATGTTCAGGTAAATTATTCATTGCAGCCTCCACCTCGCCACGCTTTCTAACATCTAAAGGTAAACACAGTGTACTAACGCCATATTGCTCCTCCAATTGCTGAGCCAAACTTCTTATTTTATCTACTCTGCGGGCAGCTAAAATCAAATTATATTGATTGGCAGCTAAGATACGAGCCGTGGCACTTCCTATTCCGGCTGAAGCTCCGGTGATTAATGCGATTTTACGCGACATATACTGAGGATTAAAATACGAATTTAATTTTTTGAGTACGGATAAATAAAATTAATTGCTATTTGTGTGCAAAGTTGAGCCAAAAATATAATCCCGGAGATAAAGTTTCGTATTCTATCAATATTTAATATTTTTACATTAGAATTAGTACCGATGAATTACACAGTTGAAAAAAGCGATCAATACACTTTAATACGAACCGATTTAACTACTTTAGACGAAGAACACACGGTTAAATTGGCTGAAACAATTTATTCTGAAACCGAACAAGGAAGTAAATATGTGATTTTTAACATGAAAGAAGTAACCAGTTGCAATGCAGATGCTACCCGTAAACTTATTGAAGTAGGCAAACAACTGCAAGCAAGTGGAGGTTTATTAATTGTTACAGAAGCACCAGAACCATTTACACGCCTTTTCAGTAAGGCAGATATTACCTTTATACCAACTGATGATGAAGCCATCGATTTTGTATTTATGGATCATTTGGAGAAGCAATTTTTAAACATGAATGATAATGAGGAGAAAGAATGATATTTGAACTGATCATTTTAGGAAATAGCTCGGCAACTCCAACGC
>JBKDBG010000113.1:0-14770 GCA_046314755.1 Bacteroidota bacterium | reverse complement strand
GTTTTATATGGGAAAGATACTGATGTTTCTACCATAATCAACCATGCGAAACGCTTCCCAATGATGTCGGATTACCAAGTGGTAATTATCAAAGAAGCGCAAAATCTTAAAAATATCGAAGAACTTGAATCTTATTTAGAAAAGCCGGTACCATCAACTATTTTGGTTGTTTCATACAAAAAAGAAAAGGTTGATAAGCGTACACGTTTTTATAAAGCGTTGAGTAAGCATGTGGTGTTTGAATCGAAGAAGTTATACGATAATGAGTTGCCTCCTTGGATTGAAAAATACCTAAAGGCAAAAGGCTTTAGCATTAGCCAACGCAGTGCAGGGCTAATTGCCGAAAGCTTAGGCAGTGATTTAGGAAAAATTGCCAATGAGTTAGAAAAACTCATGATTAATAAGGATGACGATAAAAATATTACCGATACCGATGTTGAACTAAAAATAGGCATTAGTAAAGAGTTTAATATTTTTGAGTTGATAGGAGCCGTGGCCACTAAAAACAGTGGTCGAGCATTACACATTGCCCACCATATGGGTAAAAACAAAGACTTCAGCATTATTGCCGCACTTATTAATATGAATAACTTTTTTAGTAAGGCTTATGTGGTTAAACAAAGTAATGTAAAAGATCAAGGTGCATTACAAAAACGTTTTGGCTTCAATTACTATCAAGCAAGAGATTACATGAATGCCGCTTCAAGATACAGCACGGAAGAATTGGAACGTTGCATTCATATTATTCAAGAATACGACTTAAAAAGCAAAGGAGTGAACAACGCGTCAGCCACTCAGGATCAGCTACTCAAAGAAATTTTGATACGCATATTATAATCAATTTTATTTTATTGGTAAAAAGTGTTTTGCAATGCACAAAACATCTCTATATTAGCACATCTTAATCTATAGTGCTATGGGCATTTTCTCGCGAAAAGATATTCATCAAATATTAAAAGAATCAGAAAAACACGAACTGAAACGCACGTTAGGTGCAGGTAATTTGGTTGCATTGGGTGTAGGTGCCATTATTGGTGCAGGGTTGTTTGTAAGAACGGCTGCTGCAGCCGCAGAAGCTTCCGGCCCAGCGGTAACACTATCTTTTATTGTTGCTGCTATTGGTTGTGCTTTTGCAGGTTTATGTTATGCTGAATTTGCTGCTATGATTCCGATTGCAGGAAGTGCCTACGCTTACAGTTATGTAACCATGGGAGAGTTGGTAGCTTGGATTATTGGTTGGGCTTTGGTGATGGAATATGCATTGGGCGCAGCAACTGTTAGTATTGCTTGGAGTGAATACTTAAATAATTTGCTGGGAGGTGCAATTCCATATGAATGGTGCCATAGTCCGTTTGAGCAAATGTATACTGTATCTGCCGATAAAATTACCCAGTTCACGAACTTTAATCCTGCCTTAGGTTCATTGATTAAAAATGGTGAACTCATATTAAGTGATGAACAATTTGCCTCATTGCCTCAAAACCTGGCAGGTATGGTTCAGGTATCAACAGGTTACATTAATTTACCTGCATTATTAATTTTATTCTTAATCACCTTAGTGCTGATTAAAGGTACACAAGAAAGTGCCATTGTAAATGCCATTATCGTATTTATTAAAGTAGCCATTGTGTTATTGTTTATTGCTTTGGGCTGGCAGTTTATCAATCCGGTTAATCATACACCTTATTTAATTCCTGATAACACAATTGGTCATGAAGGATTTTTTAAACACGGTATGGGAGGTGTACTTGGCGGTGCAGCCATTGTATTTTTTGCTTTTATTGGTTTTGATGCCGTTAGTACCGCTGCACAAGAAGCTAAAAATCCGAAGCGCGATATGCCTATTGGTATTTTAGGTTCGCTGGTGATTTGTACGATATTGTATGTGTTGTTTGGCCATGTATTAACCGGTGTGGCCAATTGGCAAGAGTTTAAAACTGCTGGTAAAGAAGCTTCAGTGGCGTATGCCATTCAAAATTATATGCAAGGTTATAGTTGGCTTTCAACCAGTGTTACCGTTGCCATATTAGCCGGATTTAGTTCGGTTATTTTGGTAATGCTGATGGGGCAAAGCCGTGTGTTTTTTAGCATGAGTAATGATGGTTTAATGCCTAAAGCGTTCAGTGAATTACATCCGAAATTTAAAACCCCTTACAAGGCGAATTTGATTTTATTCGTGTTTGTTGGATTGTTTTCGGCTTTTGTACCGGGAAGTGTTGCAGGTGATTTAACAAGTTTTGGAACTTTGTTTGCCTTTGTATTGGTAAGTGCGGGTGTATGGGTAATGCGTGTAAAATCTCCAAATGTGGAGCGACCATTCAAAACACCATTGGTACCCTTAGTACCGTTGTTAGGTGTAGTTGTTTGTACAGGTATGATTATTGCACTTGATGCAGAAACTTTAAAAGTAGCCGTGTTGTGGATGTTAGTTGGCTTGCTGCTTTATTTTGGATACGGAAAACGACACAGTAAATTGGGTAAATAATATTTATTACCATTTATCATAGAAAAGTCGCGGGTACATTTACTTGCGACTTTTTTTATGGCTCAGGGCTAATTATTTTTAAGTTTTTTTCGGATAATTATTTCGCAAAACTGCCTTAACTTAGTTTGATATTAATCCTTACAATTATGAAAAAGCCCATCACTGTTACCGCCATTGTAAAAGCCCCCATTGAATTAGTTTGGAACGTTTGGACCGAGCCTAAACACATTACCAAATGGAATGCCGCCTCTGATGATTGGCATACACCACATGCAACCAATGAACTTCGTGTGGGTGGAATTTTTACAAGCCGTATGGAAGCCAAAGATGGTTCAGAAGGTTTTGATTTTAGTGGTAAATATACCCACGTAGAAGAAAACCGTATGCTGGCCTACGAAATGGAAGACGGCAGAAGGGTGCGAATTGAGTTTGAATCGGAAAACAACGGAGATACAAAAGTTACTGAAACTTTTGATGCGGAGGAAGAAAACCCAATGGACATGCAACAACAAGGTTGGCAATCTATTCTGAACAATTTTAAATCGTATTGCGAATCCATTCAGCAGGCGTAGTTTATTTTTATTCATGCAATACGCTATTCAAAATTTGTCGCCAAAAATGTTGGTGGGCATGGCTATGCCTATGTCGCTAGTAAACGATCAAACGCAACAACTTTGGCAACAATTTATGCGGCAAAAGCACAACTTACCTCCGTTGGCGAGTGAATATTTGTATTCATTACAGCAATATCCTGCAGGTTATTTCAGTACTTTTTCACCACACACCTTGTTTACAAAATGGGCATTGGCCGAAGTTGGAGAAATTAACCAAGTTTTACCTAATTATTTTACAACATTTGCTTTTGAGGGTGGAGATTATTTTGTGGTTGAATACAAAGGTGATGGAAGTGATGCGTCACTATTTTTTCAAAACTTATATACCCAAATTATTCCTGAGGCCGGTTACGCAATTGACCATCGACCGCATTTTGAAAGATTAGGCCCGCGGTATCAAAGGGAAAGTAAAAATTCATTAGAAGAGGTTTTTATTCCGGTGATTCGTTTAGCCTAAGAATTACAGCATAAGCACGGAGAAAACAAACACCAGTTCTTGTTCTCCACCGTTGAGTCCCCAAATTTCAGGAGTGGTTTTGAGTACCAATTTACTTTGTATTTTTCCTTTTACTTGTTGTTGGGATAATTGAAGGGATACTTGTTGCGTTCTTCCGTTTAAACTCATGCTTCCGGTAATTTCATTCGGTGTTTCCGATGATTTTTTACCGCTCAATATTTCCGAAAAATTAGGTGAGAATAGATTCAGTTTCATTTCACCAATGCCAATAGGTTCTAATTGGGTAATCACATCTTGTTCCGGTGAAAATTGAAGGATATTGGCCATGAGGTGTAAATGCTGTTCTGCATCCATAAATGCGGCTTCTGAATTTCCGGTTAACACACAATTTTTATTTTGCCAATCGGGTAATATTTCAATGTTGGCTTGATAAGTTGGAGTTCCTTCCTGACCTCTTGCGATGTTCAGTTGAATCCCAAAAAACAAAAACAGATAAAGTAACTTTTTCATTTCTTCCCTAATAACAATAAACTTAACTCTTCAGCAATTTTTGCAGATAAGGCCACACCCATGCCGTTTAGTCGAGCACCAACCACCACACGATCATTCACTCTTTTTACCAAAGGTGTTTTTTGCTCATTAAAAGCCATGATGCCGCTCCATTGGTTCTCTACTTGGTATGCAGTGCCGGGAATAATCATTTCATCCAAGAAAAATAATAGTTGTTTTTGTATGCGATCCGTAAGGCCAAATTCGGTGGTGGTTTCTCCTTCAAAATCTAAGTTACGGCCTCCTCCAAAAATGATGCGGTTGCCAAAATTACGGAAATAATAATATCCCTCATCAAAATGAAAGATGCCTTTAAACTTAAGGTCGTCAATAGGAGAGGTGCATAGCACTTGGCCTCTACCGGGTATTATTTCTTCTTCAGGTAAAAATTGTTTGGTAAAAGCATTGGTGCAAATGGCCACTTGTTGTGCTTTAAACGTAACACTTTGTTGTGTGTTTTTGCAATGAATGTCAACACCATTGGTATTCGCTTCTATGTGCTGCACATCAACCCCGCTGAGTATTCTTATTTGTAAAATACCTGCGTAGTTTAATAAGGTTTGGATGGTTTTTCCTGAGTCAATTTGTCCTTCAAAAGGATTAAACAACATGGTAGAAATCATTTCAGCATTAAAACCAAATTGTTGAATAAATTGAGGAACGTTGTAAAAAACTTGCTTGCGAAAAATGCCATACAGCATTCTGTTCAGCATATGCATTTGATCTTCAAAATGAGCTTCTTGATTCAGCAGCAATTCAAACCCGCCAAAATTCAGGTAATCCATATTGTCATCACCCAAACGTTTGCGTAATAGGTACAAGCCTAACCAACGTTGTTCAATCAGATGTAAAAATTCATTTTCACCCAATCGTTGGTAGTCGGCCCATTTTTCGGAGTAAGAACCAATACATGCAAATCCGGCATTTTTTGTACTGGCACCGGTAGGCAAAATACCTTTATCTAAAACCAGTACCGATGCTTTTGGATTTTTTTCTTTAAGGGCACAAGCGGTGTTGAGGCCGGTGAGGCCTGCTCCTATTACCACATAGTCGTAATGTAAAAAACTGTTTTGTTCCCAAAAGCTAAGCATGGTAAAGTCCCCCTTACTTCAAACATATAATAAATTTTTGGAAAGGCGAAAGGGGAATTGAGACCAACCTACGCCAAGGCTACGGTTGGTGAAAGATGAAAGACCGCTTCGCTGAATGATGAAAGACGTGAGAGGCGAGATAATAGAAACGAGAGTTTGCAATGCAACTAAGTACTTCTAACATCAAACCCAATCAACCAATAACCAATCAACAAAAATCATGGATCAACATTTTTTGCATAAATAGGCCATGGTTTGTGCTCATAAATTGTACTACCTTAATATCATTGTTTTATAAGCTTAAAAGTTCTATCGTCTATTTTGAGAAAGTATAAACCACACGTCAACGCTGAAAAATCATTCTGGTCAATGTGTTTACCTGTCCACATGACTTGTCCTAAAGAATTATATAGAGTAATATGTTCTTTCCCTGTCGTATTGGTCAGGTTGATTTTGTTTGAGAATGGATTGGGGAATACTTCGACTTTGGTGTTAGTAGTTGTGAAATTTTCAATTCCCGTTGTCAAGCAACCTAAGGTGTAATTCTGGAAAAAAGACCAAAGTAAATCAGTCGCACTAATTTGAGTTGAAACAGGATTGTTATTAGGATTTCCGCCTGGCCAGCTATGACTGCCGTCCGTGGTGGCATAATGATGAATTTCTACATTACATGAACAGTTATTTATTTTAATGAAATCATAGTTCGTTCCATTACCATTAACAATTATATCTTTTGATTGGCAATTGTTCTTCTGTGACCATAAATGCATTGTACTGTCCTGTGATGGAAAAAATGTAGCTGTCAGAGGCGGAGCGCCACCCATACCGCCATTGTAAAATACAATTGGGTCAACTTTTGAATGAAAACTAATAATTGGGATTCTATTAGTTGGATTACAAGGAAAATACATTTGAGAGCATGCGTTTGGCGCTATTGCTGCAAAACGATGGCTTAATTCGCAAGCTAATCTGTAGCAGAGCATACCGCCATTTGAAGAACCTGTTGCGTAAACTCGGGTCGTGTCAATTGGATAATTTGAGAACAAAGTATCTAATAAATTATCGATGAAGCCAACATCATCAACATTTTGATTAATTGCAGGTGGGCAGCAATTACCTGCATTCCATGACCGATTTTGATTAAAAACTCTTCCTTCAGGATAGACTACAATAAAACCCGAACTGTCAGCTTTTTCAGAAAGTTTACTCTGATATGCAAACACTGTCCAGCCCTGTGAGCTCGTTGCTGCCTGTTGCCCTCCATGAAAACCTAAAATTAATGGATAATTTGTGTTTGAACGATAACCGATCGGTAAATGTATGTTGTACTTTCTCCAAACATTGCCAACATATATGCTGTCGTAAATATCTGTTTGTCCGAAAGAAGAGGTCAGTATAAATAAGTTCAAACAGATTACCAGTATTATTTTTTGCATGCCAGTTAGATGTTTCAATAATTGAAAAGTTTAATCGGTTGTCTTATACTGTTACGCATCGTTTGCAAGCTAACAGTAGTGCGGCTTGAAACATTGTCTGCCGAAAAGCTTATTTAAAGATACTATGGATGTCAGCCTGCATTACCGATAGGTTTTGTCTGGCAGTGTTTTTTCTACCTGTAAAATTTAAAAATTATATCCAAATCTTAATGAACCAAGTGGAAATGGAGACTCACCAACTTCTTTCGTTAATGTCTTATCTTCATATATTGGCCATGGATTAGATTTATAGATTACCCCCGCAATACCAAATTGAGGTAGGATGTAAATTTTTTTGCGTGCAAACTCAAATTTATATCCAACATAACCCGTAATTAACCAATCAAAGCTGTTGTATGTCTTTCCTGTTGTAACGTGGTTTTGAAGTACACCAACACCTGTGGTCTGCGAAAATTCTGCATGAAGGCCTTTCCAAAAGTATTGCCTATATCCACTGGCCAAACTATAATCGGCAAAACGACCTTCTGTTTCACGATCTCTCGGAAAATCGATATTTAAACCAACATAAACATCTCCACGTAAATGTCCTTTTTGCCAGAGTTTAACTGTAAAATGTGTTCTTGTGGTTTGAACTAAAAACGGCCATAATATATCCGTTTCGATACCATATTTGCTTTCTTTTTGCTCTGTTTGTGCAATAACAGAATTAGCAATTAAACTAACGATTCCGAGAATGAGAAGTGATTTTTTCATTGTCCTGATTTTTTTAATCATGAATAGGACAAAGATGGAGCGTCAAAATAGAAAGATTCGTTGACTGAAGTCAATAAATGCAATCAGTTCTAAATTTACTTACGTGCTCTAATACGACTTAATGTTTCTGGTTTAATACCAAGATAAGAAGCAATCATATACTGTGGTACTTCTTTTAGTAATCTTGAATTTCTTTCAAGCAAAGCTCTATATCTTTCTTCTGGGGTTTGAAACATAAACGAGTCAAGGCGACCGGCTACCATAAGATATAAGTTTTCAGCAATTAGTCTGCCAAGTCGCTCAATGTTTTTGTGCTTATCATATAAAGATTGAAGCTCCTGCAAATTTATTTTGTAAATAATAGAATCTTGCATTGCTTCAATGTAATGGTCAGAAGGTTTACTTGTCAAAAAACTTCTGTAATTGGTCACGAAGTCACCATTAAAAAAAAAGGCAGTAATTTTTTCTTCACCATCTTTGTCGTAATAAAACCTGAAACTACCTTCATGGATAAATGCGATAAAATTACAATGTTCGCTTGGTCTAAGTATTTGCTCCTTATTTGTAATATTTACCTTTGTTAAACAATTTTCAAAGTCTTTCCACTCTGAGTCGTTCAGTTTAAGGAATTTATTAAAGAATATTCTTAAAGTTTCCAATTTCCTGTGTCTTTTTTATGCTTGTACCTAACAAATCAACTAATAACCATTCAACAAATCAAATTAGATTTTATGGTTTTAAGTGATTGTGTTATTATGGATTTAATCAAATGAGAGTCGAGAAATGAGATATGAGACCAACCTACGCCAAGGCTACGGTTGGTGAAAGATGAAAGACCGCTTCGCTGAAAGATGAAAGACGTGAGAGGCGAGATAATAGAAACGAGAGTTTGCAATGCAACTAAGTACTTCATACTTCCAACTTCAAACCCAATCAACCAATAACTAATCAACTAAATATTCAACTAAGTACTTCCAACTTCAAACTAAATGAACCCTCATTACCTTCCACGTTTTCTATTGTTGTTTTTTGAGGAACGATTTCCTCCTGATGAAGAGCGGTGATTTTTAGAGGAAGCTGAACCATGCGATTTAAATTTACCTCCGTTGGGTTTCGGCTTTTTTCCTCCGCTGGATACAGGTGGAGTGGTTTTCGTTTTCGGTTTAGATGAATTAGAAGGTTTATTCTTTTTTACACCTTCACTTTTGGGTTTAGCTTTTTCATCACTGCTCGAATCTGCTGTGAGTTTGTATAAGGTATCTAATTCTGTTTCCGTTAAATCTCGCCAATCACCAAGTGGTAATTTATTTAATGAAATGTGCATGATTCTTACCCGTTCCAATTTCACAACATCATATCCAAAGTGCTCACACATCCTGCGAATTTGTCGGTTCAAACCTTGTATTAAAGTAATTCTGAAAACGTTGGGGGCTTCTTGAACAATCTTACATTTTTTGGTTACCACACCAAGCATAGGCACACCATTACTCATGCGTTTAATCACCTCTTCGGTAAGTGGTTTATTTACGGTTACAACATATTCTTTTTCATGCTTGTTTCCGGCACGTAATATCTTGTTCACCATATCACCATCATTGGTTAATAAAATTAATCCTTGCGAATCTTTATCTAACCGGCCAATGGGAAAAATACGTTGCGGGTGATTCACAAAATTTACAATGTTATCAGCCACGCCTTGCTCGGTGGTGCTGGTAATGCCAACCGGTTTGTTCAAAGCAATAAATACCAGTTTTTCTGCTTTAAACGGTTCAAGCTTATGGCCATTTACACTTACCCGATCCCCACCAAAAACCTGATCACCAATTTTTGCTTTACGTCCGTTAATCATCACCACCCCTTGCTCAATATATCGGTCGGCTTCGCGCCTGCTGCACAAACCACTTTCACTAATAAATTTATTTAATCGAATGCCTCCTGTTTTTTGCATAAATGAAAGTGTTTAACTTATGGAATTATGGTATTATA
This sequence comes from Bacteroidota bacterium, assembly GCA_046314755.1. Taxonomy (GTDB): domain Bacteria; phylum Bacteroidota; class Bacteroidia; order UKL13-3; family UKL13-3; genus UBA6183. Next base: position 5,399 of record JBKDBG010000113.1, on the reverse strand, counting down.
GCTTTGTCGATTTTAGAATCTCAAAAATAACATATCAACCAATAACCAATCAAATTAGATTTTATGGTTTTAAATGTTTGGTGTTTTAAGGAGTTCCTCATGTCAAACCCTTACTTAATAATAAACCCACAATAACCAACCCGTAATAATTACCCCACTAAACTATTCTCTTATACTTCACTCGGGTAGGTTGCACATTGCCTAAGCGTTCGCGTTTGTTGGCTTCATAATCGCTGTAGTTACCTTCAAACCAAACCACTTGTGAGTTGCCTTCAAATGCAAGAATATGTGTTGCAATTCTATCAATAAACCATCTGTCGTGTGAAATCACCACAACACAACCTGCAAAATTTTCAATGGCTTCTTCTAAGGCACGTAAAGTGTTTACATCAATGTCGTTGGTAGGCTCATCAAGTAATAACACGTTGCCACCTTCTTTTAACGTAATGGCCAAATGCACGCGGTTTCTTTCACCACCACTTAATACACCTACTTTTTTACTTTGGTCGGTTCCATTAAAATTAAACTTACTGATAAATGCTCTTGCATTCACTTGTTTGCCTCCAACAACCATATTTTCGGTACCACCACTTATTACTTCAAATACACTTTTTTCAGGAATTAAGTCTTTGTGGCTTTGATCAACATAGGCTACCTGAACGGTTTCGCCTACCTTAAACTCTCCGCCATCAGGTTGTTCCAAGCCCATCATTAATTTAAACAAAGTAGTTTTACCGGCACCGTTCGGGCCAATAATGCCTACAATGCCACCTTTGGGTAAGTTAAAGTTTAGGTTTTCAAACAATAATTTATCACCAAATGTCTTACTTACATTTTTAGCTTCAACAACCACATCACCCAAACGTGGTCCGGGTGGAATAAATAATTCAAGTTGTTGTTCTTTCTCTTTCGATTCTTCATTTAATAACTTTTCGTAAGCATTTAAACGGGCTTTTTGTTTCGCCTGACGCCCTTTCGGACCTTGGCGTACCCAATCTAACTCACGTTCTAAAGCCTTGGCACGTTTGCCTTCTGCTTTTTCTTCAGCTTTCAAACGATTTGCTTTTTGCTCTAACCAACTGCTGTAATTTCCTTTCCATGGAATACCTTCTCCACGATCAAGTTCTAAAATCCAACCTGCAACGTTATCTAAGAAATAACGATCGTGGGTTACGGCAATAACGGTGCCCGGAAAGTTTTGTAAATATTGCTCCAACCAATCAACCGATTCTGCATCCAAGTGGTTGGTAGGCTCATCTAACAACAACACATCGGGGTTGCTTAATATTAAACGACACAAGGCCACACGTCTGCGTTCACCACCTGAAAGTACGGCAATGGAAGCATCAGGATCAGGACAACGTAAAGCGTCCATGGCTTTTTCCAACAAGGTATCAATTTCCCAGGCGTTGGCTGCATCAATTTTATCTTGTAACTCAGCCGAGCGGTTCATTAATGATTCCATTTTGTCGGCATCTTCATAATTTTCAGGCAAGCCCATTGAATCATTCACGGCATTGTATTCGTCTAACAAAGCCATGGTCGCAGCTACACCTTCTCGCACTACTTCAATTACCGTTTTGCTTTCATCCAACTGCGGTTCTTGTTCTAAATAGCCTATTTTGTAGTTTTTGCTGTCGAAAACCACCTCGCCAATATAGTCTTTATCAACTCCGGCAATAATGCGTAACAAGCTTGATTTACCTGAGCCGTTTAAACCCAAAACGCCAATTTTGGCCCCATAAAAAAACGAAAGGTAAATGTTTTTTAATACCTGTTTTTGAGGAGGATAAATTTTACTTACCCCCGCCATGGAGAATATAATTTTTTGATCTGTCATTTGAATATGCTTAGTATTAACTGCGTGCGAAAATAAAAAACAAAGCCCGGCTTTTGCAGTCGGGCTTCAAAAATATTTTGGAAGGTGAAATTAATACCCCCATCCTGATAACATACCTGTTTTTCCGGGGTTAATACACATTACCGGAACCTTTTGAGCGGTATTTACAATTTGCTGAGCGTAGGTTCCAAAGATAAATTCATTAAAATCTTTGTCTTCGGTTTGTGTCATAATCATCAGCAAATCGGCATTGATGCTTTCGGCATATTTTACGGTTTCATCCGCAAAATCATCTTCCAATTTTTCAGCTACTTTGGTGGTTGATTGTATGCCGTTTTCCGCTAACATTTTTTCAATTTGGTGAATGGCACCTTGAATTTTTGTATTTAAAAATTCGTCACCTGTTTTGAAAGTGAACAAATGAATGGTTGATTGATACGCTTTCCCCAAATGTATAGCCCATTTTACTTTTTGGCGTGATTCCAAGGTTAAATCAACCGGGAAAACAATGTTTTTATATACATTAGAAGTTTGTCCTGATTTGATAACGATTACCGGAACTTTGCTGTGTATAATGGTGCGCGATGAGTTACTTCCGATAATTTTTCCAATACCTGAAGCACCATTTGAACCCATAATAATGCTGTCGCAACCTAATTTTTCGGCCACTTCATTCACCACATTATAAATTTTTCCTACTTCTACATGCACCGAACATTCAATTCCATGTTTGGTTTTGATGTCATCAGCGAGTTTTTGTAAACGAGTATTCATGGCTTCTTTGGCCAGTTCTTCTTGCTTTTCGTTTTTACCAAAACTAAGTAAGGCCGTTAAAAAGGCTTCCTCTAAAACATGGAGCAAAGCAAGGTTATTATTAAAGTGTTTAGCCACATCAATGGCATGGTTCAACGCATGATTCGCGATGTCGCTAAAATCATAAGGTACCAGCATGGTATTTTTTTGTGCTGTTTGCATAGTGTTTTTTTCTAAATTGGCTGCACAAAAATAAACGAATATCTTAAAATTAGATTATGACGTTTATCTTATTGAAAAACAATTAATATCATGCAAGAACTTATACCCGAAAGTGAATTGGTGCTCAACGAAGATGGAAGTATCTACCATTTACATTTGTTACCGCACGAAATAGCAGATACTATTTTTTTAGTTGGCGATCAAAACCGAGTGCCCGAAGTATCAAAACACTTTGATAAGATTGAAGTGGTTAAACACAAACGTGAATTTGTTACCCACACCGGATTAATTGGCAACAAAAGGTTTACGGTGATTAGCACAGGAATTGGAACGGATAATATTGACATTGTTTTGAATGAACTTGATGCATTGGCCAATGTAAACTTACAAACACGTGAGGTAAATGCCGAAAAACGCAGTTTAAAATTCATTCGTATTGGCACCAGCGGATCTTTACAATCGGATATTCCGGTTGATAGTGTATTGGTTTCATCGCATGGTTTAGGTTTAGATAGTTTAATGCAGTTTTATCATTATGACGAAGATGAAGCCACCGAATCATTATTAGGTGAAATTGATGAGCAACTCAATTTGATTTTTGTGAACCCATATTTATTCAAATCGCCCGGAAAATTATATGACCAATTTAGCAAAACAATGCCGTTTGGTATAACGGCCACTTGTGCCGGATTTTATGGTCCTCAAGGAAGAATGTTAAGGGCACAAACCCGCTACAATAATTTAATTGAGCGTTTGAATAAGGTGAATATTAATGGCACACGCATTACCAATTTTGAAATGGAAACTGCCGGTATTTACGGGCTGGCCACTTTATTGGGGCATGAAGCGGTTTCCATCAATGCAATATTGGCCAATCGAATCAACCATACGTTTAGTCATCAACCACACCAAATGGTGGAACAAACCATTAAAAAAGTATTGGAAATTGTTGCCTAACTGATGTTAGTAGTTGGCTAATTTTATACCGGCCTCCCACTGTAAGGCTATTTTCGCTTTGGCATATTTTGCGCGTAATTCAACCAGTTTTACTTGAGCTTCAATTAAACTGCGTTCACGCATGTTTACCAAAAATAACGAACTCTCACCATTATCAAAACGAGTTTCTTCTGCGTTGCGCAATACCGTTGCACTTTGTGTTAAAAACTCTTGTATGCTGATGAGTTTTCCTAGATTATCCAACTCATTGTATGCCGTTAAAATGTGGTTGCTAACTTCTCTTCGGCTTTGCACAAGTTCAAACTCACTTTGTTTTATTTTAAATTTTGTAAGAGCCAATTTGCCCCTTTCTTTTCTCAAAAATAGGCTGCTGTAAAATTGCACCCCGAATTTATAATTATTGGCAAACACGTTAGTTACACCATCGGCTGTACCTGCACTATTGTAGGTTCTAAACGGATAGTAGTTTACATTAATTTGCGGTTTTAAATTTTCGGCAGCCAACCTGCGTTCCACTTGTAACTGTTTGATTTTTGTATCTAACTTCACCAATTCCGGATGGTATTGATCGGCATAATTCACCATCACTTTTAATGAATCGCTGCTGATTGGAACAGTTTCAGTTCCTACACTGCTGGGAATAATATTTGATTTGAGTTGAATAGGTGTATTGTTTTCGTCCCATAAAAAATTGCTGATTGCATAGCCTGCGTTTAAATATTCAACAACAGCTTCAATGTATAAAACTTCTCTTCTTTTAAATTCAATGGAAGCTTCAACCGAATCAATCGGTTTTTCTTCACCCATTACAATACGCTTATTAATAAAGTCTAATCGGTTGGCTGCAACAATCATGTTGGTTTGCATCAACTTAAAGCGCTCAAATGATTGGTACCAATTCCAATATTCTTTAGCGGCCTCAAACAAAAGTTTATTAATTTGTTTGATTCGTTCGGCCTCATTTAAGTTTTGAAGTAATTCAGCTTGGCGTAAAGTAGCTCTTCGGGTATCGGTAAATAACCCTCTTCCTAAGGGTACACTTACGCCTCCATATACTAAACTATATCCGTTAAATGTATTGTTTAGCGCATCGTACTTAGCACGTTCAGGGTCAATATTTATACCTGAACTTTGTTCCATTCCAGCTTTAATTTCAATACCGGGTAAAGTGGGGATTTTTAAAGTAGGGGTGAAGTAGGTAAAATTCTCTTTTCCATCGCTGGTTTTATTATTGTAATCTACATCAATAACCGGATCAAAACCACCGCGCGCCATGCGTAATTCAGCTTTGGCCATAGGTGTTAATGTATTTGCCTGAGCAGCTATCGGATGATATTTTACCACTTGAGCAAAATACTGATTGAATGAAAATGGAATGCTGTCTTGTGCATTTGCTGTTGTAATGGTAAAAACAAGCAGCAAGCATACAAGTAGAAAACTATAATTGAATTTACTCTTTATCTGATTTTGCACTTTTATTTTTTGATTTAGCCGGTTCACTTTCGTTGTACTCTGCATCTTTTTTAGTTTCTGAATCATCTAATTCAGAAATACTCTTTACCATATCCGGAGGGAAACCATTAAACTGACGCCATAATTCATAACCCAATAAAACATTGTTTAACAT
>JBKDBG010000112.1:0-15713 GCA_046314755.1 Bacteroidota bacterium | reverse complement strand
TAATCGCGTTTTTGTTTTAACAATTCTATTTCTGCTTTTAGGGCTTCAATTTGTTGTTGCTGGGCTTTTATTCCTTCAATTAATACAGGAATTAAGCCAATATAGTTTACACTTAAGTTGCCTGTTTGTTCTTCTGTTTTTACCAATGAGGGCAACACGGTTTTTAGTTCTTGCGCCATTACACCAAATTGGTTTTTACCCAACTCTTTTAACAGTGGCATCATGGCCGGTAGGCTGTTAGCAAATGCCGCTTCGTTATAATCATAAGTATAACATTTAATTTTGGTAATGGTGTTTAATGCCTCATTGCTTACCAAAGGTTTAATGTTGGTTTTTAATCGTTCGTCACTTGTTTGAAATACGCTAACCCCGTTCATAAAACTTACATGTGCCTCTAAAAAGCGAACACCGGGTGTGCCCAGTAAAACTGAGTTGCCCCATTGCGGAATAAAACTGGTTAAGTGGTTGGGCCCTAATTGGTAACTCCCAATGGAAACACCGCTTAATGCAGGTGGCTCAATAAAAAACGAACGGCCAATTACACCAAATTTTTCGGTTTGGTTGGTTACAACGTTGGAGGCGCCAATAGAAATGTTGTTGCCTGTTACTACTCTTAATTGTGCTTTTGCGGTGAACATTGCACCAGTTGCCAGCATGGCAAATAGAATGGTTTTTTTCATGTGGTTTGTGTTATAAAATTTATTCAAAATTTAATAATTCAATTTGGATTAAAAACGGAAACGAATGACATGAGTATGAATATTTTCTATATGTACGAACAAATAAGGTGATGAGCAGTGATTTTGCGAATTAATCTGGCAGGCTATTTATGTTCAACTTAAGGCATTAAAACAACCCCTGGCTTAACTTGAATAAGTGTTGTCAACCTTCGCAAAAGCTTCGGTGGATGAAATCAACCTTCGCTAATGTTGAATGGAATATGTTTTTATGAAATTCTTCGTCAAATAATATCAAATCAACTAATATCAAGTCAACTAATAACCAAATAACCCCTGCGCGGTGGTTCCCTTTAGGGTTAGGGTGCGGGAAGAAATGTTGAGTTATGAATTATGAATGTTGAGTTATGAGTGTTGAGTTTCCTCCTACGCTAAGGCTTCGGTTGATAAAAGAGGAAAGACCGCTGCGCTGAAAGAGGAAAGAAAAAAGATTCGAGAAACGAGAAATGAGTTTTTATGGCCTAATGGAAACCTCCAAATAACTAATAACAAGTCAACTAATCAACTAAGGTTGAATATTCAATAAACTGTGTCAATAAATCTATGTTCCGCTTCTCAATACAACCTGATTTGCCATCAGGTTACTCGAAGTAACCGATTGCAAAAGATTATGGAGATTTTTTACTCTGAATTCCCATTGAAAAAAAATTCAATTCTCGAACTTAAAACTTCAAACCCAATTACTTTTTACCGTATTTCAACTCCGCTAATTTTACTGCTTCATATAGGTTTACAATACCTCCACTTACGCATAATTCGCTAAGTTTAGTTTTGGCTTTTTTACCGGGTACGTTTACCTTGTGTTTAATCTTTACACTAGATAGCAGAATAATTTCTTTTACCTGAGATGCGGTGAGATGCGGATAGTAGCTTCTTAATACCGCTGCAACACCTGCTGTTACAGGCGCAGCCATACTGGTTCCATTGTAACTGGCATAATCGCTTTCAGGTATGCATGAGTAAATATCAACACCCGGAGCAAACACATCAACATTTGTTTTTCCGTAGTTACTAAATGCAGCTGTTATTTCTTTGCCCTTTTTCCAACTGCTTGCACCAACTTCAATCCAGTTAGATGCATCATATCCATCCATTTTATCATTCGGAAAATTATCTTCTTTGTCGGTATCCTTGTTATCATTTCCTGCGGCATGAACCAATAAAACATCTTTACTTAATGCGTATTTCACTGCTTCATCTACCACACTCTTATTTGGAGAAAAGCCTTTACCAAAACTCATATTTATAATTGAAGCTCCGTTATCAACTGCATAACGAATGGCATTGGCCACATCTTTATCACGCTCATCACCATCAGGTACTACACGTAATACCATAATTTTTACATGTGACGCTACCCCATTCATGCCAATGGTATCATTACGTTTGGCCGCTATAATTCCTGCAACGTGGGTGCCATGTTCTCCATTAGGCTCGGTAACTTTATTGTTGCCATAATAACGTTCATTCGGGTTGTCATAATTATCACCTACTATGGATACTCTTGGATCAAAATTCAGGTTATAATGATATTCTACCGCTTTTGCTGCATGATTCGCTCCTTCATCTATATCCTCTTTTAATTTACGCAAGTTGATGTATTTTTCTTTTTTGGGAGATGATTTTAAAATCATAAATGCCATTCCATCATCCTTATCGGTGTATTGATACGCATCAAGCTCCTTTATGGTAATAGAATCTTTAGCATAATGATTGAGCATGGTTAACAATCCCCTTTGAATACTCTGGTAAAAAGGTAAAAACTTGTTGTAATCAGCGAACCCTTCGGCATGTTTTTTCTTTAATTTGAGATAAAAGTAATAGTTCTCTTTTTCTACTCCATCTAAATTAACTGTATCAGCATCCTCATACTTTGCTTGATAGGTTCGAAGCAAACGCGTAACTTCCAAGTTATCTTGATCAATGTTCTTTTTGTAGCCACCAATAAAATTCCAACCATACACATCATCTACATAACCATTGTGGTCATCATCCATTCCGTTATTCGGAATTTCATCAGAATTCACCCAAATTACTTCTTTTAAATCTTCATGCTGCACTTCGGTACCGCCATCAATCACTGCAACAATTACAGGCTTGGCTTCCTTGTTTTTGAGCAATTCATTATAAGTACGTTCGGTACTCACGCCATATACTTTATCTGTTTTCGGGTCGAGATTAAACCAATTTTTTGGAGCAACTTTTTGTCCAAAAAGAGAAAATGAAACGAATACGGAAACGAGAAAGAGAAAATTTTTCATGTGTAATTTGTGCTTATTCATTCGAAATTATAGGAGTATTGTTATTGAGTAAATAAATTATGTAGAAGGCAAATTATGGTTTTAAAAGTGATAAAACCAATGATGGAGGTCGGCCAATAACTGCTTTATTATCTTTAATAACAATGGGGCGTTCAATTAACTGCGGGTGTTTGGCCATGAGTTGGATACATTCCTCATCCGTAAGTGATTTTCCTTTGTAAGGTAAAAATATAGCTTCCTTCACGCGGATTAATTGAATGGGTGTAATACCTAATAACTGTATGAGTTGTTTGATCTCTTTTTCATCGGGCACTTCCTTTAAATATTCACGAACCTCCACCGATTCATGTTCTTGCAGCAATTTAAGTGCCTCACGGCTTTTGCTGCATCTTGGATTATGATAGATAATTGTTTTCATGGCAAATAAAAAAAGCCTCCAAAATGGAGGCTTTAGTGCATTGCAATAATACGTTTAATTTGAATTAATGGTGCGCATTTTTCATTCCCAATTTTGCTTTAATACGCTCAGTTAAATAAAGCATTACCGGAACTAAAATCAAAGTGAGGAAAGTAGCAAATCCAAGTCCGAAAATCATGGTCCATGATAATGGCCCCCAGAATGCAACACTATCACCACCAAAGAAAATATGCGGATTTCCTTCTTGGAATAATTTAGAAAAATCAATATTCAAACCTACTGCCAACGGAACTAAACCTAAAATGGTTGCGGTAGCCGTTAACAATACCGGAGTCATACGTGTTCTTCCTGCTTCAATAATGGCTTCTTTCAACGGCATACCTTCCTTCAATAATATCTCAGTAAACTCTACCAACAAAATACCATTACGTACCACAATACCGGCAAGTGCAACAATACCCACACCGGTCATAATAATGGAGATATCCATGTTAAAAATAGAGAAGCCCAATAATACTCCAATCAAACTTAAAATGATTTCACTTAAAATAATGATTGGTTTTGAGATGGAGTTAAATTGTGTTACAAGTATCAAGAAAATTAATCCTAACGAAACCAACATAGCACCGCCTAAAAAGGCACCTGTTTCTGCTTGCTCTTGTTGCTCACCACCCATGGCTACGGTTACTCCTGTTGGCAACTTATAATTTTTTAATTCCTTATCAATACGTTGTACAATCTCATTGGCATTGTAACCCGTTAAAACATTTGATGAAAGTGTAATAATTGGTTTTTCATCCAAACGTTTTATCCCGCCAAATGTATTTCCATATCTTACCGTAGCTACTGATGACAATGGAATCTGGCGAACCATTCCTCCCATATTCATATCACGGAAAGTTAATTTCAAATTCATTAACGCATCAATGCTGTTGCGTTGGTTTTTGTTGTAACGAATTTGAATCGGATATTCATCATTGGCATCTTTTAACTTGCTGGGTTGATCTAAACCGAAAATGGCTTTACGCAACTCCATACCAATCATGTAAGTACTCACCCCTTCTCTATTTGCACGTTCTCTATCTACTTCAACCACAATTTCAGGTTTGTTACTTTGTACATCTGATTTTAACTCTTCCACACCCTCAATATTCAATGAATCGAGGTAGCGTTTTATATCTGCTCCCACACTGGTTAATTGATCGATATCATCTCCTTTAATTTCTACGGCAATAGGTTTACCTGTAGGTGGACCATTATTCTCTTGTTCTACTACAATTTCTACACCCGGAATACCTTTAGTGGCTTCACGAATTAAATCGAGGTATTTACGTGTAGATTCTCCATTACGTTTTGCAAACTCAACAAATGCAACGGTTACTTTTCCTAAGTGAGGTGTTGGACTAAAATTATATTCAAACTGCGATGGATCATTGGCACCCACTGCAACATTGGAAATAATTGATTCCACAATCGGGTTGCTGTCGCCCACCACTTTGTATACTCGATCTTCCACAATTTGTGTAATGGAATCGGTGTATTCGGCTGAAGTTCCTGTTGGCAATGTAATGTAGGTGTAAACAAAGTTTGGATCGGCTTGAGGGAAAAATACCACATTTGGTTTAACAATTCCTGTAAGAACGATGCTAAATACAAACAAGCCTACTGTACCCAACATTAACCAAATTGGGCGACTTTTTTCTAATGACCAAGTTACAATACCTTTATAAAAATCCTGAACAGCCGGCCAACGTTTTTCTTGGAATGATTGTATCCATTTCCAAAACACGAAACGATTTAACGAGTACAATCCAAACATTACGATGGTAAAGTTTCCTGTACCGAAGTTTCCGCTGATGTAAGCAAGTAAGGCTACAACACCAAAAATAATTCCCGTAATTTTATATCCTCTGTGGTTGCTTCGTTCTTTGGCTTCTTCATCATGCGTTTTCATAAAATCAACCGCAAAAACCGGATTAATGATATACGCTACAAACAAAGAAGCAAGCAATGTAACAATAAGCGTTACCGGAAGGAAAAACATAAACTTACCAATTACACCTTGCCAAAATGCCAATGGAATAAATGGGGCAAGCGTTGTCATGGTGCCTGATAATACCGGAAGAAACACTTCACCCGCTGCAAGTTTAGCAGCCTTTTTAATAGGCATTTTTCCGTTACCAAAAATTCGATGGGTGTTTTCAATTACTACGATGGCATCATCTACAACTATACCCAACGCAAGTAAGAAAGAGAACAACACAATAAAGTTTAACTTAAACCCAATGGCAGGAAATACAATAAATGCAACAGCACATGATAACGGCACCGACATGGCCACGAAAATGGCATTGGTAGTTCCCATAAAAAACATAAGGATAACAGTTACCAAAACAAATCCGATGATGATGGTATTGATTAAATCATGTAAGGTGGTTCTGGTTTCTTGAGATTGATCGCCTGTGATGGTTACTTTTAACCCGGGAGGGAAAACTTCTTTTTCGTAACGCTCGGCCATAGCATTGATTTTATCTGCAGCTTCAATTAAGTTTTCACCACTCTTTTTAATCACATTCATGCTAATTACATTTTTGTGCTCTAAGCGGGCATAACTTTCCTTCTCTTTAAAATCATCTTTTACTTCGGCAATATCTTTTAAATACACCTCTGCTCCGGTTTGACCTTTCACTACAATGTCACCTAATTTACTCGGATCTTTATATTGGCCTTTAACACTGATGGAACGTTTCAAACCGTCCATATCAACCAATCCGCCAGATATGGTTAAGTTTTCGGTTGCAATGGCTCGGTTCACATCATCAAGTGTAATGTGCGCCACTTCGGCCTTGTACATATCTACGTTAATTTGAATTTCACGTTCCAATGCACCGGCCATATCAGCACGCGTAATTTCTCGTAACCCTTCAATTTCATCCTGCATCACATCGGCATACTTCTTCATTTTATCCAATGGCAAATCACCACTGATATGTACCTGCATAATTGGAAATTGTGAAGCATCAATATCGGTTACTTGAGGATCTCTTGGAAGGTTATCAGGTAAATCATTTTTTGCTTTTGCAACCGCATCTTTCACCCGCTGTAATGATAAATCAACATTTTGATCGGTGTTAAATTCAACGTTAATTACCGAAAAATCTTGAACAGAGTTACTCTTTATTTTTTTCACTCCGGTTAACGTACTCAATTGTTTTTCGAGCGGCTTGGTTACCAACTGCTCCATATCATTTGGTGCTGTTCCCGGATAAATAGTAGTGATGAGAATACTCGGAAATTTAACTTCGGGAAATTGCTCCTTAGGTAAACTGTTATAACTAAACAATCCCGCTAACGTAATGATGATCGTAACAATATATATACTTGTTCTGTTATCAATACTCCAACTGGAAGGCTTAAACTCTTTATTCGTATCTTGCATAGTGTTGGTTATTATTGGTGATACAATTAGTTTAATTTTAATGTTTGACCATCAACTAAATCTTGAAATCCGGTTGAAATCAATTGATCCGACTCGTTTAATCCATTTAAAATTTCAGCCATTCCGTTGTACGATTGTCCAACCTGTACGCTTACTTTTTTAGCCAATAAACGATTGCCTTCTTTTAAGGCAACAAATACCACTTGTTCTCCGTCAATTTGTTGGATGCTATTTACAGGAACTACAATAGCACTTGATTTTTCGTAATCAAATATTTTTAAGGTAGTCACCATGTTCGGATGTAAGTCGGCATCATTCGGTAATTTAATTTCCACTTTAAAAGTACGTGTCATCGGATCAATAGTGCGTGACACATGCGAAACCGTTGCAGTAGTTGATTTATTCAAATCATTAAAGAAAATTTCAGCACGGTTACCGGCTTTTAATTTTGACAAATTTGATTCAGAAATATCCGCTTTCACTTTTAATGCATCCGGATTTACAACGGTAACACAAGGCAAACCCGGAGATACCATTTGTCCTACTTTTATGCTTACCAAATCAACTTCTCCGGCAAAATCAGCTTTAATGGTATATAAATCCAGTGCTTCTTTCATAGAAACAATTTGTTTCTCCAAACTTTCTTTGTTTGATTTGGCTTGTAAAAATTCAATTTCACTGCCTACCTTTTGATCCCACAAAGCCTTGCGTTTTTCATACAAGGTATTTACCAATTCAAACTGTTTTTTCATAGATTCGAGTTGAGCCTTTTGCGCTTTACTATCTAACTCCACCAAAACTTGCCCTACTGAAACACGTTGACCTGCTTTTACATTTATGCGCATTACACTACCCGGCACTTTTGAGGTGTACGAAATATTTTCATCACCATCAACTTTTCCTTGCACTTCAATGGCATGAACAAAATTTTGTTTACTCACCGGAGTAATGGCCACTAATTTTGCACGTGTATCTACATTGGTTTTTGTGGTATCGCCACTTTTTGCGATTTCTTCTTCCAAGGCTGTAATCTTAGCCACTAACTCGATTTGTTGAGCCTTTAAATTTTCTAACTCTGCTTTTTTGCTTTCTAAGTTACCACCATTACCACAAGCAGTAATAGCGAATAAAATAATTGTGCTAAAAAGGATGTTTATATTTTTCATAACGTAATGTTTTAAATGCAATTGATTAATTAATGTTTCCTAATGATTGTTGTAATTCTAACTCAGCAATAAAAAAGTCGTACACGGTAGTTAAATAATTGGTACGTGCAGTTTCTAAATCAGTTTGTGATGTAGTTAGTTCCAAGCTGCTGGCCAAACCGTTTTTATATTTTAATTCAACCTTGTTATAAATTTCTTGTGCCAAATCCAAGTTTTTCTTTTGAATGAGTATTTGCTGATTCACCCTTTTATAATTGGCTTGTGCGGCATTAACCTGTACCATTAAACTCGATTGTAAATTATCAAGGTTATTGCGCGCAATTTTGATATTGATATCCTCTTGTTGGATTTGGGCATTTTTTCTCAACCCATCAAACACAGGAATGTTTAAACTCAAACCCCAAAATGTTCCGGGGAACCAAGTTCTTCCAACATCACTAAAATTATTACCAAATGTATTTTGTTGATGCGTAGCAAATGCAGCCAATGATGGTGCAAAACCATACTGGTATCTTTTTTTGCTTAGTTCAAACAAGCGCACTTGTTGTTGCAACAATCGATATTCGGGGCGTTTGGTTAAATCAGGAGTTGCTTCAACCGGAGCAGTTTGTTTTTTCGTATATAAACTTTCTAATTCATCAGTTAATTGAACATTATCTTGTATGTTGATTCCCATTTGAAGTTTTAACAACATCAAGGCAATTTTTTCTTGGTCAACCAACTTATCGCGTTGTAGGGTAAGGTTTGATAATTGTAATGAAATACGATCAAATTCAATTTTATCAATTAAACCGTTATTGCTGGCTTGTTCCAAATCAAAACTAACCTTTTCCAATTGTTGAATATTGGCATTTAATAATTTTAAATTGGTTTGCATTATCAAAACCATGTAATAGGCCTTACTTACATCAACGGTAGTTTGCACTTCATTTCGTTGCAAATTCACCCGTGAAAGGTTCACAAATTCTTTCGATGCTTTTAATCCCATCAAAAATCCTCCGTCAAACAACAATTGTGTGGCAGTTATTTTTGCACTGGTTGTATAATTCACGCCAAAACGAGCATCAATAAATTCCGGACCTTGAGGTGAACCCGCAGGCAAAGCTGCATTGATAAAGTTTGGTAGTCGTTGCACCGGTATTTCTATATTATGTAAAAAACTACCTTCGGCATTCACATTCGGTAAGCCCAATGCCATTACCTCTTTCACTTTTTGTTCGGCCTGTAAAACCTCAAGCTTGTTATTTTTTAAATTTACATTGTTGGCTTTAGCCAATTCTACCGCTTCTTGCAGCGATAATTTTTTTACTTCGGCATTTTGTTGTGCACTTAACCTAAATGCCAATAAAAACGAAAGCGTAATTAAAATAATGTGTTTCATACGGTACACTGTGATTAATTAAGGTGTTTACTGTGTTTTAACTTTTTCAATTTTTCTTCAAGCATTTCCATTCCTTTGGGTGTGCAAATGCTTCGCAAGTGGTATTTTATAATTTCCATTTGCATGGTTTTAATATCCATGCCTTGGTGTTCGTAATGATCGGGGTCGGTTAACATACCAATTAAGTAAACATAAATGCTTAAGGTTACCTCCACATCCAAGTCTTTGCGGTACAAACCTTTTTTCATTCCCAACTCCAGGTTTTCTTTGATGGTGTGTTTGATAAATCCGCGCCTATCGGCCTCCAACTTATCCCATGCTGATTTAAAATACTTTTTCAAATCATACACACTGCTTGGATTAACCTGTTTAATCATTTGCCTTACTTGTTCGGCAATTTGTAGCATTACCTCAATGGCATCCATTTCTTTTGATGCAATGATGAGTCGGCAAGCGTTGTTCATGTTTTCCAAATAATGATCAACACATTGGTGCACCAAATCATTTTTATCTGCAAAAAACTGATATAAAGTTTTTTTGGATACACCCAACTCTCTAGCCACATCATCCATGGTAATGCTTTTAAAGCCGTACCTTAAAAACAAGGCCTCGGCTTCGGTTAGTATTTTTTCTTTTACCTCACTCATTGATGATTTTTTAACGCGACAAAGATAAGACGAAATTTCACTCAGGAAACTTTTATTCTAAAAAACGTTTCCAATACACAAAAAGTTTCGGTAAGTGTCGGATTGAAGTCGGTAAATCACCCAAAAGGTTAGACTTATGTTTTAATGTTTGCAAAAATTAAGATTATGCTGCTAATTGCAGAAAGATATTTTGACTACATAAAATGAGTAAGTTGCCTTATATAGTGGGAGTTACGGGCGGAAGTGCCAGCGGAAAAACAAGTTTATTGCGCGAAATAGGCCGAATATTTTCCAAAGAACAGGTTTGTATTTTATCACAAGACAACTATTACAGGCCTGCCGGAGAACAATTGGTTGATGAAAACGGACACATCAATTATGATTTACCCGAATGTATCGATTTAGATGCATTTAAAGCCGATATGCTTAAATTGGCTCAAGGCGAAACCATTAAACGCCAAGAGTATCGTTTTCAGCATGAGGAACAAATGGGTGATTGGATTTATTTTCACTCCGCTCCCATTGTCATTATTGAAGGCTTATTTATTTTTTACCGAGAAGACATTTCAACCCATTTCGACCTGAAAATTTTTGTGGAGGCGCAAGAGGAACTTCAATTGGAAAGGCGACTCAAACGCGATACGCAAGAGCGCAACATTCCTGCTGATTTTGTGCATTATCAATGGAATAACCATGTGATGCCGGCTTACCGCAAATATTTGGAGCCTTACCGCACCCAAGCCGATATTATCATTAACAATAACAACCACTTTAACAACAGTTTAAAGGTGATAGAAGACCATTTTAGGTGGAAACTAAACAACCAATAAACTCGGTGCTTACTTTTTTCAATTCAACCACTGTAGTTTATTTCCTTGTGAATCAGCCTAATTAGAATTTTAAACCTAAGTTGTAAAAGTAGGTGTGAGCGGTTATATTTGCCCGCTTCGATAATTATATTATAATAGCAACAAATAAAAATTACCTAACATAAGAAGATGAAAAGTAAAGGTGCAATTAAACTATTCGCCATTGCCTTAGCAGTGGTTTGCTTATTCCAGCTATCGTTTACGTGGTTTACGTACAGCGCGGAACAACAAGCAAAGGAATTTGCTAACGGTGATGTAGCAAAAGAGAGAGCGTATTTGGACAGTATTGCCCGTGAGCCGCTGGTAAACTTAGGATTTAAAAAATTCACTTACCTTGAGTGCAAGGAGCGTGAATTAAACCTTGGCTTAGACTTGCAAGGTGGTATGAACGTTACCCTTGAGGTTTCATTGGGTGACTTGGTGTATTCATTAGCCAACAACAACCCTGATCCGAGTTTAACCAAAGCCATAGCCACAGCAAACGAACGCTTAAAAACAACACAAAAAGATTACGTTACTTTATTTGGTGAAGCATACGAAGAAATTGCTCCACAAGGAAAGTTGGCAGCTTTATTCGCAACACAAAATAATAAAGATAAAGTTAAACCTACTTCAACCAACCAAGAAGTACTTAGCTACATTCGCGAAGAAGCAAACCAAGCCATTGATCGTTCATTCCAAATTTTACGTGCTCGTATTGATAAATTTGGGGTAACTCAACCTAATATTCAAAAATTAGAAGGCAGCGGACGTATTTTGGTTGAATTGCCGGGCGTTGATAATCCTGCTCGTGTACGTAAGTTATTACAAGGTAGTGCCAAATTGGAGTTCTACGAAACGTTTACTAACCCAGAAGCATTTAAATATTTATCGGATGCCAACAAAGCTTTGGCTAGTGTAATGGCAGCAGAAAAAGATACAGCTAAATCATCAACCGATACTACAACTAAAAGCAATGCTTTAGCCGGATTAGGTTCAAACACCAATAAAAAAGATTCAGGTGCTACAGCATCTGCAGGTGCTGATTCAACCCAAGCTAAAATTGAAAAAGCCAGAAAAGAAAATCCGTTGTTTACTTACATGCAACCAAACGTTGACGACAAAGGTATGTTGATTGAACGTGGTTCGGTTTGTGGTATGACCATGATACGCGATACTGCAAAAGTAAACAGCATGCTTAGCCGTGCTAAAGGCATGGGTGCGCTTCCTTCAAACATTAAGTTTTTATGGGAAAGCAAAGCCGTTGGCGATAACCAAGATCTGGTATTTTTACATGCTTTAAAAGTAGGATTAAACGGTGGGGCACAGCTTGAAGGCGATAAGGTAATTGATGCCAGAAGAGATGTGAGCCAATCTGGTGATATTGAAGTAAGCATGACCATGAATCCGCAAGGAGCCAATATTTGGAAAAACTTAACCAAAGCAAATATTGGTCGCTCAATCGCTATTGTGTTGGATGATGTTGTATACTCTACACCAAACTTACAAAACGAAATTCCAAACGGCCGTTCATCTATCACCGGAAATTTTGATGTGGATGAGGCAAACGACTTAGCCAATATTTTAAAAGCCGGTAAATTACCTGCACCAACACGTATTGTTGAAGAAGCCGTTGTGGGCCCAACTTTAGGTGCTGAAAGTATTAGCCAAGGTTTATGGAGCATGGTTATTGCTACCGTTGTTATTTTAATATTTATGGTGGTGTACTACGGAAGCAGCGGCTACATTGCTGATATAGCCGTAATTGCCAACGTATATTTTATTATTGGCGTATTGGCATCATTAGGTGCTGCCCTAACCTTACCGGGTATTGCAGGTATTGTGTTAACCATTGGTATGGCGGTTGATGCGAACGTGTTAATTAACGAGCGTATTAAAGAGGAAATGAAACACAATTCAAGAAGTTTAAAAAATGCCATATCAGACGGTTATGCGCATGCGGCTTCTTCTATCATTGACTCAAACTTAACTACTTTATTGGCGGGTGTGGTATTGTACTCATTCGGTACAGGTCCGGTTCAAGGTTTTGCCATTACGTTAATCATTGGTATTTTATCATCAATGTTTACTGCTGTGTTATTATCACGTGTAATTACCGAGTGGCAAGTAAACAAAGGCAAAGTAGTAACGTATGTAACCAATTTCTCAAACGGATTATTCCAAAACTTAAACTACAGCTTTGTACCGAACCGTATGAAGTTCTATGCTTTCTCAGGTATATTAATTGCTGCAGGTTTAGTATCCATTTTTACCAAAGGATTTACTTTGGGTGTTGATTTTAAAGGCGGTTGGACCTATGTAGTAGAGTTTGATCAACCGGTATCGCAAAATGAAATTCGCGAGAAATTAACTGCTCCATTTGAAGGTGCGCCTGAAGTAAAAACTTACGGAAGTGATACCAAATACAAAATCACTACCACATATTTAATTAACGAAACTTCGGCCAACGCAAGCGAACAAGTTGAAGCGAAATTAAACGAAGGCTTAAATGCTCTTGGTAAAAAAACGCAAATATTAAGTTCATCAAAAGTGGGCCCTACCATTGCTAATGATATTAAAGTGGCCTCATTCTGGGCTGCTATTATTGCCTTACTTGGTATTGGTTTATACATTTTAATTCGTTTCCGCAAATGGCAATATGCTTTAGGTGCTATTATTGCTTTAATGCATGACGTGTTAATGATGATGGGCTTCTACTCGATATTTGACGGAATCCTTCCTTTTCCAATGGAGGTTGACCAAAACTTTATCGCAGCTATCTTAACCATTATCGGTTTCTCTATTAACGATACCGTGGTAGTTTTTGATCGTATTCGTGAATACTTAAACGACCATAAAACCGAAGACCAAGGTGTGGTAATTAATAAAGCATTGAACGTAACTTTAAGCCGTACCATTATCACTTCATTAACGGTGTTTTTGGTGGCATTAGTATTGTTCTTCTTTGGTGGTGAAGTAATCAGAGGATTTACCTTTGCATTATTGGTAGGTATCGTGTTTGGTACGTATTCATCAGTAGCTATCGCAACACCAATTGTTATTGATTTTGATAGGAAGAAAAAGAAATAACAGTTTAAACGTATACCAAATAGGCGGACTTGTTCCGCCTTTTTTTATGCCTAAAAATCTGTATACATTGGTATACAAGCCGCCAATAATCTGAATAACTCCAACGTATTTACACGGCATTTTATGTGAATTTTGCAACCAACTAAAACTAATACGATGAAGAAAATCATTTTAGCTACGCTGGTTGCCTTAATCACTTTGGGAGTAAAATTGGCCTACGGACAGTTAGACCCTAAATCGGTTTATGATGAACCAAAAACGTTTAATGAAAAATCATACAACTTCTTTCTTTCAAAACGTATGAAAAAAGCGTTAAACCAACGCGACTCTTTAAACGACCTGGTAATTGCTTTTAATAAAGATACCACCCAACGCGGAATTGAATATCGTTACCTCGACTCATTATACAAAGCACTTACTGCAAAATACAACGACTGTAATGCACGTAACAACGATTTAAAAGCACAGTATGCCGAGCTGAATGCCCGCTACAACGATTTAATGAAAAAGAGTTTAGGCGATGCCGAAAAGTTTAACAATGCCCTAAAAATTAAAGCTGAAGAATTAGAAGTACGTGAAAAACGTTTGGCTGAATTACAAGGGATAATTAATGCGCAAGACTCGTTGTTAAATGCGTTGAACAACACGGTTAAAAAAGCCTTGATGGCTTTTAAGTCGGATGAGATTAGCGTGGAAATGAAAAACGGAAAAGTGTATGTATCCTTAAGTGATAAGTTATTGTTTAAATCTGGCAGTGCGCAGGTTGAAGAAAAAGGATTAGAAGCCATACGTACCTTGGCAGATGTATTAAACAAAAACCCTGATATTGATGTGCAAATTGAAGGCCACACCGACAATATTCCAATTAAAACAGCAAAATATGAAGATAACTGGGCACTAAGCGCTGATCGTGCACTAAGCATTGTTCGATTGTTAAGTGTAGAGCATGGTGTAAACCCGAAACGTTTACAAGCAGCAGGAAGAGGAGAATTTTATCCGAAAGCATCAAATGAAACAGCGGAAGGCAGAGCCAAAAACCGCAGAACAGAAATTATCCTTTCACCTAAATTGGATGAGTTATACAAATTGATTCAAAAAAATAGAAGATAAAATTTCACCGTTAAAGATTGTAAAAAAGCGGCTGTTTCTGTTATAGAAACAGCCGCTTTTATTTGGGGATTTTTTAAACTAAAGTTTTATTCCATCTAATTGGATTATGGTTTAATACTTCACCAATTTTTGAAGCAAGGTTTGGTTGGTTTGGCTTAAGGTATAGGTTAAATAATATACACCCGAGGCTAGGTGCTGGGTGTTTATGGGCAAAGGTGTAGCTTGTGTAGTTTGTATGTGTTGCGCATGTAGCACCTGGCCTAAGGTATTGCACAATTGCAAATGGCCTGTGGAGGGTTGGGTAAAGGTTAAACTAAGCTCTTCTTTAAAGGGATTGTTTACTTGTATGAAGTTGGTTAAGCTTAGCTCGGGCCTATTTATTCCAGTCCGTAAGGTGTCTTCAAATGCGGCTCTAAATGATAATAAACCACCTTCTAGAATTTCTGTTACATTTCTTCCATATGTCCTCAATTCCCCCGTAACAGGATTAAGATCTACAATTGGTTCAGCTTGAACGTGCCAAGATCCAATGCTGCAGCCGTTACAAGACACCTCAAAACTTCGCAAACGGGTGCTTTTGTATTGGTATATAAAGTCGTTGGTATCCCATGATATT
>JBKDBG010000111.1:0-50476 GCA_046314755.1 Bacteroidota bacterium | reverse complement strand
CAACGTATACCTTGCAGGAGTAATTAATTCATAGTCCATTTGTTCCTCCGGACCGATTACGCTGTTATAGCCAATTCCTGGATAGTCAATATCACTTTCAAGAATGTACTTGTATTTATCAGTAAGTGCTATGCGAGCAGGAGTTTGAGCAGATAATCCCAATCGAAAAGCATCAACCGGACGAAATATTACACCAAATCTTCCCGCAATTCCACTTCCTTCGGTATTTATTTCAGTGGTTAAACTGCTGTATCGGTAAGTGCTGCCTAATGAGTTGTTCACAGTTCTGTCGGGATCACTCTCTGTAAACACTGCTTTATATTGTTGCCTTACTTCCATCATTACTAATCCGGCACCCAAAAAAAGTGTATTGCCAATATTCATTGAACCTGAAATATTAAACTCATCGGTTGAACCCCTTCTGGTGATTTGGTAGGTTTGAAGCAAGTTATACCCATTATTATCACCATAAAACCAAGGTGAATAATAAGAAGCACTGTTGTCAAATGTATCGGTTAAATAACCACGCCAAGCCAAATTGGAAAAATTAGATTCAGTTCCCGAAGCGGTGATGTCTCTGTAATCTATCCCGTTTGATTGTTGCACATAAAAATCAGTAATGCTGCTTCTATTATTGTTGCCTTCAATAAATAAGTTTTGTTGAAAATCATTCGAACGGTGATGACCAAAAGCAAAATTAAATCCAACAATTCCATCGGTAGCATCTCCATTTAAGCCGGAATTCATTTTTGACAATACAAAACCAAAAGTAGGAATATTAAAATTGGTTCTTCTATCAAAAGTAGTTGAGCCCAAATAATTGGCATCAGCCACGTTTGCGGTAAGTGCCATGGAAAGGTGAAGCTCACTTCTGCGGTAAAAACCTAACCCGGCAGGATTAATTAAAGATGAGGAATAATCCGCACCGGTTGCGCCAAATGCGCCACCTGCACCAAGGGAACGTGCTGTTCCTAAAGTGTATTGTTGCGAATAACGTAAGATATCAGCTTCATTCTGAGCAAATGTGCTAATGGTAACACACATGCATGCAATGAAAATAATTTGCTTCATAACTTTCATGACTACATTTTAATGATTGAATTTATCTGCTGCGAGGACGTGGTGCTGAACCACCACCACCACCGGAACCGCCTCGACCTCCTCCTCCTCCTCCGGAAGGTGCACTTCTTGGTGTTGGCTCAAAGCGAGGTTGTGACCTTGGCGCTTGAGGTGCAGGTTGAAAACGATCGTTTCGAGGTTGCGGTGCGGGCGCAGGCGTCCTTCTAATTTCGGTATTAGATGGTTGATAATTATTTCGAGCAGGTTCTGTACGATTAATGATGGTATTATTCGGTCTAACTTGTGGTGAAACCTCATTACTTCGAGGTGTTACGGCACGTTGAGGTTCTGAACGATTGATACTGCGCGGATAGGAATCATAACCTCTTGGCACATTACTTCTATATTCTTGTGGCGGAACATAAATTACCTGTCCGTCACGATTAACCAACTGAGCTCCCGGGCGAGGCATTTGAATTCTTTCTCCTGCCTGAGGGGTTACTGTTCCGGTTCCGTTAGGTGTTTGAGCTTGCATCTCAGCCGGACGAGGCATTGTAGTTCCTGATTGTCCACGAGGACGTTGCGGACGAGCAGGTTGTTGTGCAACATTATCATCAAAACGATTATGCCCCCACCAACGAGAGCCGCCTCTCCAGCCCCATCCATTCCAACCCCACGGGTCATACCATCCATTCATTCCCCAAGGATTATTCCATGGATCATAAAAAAGTCCGTTTCCACCCCAAGCACACCATGGATCGTAAAATCCAAATCGGTTCCACCTGTTCCAACCCCATTGATTATTCCAACCCCACTGATTATTCAATCCCCATTGCGGATTACCCCAGCATGAATTGATTCCCATTCCCCAACCAAACTGATTATTCCAACCTAAATTAAATCCGCTGTTCCATGCATTGCCACCCCAAAATGGATCTCCGAAACCCATACCAAAACCATTACCAAAATAATTGCCAAACGAACCCGCATATTGCATGCGTAAACGTTGGGCATCAGCAGCACCTTCTTCTTCATATGGAATGGTATTTAAAAATTGGTTTTGTGTTTCAGTTTCCTGGTTATTTCTGGCATCAAGTGCTGCACGGTAACTTGGGTAAGCTGCCGCAGCATTGGGGTTAATATTGCTATTGTCGGAGTTAAAATTAGTTGAAGTTGGTGATTGTTCCTCCTCATTGCCATATTGGGTAGGATTTGCCTTAATAATTTCTTTTACATCTACCTCAGGCACATAAACAGGCACTTTGTCGTTGGAAGCCTTTTTTGAAAAATAAACATCATCTTCAATAGCGTGCACAATGTTATTGGAAGAACCACAGGCCCCCAATAAAACAGTTGCAAGGATGCTGTATAAAAAAAGCTGAAATTTATTATTTGGCATAATCGTGCAATTATTTGGTGAAAATATAACTTTGCTTCGGTTTTTAATAGTGGACAAAATCTATTCCAAAAAGCCCAATTTAATGGATATAAAAAAAGTAAAACGCAGCGAAGATTATAGTGCATGGTATAATAATCTGGTGAAAAACGCTGATTTGGCCGAACATTCGGCCGTTAAAGGATGCATGGTAATTAAACCTTATGGTTATGCCATTTGGGAAAAAATGCAGGCTGAATTAGACAAAAGATTTAAGGAAACTGGACACCAAAATGCCTATTTCCCGCTTTTTGTGCCTAAAAGTTTATTTGAAGCAGAAGAAAAAAATGCGGAAGGCTTTGCTAAAGAATGTGCAGTTGTCACTCACTATAGGCTTAAGGCGAATCCGGATGAAAAAGGGAAGTTGATGGTTGACCCGGAAGCGAAACTTGAGGAAGAATTGGTGGTACGCCCAACCAGCGAGGCAATTATCTGGAATACATATCGTGATTGGATTCAATCATATAGAGATTTACCTATATTAATCAATCAATGGGCAAATGTGGTAAGATGGGAAATGCGTACCCGTTTGTTTTTGCGTACTGCAGAGTTTTTATGGCAAGAAGGCCACACAGCCCATGCCACTAAGGAAGAAGCGCTGGCCGAAACCAAACAAATGTTGGAAGTTTATGCTGATTTTGCCGAAAACATCTTGGCAGTGCCTGTAATACAAGGTGTAAAAACCGAAAATGAACGTTTTGCCGGAGCCGATGAAACCTATTGTATTGAAGGATTGATGCAAGATGGAAAAGCTTTGCAAATGGGCACCTCACATTTTTTAGGACAAAATTTCGCTAAAGCATTTAACGTAAAATACATTACTAAAGAAAATAAACAAGAATATGTTTGGGCTACCTCATGGGGAGTTTCAACCCGTTTGATGGGAGCATTAATCATGAGCCATAGTGATGATGAAGGTTTAATAATACCTCCAAAACTTGCACCAATACAGGTTGTAATTGTTCCGATTGCCCGTAAAGAGGAGGAAAGAATACTTGTATTCGAAAAAATTGAACACATACAAAAAGCACTTAAACTGAAAGGTATTACCGTAAAAGTTGACAGCAGAGATAACCTTACTCCTGGCTATAAATTTGCCGAATGGGAATTGAAAGGCGTACCAGTTCGCATGGCTATTGGTCCGCGTGATGTGCAAAATGAAACTGTAGAAGTGGCCAGACGCGATACCAAAGAAAAACAAGTCATGAGTATGGTTGATATTGAAAATAAAATCGAACATTTATTATCACTCATTCAAACCAACCTCTATCAAAAGGCGCTTGATTATAGAACAGAGCACACTTGGGTTGCCAATACTTGGGATGAATTTATAGACGCAATTGAAAATAAAACAGGATTTGTTAGCGCACACTGGGATGGCACCGGAGAAACGGAAGCCAAAATTAAAGAATTGACTAAAGCTACCATTAGGTGTATCCCGCTTAACAATTCGCAAGAACAAGGCACTTGTGTACTCACCGGAAAACCAAGCAAACAAAGGGTATTATTTGCAAAAGCTTATTGATATTTTTAATAAAGCCCTCCAATAAGAGGGCTTTGTTGTTAACAACTAAAACCATCATTATGACTTCAGACAAATTAAAAGAAATTCAAACTCTTCTTTGTAAAAAATCAGAAACCAAACAACAAGTATTTCGCATAACGCAGGAGGTATTTAAAGAACTTAAGCAAGTGCTTAAGCAGATAGAATCAGAATTAATTCCAAGTATTGATAAAGAAGCTCCGCATGTTGAAGTTAAATACAACGATAAAGGTGATTTTGAAGTGCACTTTAAGTTTAGCGGTGACACTTTAGTTATGATGATGCATACGAATGTGTTTGATTTCGACCAAAATCATTTCATTAATAAAACAAAGTATGTTCAAGAAGATCACATGCGTGAGTTTTGCGGCATGATTCAGATTTACAATTTCTTGAGCGATTCATTAAAATATAACCGCGATCAAGATTTGGGTTACCTTATTGCACGTATTTTTATTAATAAAGACAGGCACTTTTTTGTAGATGGCAAACGTCCGCTTTCTTTTGTCTTTAATGACTTTGAAAATAATGTTATCAGTAACCAAAGCTTACGGGAAATTATTGAAGAGGCTATGATATTTTGTTTAAAATTTGATTTGATGGCACCACCTGTTGACGCCATCAGCTTCATTACTATTGAGCAAAAAAATATGATGAGTCACGGAAGTGGTATGCCAACCGGAAAACGATTAGGCTTTGTCATGGAGCGTGACAGCGAGAACAGTGTATCTTAATGAGACCTTTCCCATACTTCAAAAGCAAAAGCAAATGGATGTTTATCATCTGCTTCATGTACTTCGGATGAAGTAAGTTTAAACACTTCTACTTTTAACTCCGGAAAAAATGTATCTGCTTCGAAAACATGTTGTATGCGTGTAAGGTAAACTTTGTCAACCAAATCTAAGGCCTCTTTATAAATCGTACCTCCACCTGTAATCATCAGTTCGGTTTCACCGGTTTGCTTTGCATGTTCAATGGCCTGCGGCAAACTATGCGCCATAACGGCCCCCTCAATTTTGTAATTAGTATTGGTGGTTACAATAATATTGGTTCTGTTTGGAAGCAAACGTCCGATGCTCTCATAGGTTTTTCTTCCCATTACAATGCAATGCCCGGATGTAATACGTTTAAAATACTTTAAATCATCAGGCAAATAACAAAGCAATTCGTTGTTCTTGCCTATTCCATTTTGTTGATCTACCGCTACAATAATTGATACCTTCATGATGATTTGTTTCATTGAAGGTACAATGATACACAATCGTGCATTAATTAATATGACTTCACTACTTTAATCACTTTCAAATTATTCACTCGAATAAAATAAATTCCCGGAAGTAATGATGAAGTATCTAGAGTTAACTCACCTCCATCTTTTTCGGTTGGAAATGAATAAAGTGTTCTTCCTTCTTTATCAAACAAAATCAACTCTCCGTTTGCATCTGCAGCAGGATATTGCACTTGTAACACATTTGAAAAAGGATTGGGGTAGGCACTAATGCTAAGCATTTGTGATGCATCCTGTCCAATAAGCACACTTTTGATTTCCGTTGTGCTTGTGCTTCCGTCCAAATCAACTTGCTTCACTCTATAGTAAACATAACCTTGTGAAATATCACTGATATCATCATTAAAACTATATTTCATAAGCACATTAGAATTTACAGCACCTTCTATTTGCCCAACCTTGTTAAAAGTATTTCCATCTAAAGATCTTTCAATAAAAAACCATTTATTATTGGTTTGAGAAGCCACACTAAAATTAACCGAGACCAATTGATTATTTATTTTCACTACATCAAAACTGTTCCATTTCACAGGCAGTAAAGTTGGAGTAAATAAACCTGCATCAGCACCAATATCCACCGGACTTAATGTGCTCCTATTTTGTCCGTCAAAATCTACCGTAACATCAGTAATTAGGGTTCCGTTTGATTCAATTGGCGTTGTTCCGAACACATGCAAGTCTAATGTTTGGGCATTACCGGAAGGGTTCACAAAATTAGGGTTAACCACACCGCTTGCAGCATCACCTCCACTTGCATTTCTCCATAAGGTTATGGTGTCGTAAACAGTTGAGGCCACCTCAGCAATTCCGGTTCCGTTACCTAAACGAAAATAACAATTATGGTTTGCCGTAAATGAATTAAAACCTGATAAGCCAATGGCAAAATTTCGTTTTACCGTACCAGAGGTAAAACTTCGTTGGTTTACGATGATATTATTTACCAAATTTAACGACCCGTTACCACTTCTTTTCACACCAAACGTATTGGTGGTGCTGTTGATTAAGCTTCCTCCAATAAAAATAGAATTATGCCACAAGGTTGTATTATCTGAATTAATAATATCTACTCCATTAATAGCTGCAGGTGCATCAACAGATATACCTAATGCGTTAATTCCTAACCTAATCATATTATTGGTTAACCGAGATTCTCCATCCTGCAATACAATACCTGTTATTTGGGTATTGGGATTGGTAGAATTTACATTAAACGAATGAATAAAATTACGAGACAGGTTATATGGTGCACTTGTAATACTGTTGATTACAATTCCGCCAATATTGGCTGCTCCGGAAGCCGTTGAGTTAAGAAGTCCTCTAACAATATTACCTTCAATAGCAGTTGCAGATTGATTAATAAAACTTGAATTGGTTACTTGAATACCTTTCACCGGATACACTAATGAATTTAAAGCGGATGACTGACTGGTGAGTTGTTGGATAAGATTTGAATTGATGGTTAAAAACCGCGTTTCGAGTGCATCAATACCAACAACCCTATCGATATTTGTTGAAGCATTAAAGTTGTTTCTTAAGCCGCTTATTGTATTCCCTGTTATGGTAAGCGCCTCATTTCTTAATGCAAAGAATTGATAAAAAGTAGTACCAATCCCGGTTACAGTTTGTTGGCTGGATGATGCAGTGTTGGCGGCTAAAATACTATTATTGGTGGTTAAACTTCCAATCAGGTTATTGCTCACCGTACCTGAACTTTGCATACAAATCCCAATAAACTGAAATCCATTATTTGCTCCCGGCCCCGTCATGTTAAAACTTCCAATAGAGTTTCCGTTACAAATTACAGAAGAAGTATCAGGCGCATCAATTAGAATACCTGTAACCAACATGGGAGATAAACCTTCATTCACAATAGAAATGCTAGTATTTCCGGTATCCCTACCAATGGTGTTGTTGGATATGTTTACTCCCGTTGCTTTTGAAAAACTTGTAAATTTTATACCGGAAAAAGCGGTAAAACCACCAAATGAGGCAGAGCTTCCTAAAAAGTAATTTCTGATAACATTATTTGTTATTACTAAGCTTGATGTGCCTTGCAAGGTAACATCAATAGGAATAATTCCATTAAAATCACTAACAGGTCCTAGCTCCCAAGGATTGCCGGTTGCTGTTGCATTACTTCCGCCTATGGTATTATTTGTAATAGTAAAATTAGCAGGAACATTTGAACTTATTCTAATTCCACCAATTACGTATGGGTTTCCACCCTGCGCAGTTGACGTGATAGATTGTGTTTCATAAATATTGTTGTTATTAATGGTAAAATTATTCACATTACCATCTAAATAAATTGCAGCATTGGTTGATCCAAAAAACCTAAGGTTACCGGCAAAATCATACATAATATTATTGCTAATGGTATTGTTTTGAGAAGTGGCTGTTCCAAATGCCGAAAAAGTAATTAATGATGATGGAGGATTAATGCCATAAATTTCATTGTTGAGAATTGCATTGTTATTACTTCCGGTAACAAAACCTGAATTAGTACTAAAAGTAATGTTACTTGAAAACGGGAAAAATCCGTTGCCATTATCATTTAATCCAATCCTGCAAAAACGAATGGTATCGTTTGTACAATCATCAAAAAAAGAGATGGTATTTATGCCATTATTACAAAGTATAGTTAAGGCCCTTGTGGTACCTGTTCCTCCCGGGCGGCCGTCAATAATAAAATTATTGGTATTAAATATTTGAAATACGGAGGTGTTGGCAGGAGACGACAAAACCAATGATGTTACATTGGATGCGGGACGAATGGTTAAAGTTCTATTGGATGCAGTTCCTAAACCTGAAACGTTAATTGGGTAAGATTCGTTTGCGTTATTATAGGTAGTGTTAAGCTGAATAACAACAGGCCCTGCCATACCGCTTGTTCGCAAGGCATTTAATGCAGCTGTTATGCTCGAATAATTTCCCGGAACATTTAATACTCCGCTGATTGTTCCCGGCAAAGTAGATGCCGAACCGGTTAAAGCCGTGCTCAACCTGCCTTCGTTTAAAGCAAATACTCTGTAAAAATAAGTAGTTCCGCTAATCAAATTTTGAACAGTATATGATGTTGTATTGGACATAACCATTCCATCATATACAAAATTTATATTATCAGTTGATCGATAAATAACAAACCCTGTTTCATTTGATACATTATCAATCCAAGTAATATTCATGCTATTTATGGTTCTTGAATTGAAACCAAAACCGGTTGGTGCATTTACGGTGCCATTTGAAAAGCGATAAATTTGCCCTGTAGCAGGCTTTGAATTCAATGTATTTGTTGAAATAGATGTACTTGAAGTGGGATTAGTGCCGGTTCCTGTTAAGGAAATAAATGCGTTAGAAGAAGTATTGTCAAGACCTCGAATTCCAATGGAGGCGCTTGCTCCCGCAACATTACCCGCTTCTTGCGCATATTCAAACTGAATCACACCGGTGGTTTCAAATAATTTTACCTGAAATGAAATAACAGGCGTATTGGTATTCCAGTTCCACTCAACATTTCTCCACTCTGCCGTAAAAACACGATTAGGAGCAATACCGGTTGTTTGGTGCCTGAATGTACCGCTGCTCATGTCCAAATCATCCCACAATGGAGCTACTACTTCACTTGGCAATGAAAAGGAGTTAAAATTATTAGAAGCTACAGCACCTGAAGATACATTGGTTCCCAAAATCATCCACCCATTCGTACTCGGCTGCACACTGGTTATTCTTTTTCCTAAATAGAAAAAATCAAATCCAATAGAAATAGATGGATATAAACCCTCATTGGCCGAACCGCTTATTAAAGCAGGTGAGGTGGCCGTTGTTGGTAAATAGGTAAAGGTGCCATTTAACGAACTAAATAAATAGTTCGAAATGCTTTGTGCGTTTGAGCATTGAAAGAATGCTATTGATATTGCAATAAAACCTAGCTTTTTCATAAGAAGTATGATGTTAAAACAGCTTCAACCATTAATTGTTTGTGTCAAAACATGCATTACCAAAAGTTTACACTCATATTAAAACCTTTTAATTTAACTGGCAACACAGCTTGAATAAAAATATATTTGGATAATTATAGCCTATGAAAAATATAAAAACCTCGGGTATTATTCTTATTGTCTGTTTTTCACTTATTGCATGCAAACAACAGTATTGGTATAGAAACAAAGTGAAAATTGAGAGAACTGTTGTGCAAAGCATCAAGGTGGAAATTGAAAATAAGGTTCCTTTTATTTTCAACGACCGTTTCGAACGTGATTTGATTAATGATTGCGAAAAAGAATTTATTAAGATGGGTTATACCACAGCATTTAAAGATACACCGGATTACGTAGCCACCATTCAAATTGGCTTAGATTCCTTTCCGGTAAAAGGCATCTACCGATTTGGGATGGGTGGACCGAGTAGTTTTCTGCGTGCTTACAAAAAAGAGAGTGTAAAAGCTATTCTATTCCGCTACCAGCTTTTTAACACAAGATTTCAAACTTTCAAATGGTTTGAAGAAAACGATATTTATTATTTTGATGATAATGACAAGAATAGCCGAAGAAGCAGAAATATGATTAAATACACCATTCGTTATGGCACCTAGAATAATAAGCCTGCTTTTTATCTTAAACGTATGTATTGCCCAAGCACAATTACCTAAAGTATCGGGCGGTACACTTGCAAGATATGAGACATTTCAATCAACCTACATACCATCAAGAACGATTGATGTTTGGCGCAGTGATAACTTACCTGTTACCAATGTAATTTACATGCATGATGGACAAATGTTGTTTGATAGCACCATTACTTGGAACAAACAAGAGTGGGGTGTTGATGAAACTTTGTTGAAACTAATTCAAGCCAAAAAAATAAAATCAACTTTAGTTGTGGCTATATGGAATACACCTGCACGCAGACAAGAATATTTCCCGCAGCAACCCTTTAATGAAATTCCAAATCTATTAAAAGATTCCATTACAAAAGACATTGGAGGCCTACCTTATTCAGATCAATACTTAAAGTTTATAGTTGAAGAATTAAAACCTTTTATTGATTCAACCTACCGGTTAAAACAACAAACCAATACCGTTATCGCAGGGGCAAGTATGGGCGGATTAATTTCTTTGTATGCTATTTGTAGGTATCCGCAAGTTTTTCAATCAGCCATTTGTATGTCAACACACTGGCCGGGGAGTGTTTATAGAAACACGCAAACCATTCCACAAATTTTTAGCAGCTATTTGCAACAACAACTTCCCGCGCCAAACACACATCAATTTTATTTTGATTTAGGAACGGAAACATTGGATGCTTGGTATGGTTATGGACAACAATTGGTTGATGATGTAATGAAACAAAAAGGTTACACCTCAAAAAATTGGATGACTAAATTATTTCAGGGTGATGCGCACAATGAGAATGCATGGCGTAATCGCTTAGCAATACCTTTTCAATTTGTATTAAAATAAATGCCTTATCCCAACGATTTAATTTCACTTACCAATTGCGTGAGTGCTTTCTTGGCATCACCAAACAACATACTGGTTTTTGGTCGGAAGAATAACTCATTTTCGATTCCGGCATAACCGGCTTTCATGCTTCGCTTGTTCACGATTACATGTGATGCATTTTCAACTTCAAGTATTGGCATCCCATAAATTGGAGAGGAAGGATCTGTTTTCGCTGCAGGATTCACCACATCATTTGCACCTACCACCAGCACCACATCGGTTGTTGCAAATTCCGGGTTAATTTCTTCCATCTCTACCAACTTATCATAGCTTACATTACTTTCTGCCAACAATACATTCATGTGTCCGGGCATTCTACCTGCCACCGGATGAATGGCATATTTTACTTCTACACCTTCTTTTTCTAATAACTCTTCCAATTCGTGCACCACATGTTGAGCCTGCGCTACTGCCAATCCATAACCCGGAACAATCACCACCTTTTTGGCATATTTCATTAAAATGGCGGCATCACTAGCCGTAACTTCTTTGATGGATCCTTGTATGGCATTTGCGCTTGAAGCAACGGCACCACCGCCAAAATTGCCAATCAACACATTCATGAGTGAACGATTCATCGCTTTGCACATCACCATGGTTAATAGCGTTCCTGCACTGCCTACCAAAACACCACCTATCAACATTACTTTGTTATCATATAAAAAACCTCCGCATGCAGCAGCAACTCCCGTAAATGAATTTAACAATGAAATCACCACAGGCATATCGGCACCGCCTATTGGCATTACAAACAACACCCCATACAACAATGAAATGGCCAACACGGCATAAAATAATTCAATGGTTTCTTCGCTGTTTCCTAAAATAGTCCATGTACTTAAAACAACAATTACAAGCAGCAATCCAATATTAATGAGTTGCTGCATGCCAAATGATTTATCTTTTACTCTTCCGCTTAACTTACCCCAAGCAATAATGCTTCCGGCAAATGAAACCGACCCGATGACCATTCCAATAATGATGGTTAGCATCTCGCCTTTAGGCAATGTGCTAAAAAAAGTATAGCCACCTTGTGCATACATTTCCGGGTTAAAATTTCCGGTGAGGTGTTGAAATTCGATAACGGAAATAAGCATGGCACAAGCACCACCCATGCCATTAAATAAACTTACCATTTCGGGCATGGCTGTCATTTGCACCTTTTTGGCTGCAATCCAACCCACAACGGTTCCCACCAACAAACCGCCAAATATAAACGGTAAGTTTTTCAGGTGATTGCCTTGTGCATCGGTGTATAAAAATATGGTTGCAAAAATGGCCATTGTCATCCCTGCTGCAGCCAATAAATTACCTTTACGTGCCGAAGCGGGATTCCCTAAATATTTCAACCCTAAAATGAAAGTTGTAGAGGCGATGAGGTATATAATTTCTAGAATATAATTTTCCATGTTTGTTTACAATTGATGTTCTTATCGAGGTATAATAAATACCTATTTTTTCTTCTTAAACATTTCCAACATACGATCGGTTACTACAAAACCGCCCACTACATTTAACGTACCTAACACCACAGCCAAAAAACCTAAGATAAGCGACAATACATGATCGGCTTGGCCCATTACAATAATAGAACCGATAATAACCACGCCATGAATGGCATTGGCACCGCTCATAAGTGGAGTATGCAATACCGAAGGCACATGACCAATGAGCTCAACACCTACGAATATCATTAAGATAAGCAGGTAAAACATTTCTTTATGATCAGAAATAAATGCGAGTATATTTTCCATAATTAGTGTGTTGCTGCTTGTAAACTTGGATGAATAATTTTGCCTTGATGGGTGATTAATGTGCCCTTGGTAATTTCTTCCTCAAACTCCCAATTCATTCCATCCTTTTTTGATAAATGCGTTAAGAAGTTGAAAATATTTTTGGCGTATAATTCACTTGCATTTTGTGACATGGTACTTGGTAAATTGGTTTGTCCTACGATGGTTACACCATGTTTAATCACTGTTTTATCCGGTTCACTCAGTGCACAATTGCCACCTTGCTCAACAGCCATATCAACAATTACACTGCCTAACTTCATTAATTTCACTTGCTCTTCGGTAATTAAAACAGGTGCTTTTTTACCAGCTACCAATGCCGTTGTAACCACCAAATCGGCTTGAGCCAAACTTTTATTCACTGCCTCTTTTTGTTTTTGCAAATAATCGGCACTTACTTCTTTAGCATATCCGCCTTCCACTTGAACACCCTCTGCTTTCACCTCAATAAACTTACCACCTAATGATTCCACTTGCTCTTTTGTTTCAGGACGTACATCTGTAACCTCAACAATGGCACCTAACCTTTTTGCGGTGGCAATGGCTTGCAGTCCGGCTACTCCGGCACCAAAAATCAATACGCGAGAAGGCGTAATGGTTCCGGCTGCTGTCATCATTAATGGAAAAATTTTAGCCATGGTATTTGCTCCAATTATTACGGCTTTATACCCGGCCAAGTTATTTTGAGAGCTGAGTGCATCCATACTTTGTGCCCTTGAAATACGAGGCATTGCATCCATACTAAACGCATTGATTTGATGTTTAGCTAAGGCTTGAACAACCTCAGCATTAAACAAATGGTACAAGTATGAAATTAAAACTGTTCCTTGTTTCATTAGGGCTACCTCATCCACCGTTGGCGGATTTACTTTGATTACTGCATCAGCTTGGTTATAACCATCGGCCAATGTTGGAATGATGGAACAACCTGCATTTTGATAAGCCGCATCTTCAAAATTTGAAGCATATCCTGCTCCTGACTCAACCAAACATTGGTAACCCTGCTTGATAAATTGTTGGGCGACCGCAGGGGTTAAGGCCACACGTTTTTCACCGGGACGTGTTTCTTTTGTTACGAAAATTTTCATAAGGTATATACCTTTATAAAATAGAAGTAAGCAAAACCTTTGGATATTTCCAAGTGTTCATCATAAAACTGATGAAGTTCAACTTTTGCGGCAACACCATGTAAAAGTATGAGTTGATTCAATTATACCCTATTTTGCATACATGCTTACTATTGCATACGACCCGATTTATCAGCATCCATTACCGGAGGGACATCGTTTCCCTATGATTAAATATGAATTAATTCCAAAACAATTATTGCACCACGGCATTATTCAACCACACCAATTATTTTCACCCAAGCCATGCAATGAAGAAGTGATTTTACTTACCCACGAACAACAATATTGGAATGATTTAAAAGATTGTGCATTGGATGCCTCGCATATTCGAAGGATTGGATTTCCATTAACACCTCAATTGGTAGAACGAGAAATTTGCATTGCACAAGGCACCATTGATTGTGCTATAAATGCAATAAAATATGGAGCTGCACTAAATATAGCCGGAGGAACACATCATGCATTTACCAACAGAGGCGAAGGTTTTTGTTTGTTGAATGATATGGCCATTGCAGCCAATTATTTGTTGCATCATCAATTAAAAAAACGCATTCTGATTGTTGATTTGGATGTGCACCAAGGAAATGGAACAGCCCAAATATTTAAAGACCAAACCAATGTATTTACCTTAAGTATGCATGGCAAAAACAATTATCCGTTTTTTAAAGAAGTAAGCAATTGTGATGTGGAATTACCCGATGGAATTGAAGATGAAGCTTATTTAGCTTTGTTGGAAAAACACCTCACTGAAAGTTTAAATCACTTTGAGCCTGATTTTGTGTTTTACCTTTCGGGTGTTGATGTGTTGGAAACCGACAAATACGGAAAATTGAAGATTACCCCACAAGGTTGTAAACAGCGTGATGAATTGGTTTTTACCAAGTGTAAACAACTCAACTTACCAGTGGCTGTTGCCATGGGAGGCGGGTACTCACCTAAAATTGCTGACATTGTTGATGCCCATTGCAATACTTTTATGGCCGCCAACGAAATTTTTTTTGAATAATTTTCACTTTTAAGTTGACAATTCATGTACAGTTTTATTATTTCACAGCCTCAATAAATATTCGCATAAAATAGCACTTGACAATATGCAAAATGTTTTAAATTTGTTGAACTAAACCGAATGAAATAAAAACACGCATGGCAAAAAAAATTACACCGGCAAAAAAGACGGCTCCTAAAAAAACAGGGAAAACCGATTTAAAAACAGCTGCAAAAAAAGAAGCTCCTAAAAAATCATTCGCGGATGAAGAGGAAGATGATTTGGATTTAGAGATGGATGATATGGATGTGGATTATGACAAAGGCTTTAGTTTTGATGATGACGATGATGATGATGATTTTTAATTCATCGTTATCTGTTTAGTATAATATCGGGCGTTTCAACCGCATTGCTTACATGCAGCGCCCGATCCACCAACAATAGCCTAAGTCTTATTGTATCTGCCCTATCCGGATAAGGAGATGGAGCAAACTGTGCATCAATTGTTCCACGTATGGCCTTAAACTTCCCTTCAGGTGTTAAACTCATTACCCGTAATTGTCTCCTCAATGTATCACCTGTAAACTCGGCCACCACATGTTTATATTCTCCGTCTTTTTTCTCTAAATAATCAATGTGTAAATTGTTATAGTAAAAATTGATGTTCCGTTTGGCAGGATCATCAGGTAATATAATGGCATTAAACGGAGGTAAAGTATCCCCATCTTCCAATCCAATATCTCCATCCCCGTCTTTATATTTTATTCTCACACCAATTAAAGAGTCTTCTCCATTGCCTGCTCTAATTACGTAGGCAGTTTCTACTTCAATTGATGGAATTATCGGATATATTTCACCACCTTTGCAGGCAGCAAAAGTAAAAATCGTAAACACAAGCATCATTTTGTTGAACAGAGACTCTTTCATACAAGAAGCAATTGATTCAAAACTAACACATTTTAGTGAATTATGTTTAAGGCTTTATCATGATCAAGCCGAACATAATCCGGTGTTCAATAAATACCTACAATTCATCAACGCAAAAAGTACCATCGATGATATAGCTGATATCCGATTTTTACCGGTTTCATTATTCAAACAACATCAGGTAATCAACCACAACTTACCCCATCAAACCATATTTACCAGCTCAACCACCACTTCACAAACACCTTCATCGCATTATGTAGCCGATGTTGGTTATTACGAAAAAAGTTTTATCACTGCATTTGAATTGTTTTACGGAAAAGCGGATGACTACATTTTTTTGTGTTTACTTCCCGGATATCTAGAACGCAGTGGGAGTAGCTTGGTTTACATGGCACAAAAGCTAATTGAGCTATCGCAGCATCCCTTAAGCGGTTTTTATTTGTATGATTTTGAAGCCTTGCAAAAGGCCATGCATCAAGCCAAACAAGAAAAAAGAAAACTGTTTTTATTGGGAGTAACCTTTGCTTTGTTAGATTTTGCAGAAACATTTCCAACCGACTTAAGTGGAAATATCATTATGGAAACCGGAGGAATGAAGGGGCGAAAACAAGAACAAACACGTTTAGAAATTCACAACTATTTGCAACAACAATTTCAAGTTGAACAAATTCATTCGGAATACGGAATGACGGAATTACTTTCACAAGCTTATGCCCAAAAAAATGGCGCATTTGTTTGTCCGCCTTGGATGAAAGTTGTGATTACAGATATGAATGATCCGTTTACCATTTTAACCCATGGAAAAACCGGGCTCATTAATGTGATTGATTTGGCCAATATTGATTCTTGTGCATTTATTCAAACCCAAGACTTGGGGCGCATTTCAGCAGATGGCAGTTTTGAAGTTTTAGGTCGCATGGACCACAGTGAAGTGAGGGGTTGTAACCTGATGTACCTATAAAAAAATAGGCCGCCAAAATTTTTGACAGCCTATTTCGTAAGTGTAAAATCTAAACTAATTAGATAGTTCCGCTTATCGCTTTTTGTACCAAATCAGCAGCTTCTTTTAATTGAATGGCTGAGTAAACTTTTAAGCCTGACTCATCAATCAATTTTTTGGCTTGTTCAGCATTGGTTCCTTGCAAACGAACAATAATTGGCACAGGTACATTTCCGATTGATTGGTAAGCATCTACAACACCTTGAGCAACACGATCGCAACGTACAATACCACCAAAAATATTAA
Organism: Bacteroidota bacterium; assembly: GCA_046314755.1. Lineage (GTDB taxonomy): Bacteria > Bacteroidota > Bacteroidia > UKL13-3 > UKL13-3 > UBA6183. The sequence continues at coordinate 33,566 of JBKDBG010000111.1, read as the reverse complement.
TCAAAATTGCTTTAACATTTGGATCTTGTAAGATAATGCGGAAACCTGCTTCAACGGTTGTTGCATTGGCAGTACCACCTACGTCAAGGAAGTTTGCAGGCTCACCACCCGAAAGTTTGATAATATCCATGGTGGCCATGGCCAAACCTGCACCGTTTACCATACAACCTACGTTACCATCTAACTTCACAAAATTCAAATTGAACTTTCCTGCTTCAACTTCAGTAGGATCTTCTTCTGATAAATCGCGCAAGGCAGCATAGTCAGCATGACGGAATAATGCATTGTCATCTAGACTTACTTTACCGTCAACCGCAATAATTTTATCATCAGCAGTTTTTAACACAGGGTTGATTTCAAACATGGCTGAATCGCTGTTGTCATAAGCTTTATATAAAGCTGTAACGAATTTTACCATTTGTTTGTGAGCCTCGCCCTCTAAACCTAAGTTAAACGCAATTTTACGTGCTTGGAAACCTTGTAATCCAATTTTAGGATCTACAGTTTCTTTATGAATTAAATGAGGTGTTGTTTCAGCAACATGCTCAATATCCATTCCGCCTTCAGTACTGTAAACAATAATGTTTTTCGACTGAGAACGATCAAGCATTACACTCATGTAAAACTCTTTAGGTTGGTTTGGACCCGGATAATATACATCCTGAGCAACCAATACTTTACTTACTAATTTGCCTTTAGGGCCTGTTTGAATGGTAACTAAAGTTCCGCCTAAAATGTTACCAGCAATTTCTTTTGCCTTATCAGCATTTTTTGCAACAGCAACACCGCGTTGATCTTTACCTACAATTGAACCTTTACCTCTACCTCCGGCATGGATTTGTGCTTTAACAACAACAAAGTCGCTACCGAATTGCTCTTTTAATTTTAAAGCAGCGTCATAGGCTTGTTCGGCTGTTTCGGCTACTATGCCTTCTTGCACAGCAACACCAAATGATTTAAGGATTTGTTTGGCTTGATATTCGTGAATATTCATCTCCGGAAAATTTGCAGCGAAAATAGTATTATATTTTAGTTTTAATACATAAAAATAAAATCATTGAAAATTAAACAATTACCGATTACACGCCACTTTTTTAACCTTGGTTTTGCTTATTTTGCCCATTCAAACATGATTGAACTGAAAAATATCAGCAAAAGTTACGGCAACTTGCATGTGCTTAAACAAATTAGCCTTACCATTAATAAAGGTGAAATTGTGGCTATTGTTGGCGCAAGCGGTGCCGGTAAAACCACTTTATTGCAAATTGCAGGTACGCTTGACAAACCTGATTCGGGAGAAGTTTGGATTAATAATACCAACGTAACCGCCTTATCATCGCAAAAACTTTCGGCATTCCGCAACAAGCATATCGGATTTATTTTTCAATTTCATCAACTACTACCCGAATTTACTGCACTTGAAAATGTTAGTTTCCCGGCTTGGATTGCCAAAAAAAATCAGTAAGCAAGCCATAAACGTGCTGAACAATTATTATCCTATTTAAACCTAAGTGCTCGTTTTGATCATAAACCGGCTGAACTTTCGGGTGGAGAACAACAACGTGTTGCTGTTGCCCGTGCCCTCATGAACGAACCTTCGGTAGTATTTGCCGATGAACCGAGCGGTAATTTAGACTCCGCGAATGCTGCTGAGCTACACGATTTATTTTTTAAACTCCGCGATGATTTGCAACAAACTTTTGTAATTGTAACGCACAACGAAGAGTTGGCTGCAAGAGCAGATAGAAAAATAGTGATTAAGGACGGCAGTATTTTGGTATAAATGCAAACTCCATTAAACATTCACCAAGTATTAAAACAATATTGGGGCTACGAACAGTTTCGTCCCTTACAACAAGATATTATTGAAGCCGTGTTGGCCGGAAATGATACGCTCGCGTTATTGCCAACCGGTGGAGGAAAATCTATTTGTTACCAAGTGCCGGCCTTGTGCAAAGAAGGAATGTGTATTGTAGTAAGTCCATTAATTGCCTTGATGAAGGACCAAGTGGAGCAATTAAAAAAAAGTGAGATTCCTGCCGCTGCACTTTACAGTGGTTTAAGCCATAAAGAACAAGAGCTGATTATTGAGAATGCCGTAAATGGTGCTTATAAGTTTTTGTATGTATCGCCTGAACGTTTACAAACCACTTCCTTTAAAGAACGACTACCCTATTTTACCGTTAATTTATTAGCGGTTGATGAGGCACATTGCATTAGCCAATGGGGGTATGATTTCAGACCGGAATACATTCAAATTGCGGAAGTACGACAATGGCTAAAAAATGTACCGGTGCTGGCTGTAACGGCATCAGCCACTGCTGAGGTGGTTGATGATATTCAACAAAAACTGGATTTTAAAAAATCGCTTGTTTTCAAAAAAAGTTTCACCCGAACCAATTTAAGTTATGTGGTGAATCAAACCGAAGATAAACACACGCGTATTTTATATTTATTACAAAAGGTAAATGGCAGTGGGTTGATTTATGTGCGAAACAGAAGACAAACACAAGACTTGGCATCGTGGCTGGTAAAAAATGGCATATCAGCCGACTTTTACCATGCCGGATTAACCGCACAAGAAAGAAATACCAAACAAGAAAAATGGATACAAAACCACATTAGAATAATGGTTTGTACCAACGCATTTGGAATGGGCATTGATAAGCCGGATGTTCGATTGGTAATTCACTTTGAAATTCCTGATTCGCCAGAAAGTTACTACCAGGAAGCAGGAAGAGCCGGAAGAGATGAAAAACGGGCATATTGTGTATTGCTTTACCATCAAGCTGATGCAGCCGAAGCTGAACACAAACTCACCCTGAATTTTCCGCCCAATGAAGTGATTAAACGCGTTTATCAAGCCTTATGCAATTATTACAGTTTGCCCGTAGGAGCCATTCCCGACAGGAGTTTTGATTTTGATTTAGCTGATTTTGTGCAACGCTTTTCTTTGGATGTACACAGCGTTTATCCTGCCTTAAAAATCTTGAGTCAATGTAACTTGATTGCCTTAAATGAAACCTTTTTTGAATCGGCTAAGTTTAAGTTTTTGGTAAACCATGGTACGTTATACAAATTTCAGGTTGAACATGAAGCCTACGATGAATTTATTAAACTGCTGCTGAGAAGCTACGGAGGCTTATTCGACCGATATGCACTGATTAACGAAAAACAAATTGCCCAACGTCATAAAAGTACCGAAGCCAAAATTAAACAGCTGTTTCAGCAACTGAATAAATTAGGCATTGGTGATTATCAACCACAAAAAGATAAACCGCAATTAACTTTTTTAACGCAACGCATAGCAGCAGAACATATTGATTTGAAACAAGGGTTGATTGAACAGCGAAAAAAAACGCTTACCGAAAAGTTATCCAAAATAATTGCCTATGCAGAAAACACAAACATTTGCCGAAGCCGAGTATTGGTAAGCTGTTTCAATGAAATAAATGAAAGCGATTGCGGGGTTTGTGATATTTGCATTGCCAACAAAAAATCAAACCTCAACAAACAACAAACCGAAGAAATTATCCAAAAAATAAAAGCCGAATTGCAGGAAAAACCCATGTCGGTTAAAGAACTTACCGCAAAACTCAACCACATAAAACCTGAAATTTTAGCCGAAGTTATTCGTTACTTGTTGGATAATCATAAATTGCAACTCAACAAATCACAGCAACTGCATTGGGTTTAAAACAGAAAATTATTTTTACCGTTACCAATGATTTGGTTACCGACCAAAGAATGATGCGTATATGCCAATCATTAAGCCATGCAGGATTTGAGGTGACCCTGGTTGGACGAATAAAGCACAACTCGCTTCCCTTGCCTGCATTATCGTTTCAGGCAAAACGCATGAAATGTGTGTTTAATAGCGGCCCCTTATTTTATGCTGAATACAACCTGAAATTATTCGCGTTTTTATTGCGCCAAAAAGCACAAATTATTTCCAGCGTTGATGCAGATACCTTGTTGGCTTGTAGCCTCGCAAAAATTTTAACACAAGCCAAATTAGCTTTTGATGCGCATGAATTTTTTGAAGAGGTGCCTGAACTGAAAAACAAATTCATCATCAAAAAAATTTGGCATTACCTGCAACAAGTTTTATTGCCTTACACGCAATTAAGGTATACTGTTGGGCACACCATAGCCAAACAATTAGAAGCAACATTTAATGCTTCGTTTAAAGTAATATACAATATGCCGGTGGCTAATGCCCTATCGCATAATAACCCGCAAAAAATTATTTTATACCAAGGTGATTTAAATGAAGGAAGAGGCTTAGAACTGTTAATCACCTCCATGCAACACATTAATGCGGTGTGTTGGATTGTGGGTGATGGGTTATTGTATGAACCATTAAATAAATTAATCACTCAACTAAACTTGGGAGAAAAGGTAAAATTATTAGGAAAAAAAACGCCTGCTGAATTAAAGGAAATTACTCCGCAATGTTATGCAGGTATTAATATTTTAACGCCCGATAGTTTAAGTTACCAACTAAGTATTGCCAATAAATTTTTTGATTATGTGCAAGCCGGAATTCCGGTGGTTTGTGCTCCATTTGAAAACTACATTTACTTTAACCGGCAACATGAGGTAGCTGTTTGGAGCGAATACACCGAACAAGCCCTAACCGAGGCCATACAAAAACTGTTGGAAGACGAATCCTTGTATCAAAAATTAAGTGCTAATTGTAAAGAAGCCGCAAAAAATTGGATTTGGGAAAAACAAGCATCAGAATTAATACACGCTTATCGTATACTTGCAACAAATGAGTAAAAGGCTACACATCATTAGTTTTGATAATCCTTACCCGCCCAACTATGGTGGAGTAATTGATGTGTTTTACAAATTAAAAAGCCTGAAACAAGCCGGTGTAAAAATTACCTTACACATATTTGAATATGGCAGAGTTGCTGCGGCAGAATTGGAAAACTATTGTGAAGAGGTGATTTATTATAAAAGAAGAACCTTTGTAAATCCTTTTATTGGCACCTTACCGTACATTGTTTCTACCCGTAACGATCATCAATTGTTAAAAAACCTGCTTAAGGATGATGCACCCATATTATTTGAAGGTTTACATACCTGTTATTTTTTAAATCACCCTGATTTAAAGAATAGGAAAAAAATGGTGCGCATGCACAATATTGAGCATGATTATTACCGCAAGTTGGAGGAAGTAGAAAGTAATTTTTTTAAAAAATATTTCTTTTCAAAAGAAGCCGAGCGGCTACAGCAATATGAATCGATATTGCATTATGCCAATATTATTTGGGCCATTTCACCTAATGATTTTAACACCCTAAAAAGCCGGTATAAACATGTGCAATTGTTACCGGCCTTTCATGCAAATGAGCAGATTAGCTCAAAAACAGGAATAGGAAAATTTGCCTTTTACCACGGCAATTTAAGTGTGGGAGAGAATGATGAAGCCGCAAGGTTTTTGGTAAACAAAGTGTTTAATGATTTGGATGTACCGTTGATTATTGCCGGGAATAATCCATCAGAGGCATTAAAAAATGCAGTAGCAAATTATGCACACATAAGTTTGCAACAAAATATTTCAACCGAACAAATCAATACCTTAACAGCCGAGGCACAACTTAATGTTTTACCTACATTTCAAGGAACAGGAATAAAGCTTAAACTTTTAAACGTGTTGTTTCAAGGCAGGTGGGTTATAGCCAACCAAACCATGGTTGAAAACACCGGGTTAGAAAGTTTATGTAGAATTGCGAACTTCCCCGAGGAATTTAAACAAGCGGTATCTGAATTAATGAAGCAACAATTCAACGACATCCAAAAAGAAAACCGCAGTCAAGTTTTAAACCGTGAATTCAGCAATGCTGAAAATATTAAAAAGCTCATTCAAGCGATTTAATGTAAGCCGCTAAATACTTGGGTAGCTTTTATAAAGCTCTCATTAAAATGCGTTTCATTTAAATTATTCCATTCCTTTAAAGGTTTAAAGTAATGCATCAAATGTTCAGTTGGCATATTTCCGGTTAAGGTATCTGCGGCCATTGGGCATCCTCCAAAACCCTTCATGGCTCCATCAAATCTGCGGCAACCATTTAAATAAGCGGCATCAATTTTTTCTTTCCAAGTATCGGGTGTGGTATGTAAATGTGCGCCAAATTCAATATGCGGAAAGGCCGGAATTAATTGGCTAAACAAATAACTGATTGATTCCGGATTGGCAATACCAATGGTATCACTCAACGATAAAATTTTTACGCCTATTTTATCCATTTCATTCACCCAATGTAAAGCAATGTCTGCATTCCACTCATCACCGTAAGGGTTTCCAAATCCCATAGAAATATACACCACCAACTCTTTATTTTTTTGCAAGCACAAATCCTGCATTTGTTTAACAGTATCTAATGATTGTGCAATGCTGCTGTTGGTATTGCGTTGTTGAAAGGTTTCGGAAATGGAAAACGGAAAACCAATGTATTGAATGGGCTCATGAATTACGGCATCATTGGCACCACGCACATTGGCAACAATGGCCAATAATTTTGAGGTGGTATTTGTTACATCTAACCCTGCTAAAACCTCAGCAGTATCACGCATTTGCGGAATAGCCTTGGGGGATACAAAACTTCCAAAATCAATGGTATCAAAACCAACTTTAAGTAATGAATTGATGTAATCTATTTTGGTTTGTGTAGGGATAAAATCATGTAACCCTTGCATTGCATCACGCGGGCACTCAATAATTTTTACTGCCATGGTAATAATTTGGAGTACAAGTATACAAGAATTATACCATTCACGGCTAACTCCGGGGAGCCTATCAGTTCAGGTTATAAGGCCGTATTATGAGCATTAGCAAATTGGTATACAATTAATTATCTAATAACTTTTTTTTCATTTCATTCCATCAAAAATAATTACCTTTGGCATCCCTTTTTAAGTAATGAGGACATGACAGAAGATTTGAATTTACAAGAAACAACCCATGAGGTTGATCCTACGCTGACCACGCCTGCAGTGCAGCCAACTGAGGCGGAAATGAATGCTATGGCGGCTGAACACGTTGATACAGCCGATGTACATGATGGCGATGCCGAGATTGAACATGCTGCTCAACTACAAGTAGAGGAGCAAAATTACACCCAATTAAGCAAGCGTGAATTGGTAGCACTTGCCGAAAAAATTGTGGTTGAAAAAGACCTGAATGAAGCGTCACACATTTTTAAATTGATTAAGCCTGTATTTGAACAAATATTGGCTGACGAACGCAATGCTGCTTTAGAAAAATACATTGAAGAAGGTGGCAACAAAGACGACTTTCAATTTAAAGGTGATGGTTCGAGAGAAGAATTTTACCAAGCCTACAAAGATTTAAAAGATAAAAAAATTGCTTACCAAGCAAAGGTTGAAGCCGAAAAGCAAAGCAACCTTGCCCGTAAAGAAAATATACTTAAACAATTGCAAGCACTTTTAGAGGCTGATGAAACAGAAGAAAGTTTTAAGCAACTAAAAGACTTACAAAGCGAGTGGAAACAAATTAAAAATGTTCCGAAAGAACATGCCGAGCGTTTATGGGAAAGCTACCGTTTGTTGTTAGATAAATTCTACGACAGGGTTTCTATGATTAATGAGTTAAAAGAACTTGATCGCAGAAAAAACCTTGACCATAAAATAGATTTAACCAAACGTGTAACTGAACTTGCACTGGAAACCAATATCAATAAGGCGCTAATCTTATTAAAGAAATACCAAGAAGAATGGAGAACCATTGGACCTGTGCCAAAAGAAAGCAACGATGATATTTGGAACCGCTTTAAAACCGAATGCGATAAGATTTATGAAATGATTAAAGCATTACAGGTGGAAAGAGAGCGCAAACGTGAAGAGAATTTAGCGGCTAAAAAAGAATTGCTTGCTAAAGCACTTGAGTTATCAAACTTTAACAGCACACGTATTAAAGAGTGGATTGAACATACCCAAACCGTTAATCAATTAATGGAAGATTGGCGTAAAATTGGTCAAGTGCCGCTTAAGGTAAGTGATGAAATTTGGAATGAGTTTCGTGGCGCACGTAATAAATTTTTCAATAACAAAAACACCTTCTTTAAAACTTTACAGGCCGAAAGAGATGCAAACTTAAAAGCCAAAACAAAATTGTGTGAAGAAGCCGAAGCGATTGCAGCTACACCAATTGATTGGAACAAACAAACCAACCAATTGAAAAAATTACAAGAGGATTGGAAAAAAATTGGTCCGGTTCCTGAAAAATTATCGGATGTAGTTTGGAAACGTTTCCGTTCTGCTTGTGATGCATTTTTTGAGAAAAAAGCAACCCACTACGCTTCGCAAATTGAAGAGCAAAAAAAGAACCTTGAGGTTAAACAACAACTTATTGTAAAGTTGGAGGAATTGGCCGGACGTGAAGAAGGTGCAAACATTTTACCTGAATTAAAAGCCATTCAAGATGAGTGGAACAACACCGGATTTGTGCCTATGGGTGAAAAAGAAAAAGTGGGCAAAAAATACCAAGAGTTAAGTGATAAAGTATTCTCAAAATTCCGCGCGGCCAACCAGGAGTTGCGTGAAATAAGAGAACGCGGACATATGGAAGCCATTGCCAATGGACCAAACGGCATGCAAAAGCTAAAACGCGAAGAGAAATTTATTCTTGATAAAATTAGAGGCTTACGCAGCGATATTGATACTTGGGAAAACAACCTCGGATTTTTTAGCAAATCAAGTGCTGAAAATCCTATGGTAACTCAAATAGCCGATAAAATAAAAACAGCTCAAAAACAAATTCAACAACAAGAAGAAAAGTTAAAATCTGTTCGTAATTTTATTAAGCAACAAAATAATCCTATTGCTCCTGCACCGGATCAAAACAACCCGGCTTAGTGAAGAATGATTAATTTTCATTTCGTAAAACATTTTTTTAACCATTACAAGAGTGCAACACCAATTGATGTGTTGCACTCTCCTTTTATATTCAAGCTGTATAATACGTGCATCAAACGCCAACCCAAACAAGTTGCGTTTTCAACTATTGAACAACTGCGCAAGGTTGCATTAAATAATACCACACCAATTGAACAAGTTGATTTAGGTGCCTCAGGCTCAAAACAACGTTCAAGAACAAAAAGCGTGCGTTATTATGCAGCTAAACATGCTAAGCCCAAACGTTTGGCAGAAATACTACATCACCTCATCAAACATTTACAATGTAAAAACTGCATTGAACTTGGTACTTCACTGGGTTTTACAGGAATGTATTTGGCCTCTGCATTACCGCCAAACGGTAAGCTATATTCAATGGAAGGCGCTCCGGAAATTTACAGGCAGGCACAACAGCACTTTAATAAAATCGGGTTGAATGAAAAAGTGGAGTTAATCAACGGGAATTTTGATGATGAATTACCAAATTTATGCAACAAGTTATCCGCTGTTGATTTCGCCTTTATTGATGGAAACCATACCTACGAAAGTACACTGCAATACTTCAACACGCTTTTGCCTTTGGTTCATAACAATAGTGTATTGGTATTTGATGATATTTATTGGAGTAAAGGCATGAAACAGGCTTGGAATGAAATTAAGCAACACCCGCAAGTAACCGTTACGGTTGATTTATTTTTTATAGGACTCGTATTTTTTAGAAAAGAGCAAGCCAAGCAACACTTTAAACTTAGGGTTTGGTAATTGTGCTTTTTACAATGTGTTTGCTAAATTGCAATCAATAAAACTCATCCGCATGAAAAAATTATTGATTGCAATTGGTATCCTAACGGCAAGTTCTTTGCAAGCTCAAGAATTCACCTATAAATCAATGCCACTGAATACACCTGTTACCAAAACACTGTCGTTCAGTTCAATTGAAGTAGATTATGAACCGCAATTAACTTTACTTAAAAGCGCTGCACCTGCACCGGCCGGTTCAGTAAAAGCACTTAAGTTGATGTTGGATGCCAAACGATCAAGTTTTAACCATCAACAACAAGCTGCACCATTAAATAAAACAGCAGCCGCTACTCCGCAAATCGTTAAAGGTTTTATGGCCAACGGCCCGCAAGGAACACCAAACGATAATGATGTGGCCATGGCAAAAAATGGAACCATTGTTAGTGTGGTAAATTCTAATGTTGCCATGTATAATGATACCGGACGTTTTATTATCAATCGTTCATTGGCCGGAATTGCCCGATCACTGGGCACATTAAACCGAACCTACGATCCGCGGGTAATTTACGACCCTATTGAAGACCGATTTGTGTTGGTGTTTTTACAAGGAACAACTTCGGCTGATACAAGAATTATTACAGGCTTTAGCAAAACCAATAACCCAAATGGTGAGTGGAATTTTTATGCCATTCCCGGAAATGTTTTTGGAGATAGTTCATGGAGTGATTATCCCATTATTTCATTAAGTGATGGAGAATTGTTTATCACCGTAAACCGATTAAAAGATAACTCTTCTTGGCAAACCGGATTTATCGAATCGTTAATTTGGCAAGTGAATAAATTTGATGGCTACAATGGCGATACCTTACGCAAAAAAATCTACTACGATATTCGTTACAACAACAAACCTATTTGGAGTATTTGCCCGGTTAAAGGCAGCAACAGCTTAAACGGACCAAACATGTATTTTTTATCGGTTAGGCCGAGTGATTTGCAAAACGACACCGTATTTCTGCATGAAATAAGCGGAAATCTAAGCAACAATCCATCCATTAGTTTAAAGGTACTTAAAACAGATGTGGCCTATGGACTTCAACCCAATGCACCTCAACCCAACGGACAATATTTACAAACAAACGATGCCCGCGTGTTAAGTGCATGCATGCACGACAATCAAATTCATTACACGGCAAACACCATAGACCCAACTTTATTTGCCCCATCAGTTTATTATGGTAAAGTTGATTTGGGAGATAAAAACAATCCAATCATAAAAGGTAAAATCATTAGTTACGACAGCATGGATATTGGTTATCCAAGTATTGCATATGCAGGAAGCGGTTTCAAAACCGATCAAAGCATGATGATTACCTTTTCGCATGTTTCAACCACAAAACAACCCGGAAATAGCGCGGTGTATGTTGATAAAGATGGAAATATTTCTGCACCGGTGCATTTAAAAACAGGAGAAGGAAGTGTAAACATTTTGTTAGATACCATTGAACGTTGGGGTGATTACACCGGAAATCAAACCGTATATCATAAAACAGGTGAGGTAGTAATTAGTAATTCGTTTGGCACGCAAAGCGGTGGTCATGTAACGTGGGTGAGTCGTGTAAAATCAACTGATGCACGCGTGGGTGTTATTGAGAAAAACACGGCACAAGCGCAAGACATAAAAGTTTATCCTGTACCAACAAGTGCCTATACAAATGTTGAATTTGAGTTGCAAAAAAGCATACCGCTTACTTTTTCATTAACAGATATTCAAGGAAAATTTAATGAAGTAATTTTGATGGATAAAGGCAAAGCCGGACTCAATAAATTTACATTTAACACCCGTGATTTGCCAAACGGCATTTACGTTTTAAATATTGTGAGTGATGAAAAGGTTATTGTTAGCAAGCGTATTGTTGTGGCTCATTAGTGGATGCAGCTCACCGAAAAAAACCACTGAAACGGTGGTAGAGGAAATGCCTAAACCGATTTCCGATTCAAATTTGGATTCACTCAAAAGAATACAACAACTAAAACGAGACAGCCTGAATAAGCTGAAGTAAAATCCTTACATCATAATACCTGCGATGGTAGCAGATAAGTAAGAGGCCAGTGTACCACAAATTAATGCCTTGAAACCTAATCGCGCTAAATCTGCTCTGCGTGATGGAGCTAACTCACCAATGCCACCCACTTGAATGGCAATTGAACTAAAATTAGCAAAACCGCATAAAGCAAAACTTGCTATTACAACCGACTTAGGATTTAATGCGCCTGAGTTTAACATGGGGGTGAGTTTTGAGTAGGCCACAAACTCATTAATTACCATTTTAGTTCCCATAAGCGAACCCACCACTTGCGTATCTTGTGCAGGCACGCCCATTACCCAGGCAAAAACAGAAAATACTGCTCCAAAAATTTTATTTAAATTCAATACTTCGCTGCCAACAATTAATGCTTCGCCTTCGGCTTTAAACAAGTTTGGTATTTCAACAATCTTGGCAATAATTACATCACCTAAAGCGATTAATGCAATAAAACCAATTAACATGGCCATTACATTAAGCGAAACTTTTAAACCATCACCGGCACCATGCGAAATGGCATCCAATAAATTCGCATGTGATTTTTTTACTTCCAATTTAACTGCACCTTTGGTGGGTGATTCTTCCGTTTCGGGCCAAACAATTTTTGAGATAACCAAAGCGCCCGGAGCAGCCATAATACTTGCAGCCAATAAATAAGGCGCAGGCACACCCATTGAAATATACACGGCCATTACACCGCCTGCAATACAAGCCATGCTTCCACTCATACTCGCCAATAATTCACTCATGGTCATGGTAGCCAAATAAGGCTTAATCATAATTTGAGCTTCTACTTGCCCAACAAATGCGCTTGAAATATTGCTTAATGCTTCACTGCCGCTAACACGCATCAAAGCATGTACTATGCGAGCAAAAAATGACACTACAATTTGCATTAACCCAATATGGTAAGCAATGTTTACTAATACCGCCACAAAAATAATGGCAGGCATAATTTTTAAGATGAAAATATAACTGTAAGCATCACCTAAAACCGGCTTCAATAAATCAGGCCTAACCAAACCGCCAAATACAAACTCCCCTCCTTTATCAGCCATTTCCAATAATTTTTTAATGTAATTGCCCAATGAAAAAAACAGGTTTTGACCCACACTGGTTTTTAAAATAAATAAAGCCAAACCAAGCTGAATACCCAAGCCACTGAACACCAAACGATAGTTTATGGCTTTGCGATTATTGGATAACAAAAAAGCTAAACCTAATATAACGGCAATACCAATTAGTCCTGTAAATTTTTCCATGGTAAACTATTTATTCGTTTTATTTTTTTCTACGGTTGAGTTCATCACGCAAAAGGGCTGCACGTTGATAATCTTCAATATTTAATGCTTCTTCTAATTTCTCTTCTAATTCTTCAATGGACATAGCCGATAAATCATGAACAGCTTTAGTTCGTGGCGAAGGTTCATCTTCATTAATCATATCGTCTTCCGTCATGTCTTCGCTAAAAATCATTCCGGCTTCGGCCATAATATGTTCATGGGTATAAATTGGGCATTTAAAGCGAACGGCCAACGCAATAGAATCACTGGTGCGGGCATCAATTTCTCTTACCTCACCATTATGCTCGCAAATTAATTTTGCATGAAATACCCCTTCTACCAAATTGTATATTTCCACTTCTACGATTTCAATTCCAAAGGCGCTTGCAAAGTTCACAAACAAATCGTGTGTCATGGGCCTAAATGGCACAATCTTTTCAATTTCTATGGCAATAGCCTGAGCTTCAAAACTTCCGATAATAATGGGGAGTTTTCTTCTTCCGTTTTCTTCACCCAAAATTAAGGTATATGATCCATTGGTGTGACCCGAACTTAACCCTACTATGTTTAATCTAACCTTACTCATTTGCAGTTTTACCTGTAACTGTTCAAACCTAATGGAAATTCCCTATTTTTCAAATAAATTAAAGCTTATTACCACTGCACTTGAAATAATGTTAAAAAATAAATGGGGTTGTTCATATATTAGAATATCAAATTAATGCTTGTTGATTATGGCACGTAAAACTTGGAATGAAAAATACAATACCATTAAAGAGGCTGTGGTAAAAACAACCGATAAAAAATTTGCCGATATTCCCGAAGGGGCAACCATGCTTATCGCTACGCCAAAAATTGTGGATGAATACATTTGTAGTATACCCAAAGGAAAAACAGCTACCATACAAATCATGCGGAAAGATTTGGCGGCTGAACACCATGCACAATTTACCTGCCCGGTAACCAGTGGAATTTTTCTGCGCATTGTGGCCGAAAAAGCTTACGAAGATTATTGCTTAGGGAAAAAACGTATTACTCCATTTTGGCGCATGATTGAACCTGATAGCAAAGCTGCATTGAAGTTATCATTTGGCACTGATTTGATTAAACAAAAACGTGCCGAGGAGGGCATTGATGATTAATGGCTGAACCACTTAAACTGATGTACTCCAACGAATACATCAACAAACTTGGGAATGAAATTTACACACAACATTCTTCATTTAATAAAAAAGCTTTTGTAAAAGATGTATTAAACCACAGCTGGCCTCAACTAGAACTCAAACAAAGAATGTATCATATTGTGCATTGTGTGCACAAACATTTACCATTAGGTTATGCACAACAAATTGAGGTATTAATAAAAGTGGCGCCACATTTTAGCGGATTTACAGCCATGCTGTTTCCGGAGTTTGTAGCACAATATGGTTTGCATGATTTACCTACTTCTATTAAAGCTTTAGAATGGTTTACCCAATTTAGCAGCAGCGAGTTTGCGGTGAGGCCATTTATGATTAAGTATGAAAAACAATTATTAAAACAACATGCCAAATGGGCCACACACAAAAACGAACATGTAAGGCGATTGGCCAGCGAAGGTATTCGTCCGCGTTTACCTTGGGCCATGGCATTGCCTGAGTTTAAACAATACCCTGAAAAAATTTTACCTGTTTTGGAACTTTTAATGGAAGACCCCAGTGAATATGTGCGTAGAAGTGTAGCCAATTGTTTAAATGATATTTCAAAAGATCATCCGGAGTTGCTGTTGCAAATGGTTGTGAGATGGAAAAATAAAAACAAACACACCGATGCATTATTAAAACATGCGTGCCGAACTTTACTTAAAGCAGGAAACCCGAAAGCCTTACAATTATTTGATGTTCACCAGCACCACAAGTATCAAGTCAATTCCGTAAACATTCATCCCAAACAACTTGCCATTGGTGATACCTTATCTTTTGAAGCGGAAGTGCAATCGTTGGAAAATGAACCTTTCAACATAAGGTTAGAGTATAAAATATATTTCGTAAAAGCGAATGGAAAAACCAGCAATAAAATTTTTCAGATTGGCACATACACATTAAAGCCTAATCAAAAAATGGCCATTAATCGAAAGCATAAGCTGGCCGATTTAACAACCCGCAAACACTATCCGGGTGAGCATGGATTTTGTTTGGTAATTAATGGAAAAGAAGAAAAAGTAATTCCGTTTTTGTTGAGGTGATTATTCGTAATAATACACACGTTTAACCCTCTGCGAAATTCCGGTAAGCACTTCGTAAGAAATCGTGCCAATTTTTGCAGCCACATCATTGATATCAATTTCTTTACCGATTACGATTACTTCATCACCTTCTTTACATCGCACATCAGTTACATCAACCATGGTCATGTCCATACAAATATTGCCTACAATGGGCGCTTTTTGTCCGTTAATAAGCATATAACCTTTACCGTTGCCTAGCTTGCGGTTTAATCCATCAGCATAACCAATAGCCACCACCGCAATGCGGGCATCTCGTTGTACCGTTCCTTTTCGGCTGTAACCAACAGTTTCGTGCGATTTTACCTCACGTATTTGAGAGATTACC
Organism: Bacteroidota bacterium; assembly: GCA_046314755.1. GTDB lineage: Bacteria > Bacteroidota > Bacteroidia > UKL13-3 > UKL13-3 > UBA6183. The sequence goes on along the minus strand of JBKDBG010000111.1, from coordinate 17,939 downwards.
GTTTTTAAAGTACCAATTTGATGTAATTGCTTTTGAAGTTTTAAGGAAGGATCTATTCCGTACAAACCAATTCCCAAGCGCACCATTTCAAATTGTGCATCAGGAAAACGTGCAATACCACTGCTGTTTAAAATATGCCTAAGTATTGGATAATTAAATGCTGCTATAATAGCTTCACTCATTTTTTGGAAACGGTGAATTTGATCTAAGGTAAATGCATCATGCTTCTTTTCATCGCTGGCAACCAAATGTGAAAAAATGGATTTAATCCTTAGGTTGGTATGTTGATGTAACAATTGAATGAGTTGCGCCAATTGTTCTTCATCAAAACCAAGTCGTTTCATGCCGGTATCTACCTCAATGTGTATGCCCAATTCTTCACCGTTACAAGCTTTAATCAATTGCTCCAGCATAAAGAAATTATACACTTCCGGTTCGAGGTTATGTTGTAAAATATTATCAAAAGCTACAGGCTCAGGATTCATTACCATGATAGGCGTTTTAATGCCTGCCTTGCGCAAAGCAACCCCTTCATCAGCATAGGCCACCGCTAAATAATCAACCCGATTGTACTCCATTACTTTGGCAATTTCGTAACTCCCCGTACCATAACTAAATGCCTTAACCATGCCCATCACTTTTACGTCTTTTTTCAACTTTCCTCTATACACATTTAGGTTATGAACCATTTCATTTAAGTTGATTTCAAAAACTGTTTCGTGAATTTTTTTCTCCAGCAAATTACATACACGTTCAAATGTAAATTTCCTTGCCCCTTTTACCAAAACAATATGATTTGAAAAATCCAATGAACGGAAATGTTTGATAAAATCGGAAGTAGTTTCATAAAACAAACTGTTGGGAGCAAACAACGGTTTGTATTTAGAAATAGCCGAACCAATGCCGATAAAACGATGCACGTTTCGTTGCTTAATTAATGAAGCCACATAGGTGTACAATTCAAGTTCGCCCATGCCACTTTGCAATACATCACTTAAAATAACTGCCTTTTGGTAGCCTGCACTTTGCTGCTCCATAAAATCGAGCGCAATTTGTAAGGCATTCACATCTGCATTGTAAGCATCATTAATAATTACCGAATTGTTAAAACCTTCTTTTAATTGCATGCGCATTTCTACGGGTTGCAACTCTTCAAAACGTTTAAGCACATCTGTGCTGATGCGGTTAATGGCAATTAATAAAGCGAAACAAGTACATGCATTCATAATACTTGCTTCATCTACAAACGGCACATTAATGGTTAAGGTTTGAGAACCTTTGCGCGTAGTGATAACGGTGTATTGATAACGGTAATCTATTTCAAAATTATAGGTAGCATCTTTATTGCCTCTACTCCAACTAATCACGTTTAAGCTCGGGTTATGTTGCAACAATAATTGCATCACACCTTGTGTAACCTCCGGCTGATCGGCACAATACACCAACATATGCGAAGCTGCAAACAGCTTCATTTTTTCTTCTAGCTTTTGATTACGGTTGGTAAAACCCTCATCATGTGCACTGCCTAAATAAGTAAATATGCCTATATCCGGTTTGATGATTTTTTGGAGATGTTCCATTTCACCTGGTTGAGAAATACCGGCCTCAAACAAACCCAATTGATGCTCTTCATTCATACCCCACACACTTAATGGTACACCCACTTGTGAGTTAAAACTTTTGGGATTACGAATAATATTCACATCATCTTTCAACAAAACATAAAGCCACTCTTTAATAATGGTTTTTCCGTTACTGCCAGTTACGCCAATAACCGGGCATTTAAATTGACTACGATGGAATGCCGCCAATGCTTGTAAAGCATCTACACTGTTTTTAACCACTACTAAATTGGTATCATTAGGTAATGGCTCCTTGGGTAAATACTCTACTATAAAATTTCTCACACCGGCATCATATACTTCATTTAGGTAGGCATGTCCGTTATTTTGTTTGCCTGATATAGCTATGAAAACAGAGTTTTCGGGATATATTATTTTTCGTGAATCAATAAGCAAATGCGCAATAGCAACAGGCTCAGATGACTCATTAGCCGGGTGCAACACACCGTTTACAATTGCAGCTATATCTTTTATAAAGTATTGCATGTTATGATTTTGCTTGTTTTGGGTGATTGATGACTAACATTAAAGCGGAAATAACTAAAAACATCGCCATTATAAAATAGGCCCAAATAATATTATTGTCAAATGTAAAAAACGGTATTGAAAACAGAAATATAAATAGGCTTCTTATGAGGATGTTGGCCATATTAAAAATCGAATTTACCCTACCCATAATTTCATTAGGTATGCTTTGAAACAGCCAAGTTAACCTCAACACCCTGATTCCGGCATTGGTAAATCCAAGTATCAAACTGATGGTGTAAATAATCCATACACTGCCGGTTGCCGATGCCCAAAAGAAAATAATTGCCGTTAATAAGGTAAGTAAAATTACTGCCTTTGAGGGATGAGTTGAATGAAATACTTTATTCACAAACAAACCTGCACCTAGCGCTCCCACTGCATAAATACCATCGGCAATGGCAAACACCCCACCACCTGATTGTAGGTTTTTGTTCACATAAACCGGTAACACGGCATGAATTTCAACCAGCAGCATGGCAAATACACTGTAGCTGAATAAACCGAATAACAATAACCTTGGATGAGCCTTTAAATAATTAAACCCTACCTTTATACGTTCAGCTAATCCGGGGTGGTGTTGAGCAGCAGCAGTAGGTTGATATTTGATAAAAGTGATTAATACCGCTGCCATGAAATAGGTTACGGCATTCAGCATAAAAATTTCCCAAATGTGCCAAGCTTTAATATTTAATGAATACGTTCCAATATGCCAATCAATCCCTTCAAGCAATAAAGCCGCTACCCCGCCCGATAATATGCTTGTACTTTGCCCTACCACTTCAATATTGGCATTTACCTTGGCATAATCTTTTGCATCACTTATTTCTTGCCCGAATGCGTACAACGTGGGATAATGAATGTTATAATTGAGCATGGTAATGGCAAATACAGCCACCACTAAAAAATCGGCCAGTTGTTGTTGCCAATAACCCAATAAAGCAATGGCAAAAAGTAAAACCCCACACACTAAGCTATTACCTAAAAAATTATGCTTACGACTATACTTATCAACTAAAGTACCTGCATACAATCCAAAAAATAAAACCACAATGGTGGTTATTCCATATGCGGTATTAAAATAAGCTGCATGATTGGTTTGGGTAAAATACCAAGGAATGGCAAGCATGCTAATACCTTGAGCAAATCCGCTTATGCCATTTGCTGTAAATAATAATTGTAATGCTTTTTTGTTTTTCACGCTTTACACAAAAGTAATTGGCGCATTTTGTTCTATATGATTTAATTTTGAACATTAAGTTGGAAAAAGAAAAAAACAAAAAACTAACGCCTAATCAAGCTTTGTTAAAAGCAGCGAATTTTTGTGCCTACCAAGAAAGGTGCCATGCTGAGGTATATGAAAAATTAAATGAATGGGGCATTTGGGATGATGATGCATCAGCCATTGTATTGCAACTGATTGAACAAAACTATTTAAACGAAGAAAGATTTGCGATTGCCTTTGCCGGAGGAAAGTTTAGGGTAAAAAAATGGGGGCGAATAAAGATAAAAAACGAACTCAAACAACGTGATATTTCTGAGTATTGCATCAAAAAAGCCATGCTTGAAATTGATGATTGGACTTACGAACAAACCATTATTGCGTTAGCCCAAAAGAAATGGGAAGAAACCAAAGAAAATAACCTGTTTAAAAAGAAAGCTAAAGTAGCGGCCTACCTTATTGGGAAGGGTTATGAAAGCGAATTGATTTGGCAGGTTTTACATCAACAATGGAGATAGGTATTTACATTATAATCAAAACTAATATTGCTTTTGTTGATATAGCTTTACCTTTGTGGCTCAATTCCTTTAATTATGACAAACCAAACTGATTTTTTAGACGTATACAGTGAATCAACTCCTAATCCGGAAACTTTAAAGTTCGTGTTTAACCGAATGATATTACCGGAACAAACGGCTGATTTCCCAAACCGCGAAAGTGCCGACAACTCACCGCTTGCAAAAAACTTGTTTGAATTCAATTTTGTAAACGGAGTGTTTATCATGAACAATTTTGTGACCATCACCCGCACACCGGGTACTGAATGGAATGATATTGTTCCTATCGTTCGTGAGTTTTTAAAATCTTATATCGCAGCGGGTGAACCGGTATTGATAGAGCCTATAAAAGAAGTAATCAAAGATTTTGGTGATGATAATATTACAGTTGCGCAAATCAAGGAAATATTAGACACCTACATTAAACCTGCTGTTGAAATGGATGGCGGGCAAATTTCTTTCAGAGATTTTGAAAACGGCATTGTTACGGTTGAATTAAGAGGCTCATGCAGCGGTTGTCCTTCATCAACCATTACCTTAAAAAGAGGCATTGAAGGTATGCTAACCAAAATGGTTCCGGCTGTTAAAGAAGTGGTAGCCCACTCGATGTAGCAATTAGTTTTGAATGTTGAATTAGTTGAGAGATCGAAACTAAGAAATCAACATACTCATAACCAATCAACCATGTTTGGTTTTATGGATTAAAATTGTACATGGTTTTATAAAATCAGGTAAGGTTATTTTCAATCGATGGTAATCGCTTTGGTTAAACAACCTTACCTGCCTATCAATACAAATCCTATTTTTTCTTATTCGGATCAATTCCTCTGGCTTTCGCCATATCTTCTAATCGTTGTTGAAACTTACTTTGCTTTGCGGGTTTCTTCTTATTCTCCTGTATTTCGGCATGCAATTTTGTGTCGTCAACAAAACTTCTAATCATTAATTGTTGACCAATGGTAAACAAGTTACTTACAAAATAGTAGTAGTTTAAACCGGCTGCAAAACTGTTTAATACAAACAAGAAAATAACCGGCATGGCATAACTCATCCATTTCATTTGTCCGGTCATACCACTTTGATCACTATTGTAAACAGCATACACCACAGAAGAAATCGTCATTAACAATGCGAATAAACTTACATGGTCACCATAACCCGGAATACTAAAAGGTAAACTTAAAATACTGTCGTACGTACTCAAATCTTCAGCCCATAAAAAGGCTTGCTGACGTAATTCAAATGCACTCGGTAAAAATTGGAACATGGCAATTAAAACAGGCATTTGCAACAAAACCGGAACACAACCTCCAAGTGGGTTTACACCCGCTTGACGGTAAATTTTCATGTTCTCTTGTTGCAATTTCGTCATGTCATCTCCATACTTCGCTTTAATCTCATCCAACTCCGGTTTTAACACACGCATTTTAGCGGTTGATAAATAAGAGCGGTATACCAATGGAAATAAAATGGTTTTAACAATTAGCGTGAGTAAGAAAATAATAATACCAAAATTGCCGATGTATTGACTTAAAAAGTAAAATACATTCACCGTTAAGTATTTATTTACCCAGCGAAATATTCCCCAGCCCATCGGCACGATGCGCTCTAATTGAACATCGAGTTTAGATAAGGTTTTATAGTGATTGGCACCAAAATATAATTGCATGGCAAATTGCTCATTGTTGCCATGTTGGTAAGGAATAACCAATGATGAACTTAATTGCTTTACCAAATTTGAATCTTCTACGTTTTTGGTTTCAACCTTTGCAGTGGCAAATTCTTTTTCGGCAATTAACGATGCATTGAAATATTGTTGTTTAAATGCCACCCATTTCACAGCCGATGTTAAGTCCATGGCTTCTTCTTTGGCTTCCGAAATATAGTCAGGTTCTTCTGCAGTAGTTTTAAAATAAACGGTGGTGGTACGAACCTCGGCATCTTTAGTTTTTTCTTGCTTGCGCATAGTTGCTTGCCAATTCAATCGAATTGATTTTTCAGTGGCCGCTATGGTTTGCTCCAAGCCATTCAACACCAATTTATATTGTACTAAATTATGATTATCGGTTAAGGCATATTCTTGTGCTAATTTTTTTCCTGCACCTAAATCCAACACCATGGACAACTGTTTGCCGTCAGGCGAAAGTTGCGGGGTGAAGTACAAATCGCGGGTATGAATGGTTTTACCTTCCTGTGTGGTAAAGGTATAATCAACTGTATGGTTCGAAGGGTCGAGCAACAGTACAGGTTCACCGCTGTAAGTTTTATGCTTTTTTAACTCAACCTGTTTTAAAGAGCCGCCTTTATTTGAAAAGGTTAATTTCAACTCCTCATTCTCAAGAATGGTTTCTTGCTCAGTGCCGACAGCCGCTGCACCGAAGCTTCCCAAGGCTTTAATTATTGTATCGGGCTTGGCAACACTATCCACTGCTGCGCTAAGTTTGAGTTGGGTATTTTTAATACTGTCTTGCGAACGTTGAACTGCCGCAATCGAATCTTTTTCTCTTTGTAGTGCTTGTAACTCAGCCTCCGATGGTTGATTAATCCAGGCAAAAGTTACCAGAATTAAAAAAATCAGCCCAAGGCCAATCATTGAATTTCTATCCATTCTATTATATTTACGTACTTATAAACAGGCTGCAAAAGTAGCATTTTTTACCTACCTGCCACACAATTCCATGAAGATTAGCATGAAACCCTACTTATCAGTGGGTTAAGCCGTAAAAACAGCGGTAAATGAAGCGTTAAAATTCGAGTGAATCAGGAATTCTAAATTCAATAAAAAAGGCCGAGCAGTAACTGCTCGGCCTCCTTGTATAAAAGGTTATTGTAGATTAACTGTTGCTGTATTCAATAGCTGCTTTTACAAACTTAACAAACAGCGGATGAGGATTTAACACTGTACTCTTATACTCAGGATGAAATTGAACGCCCACAAAATACGGGTGATCTTTAATTTCAACAATCTCAGCTAATTTGGTATCAGGGTTAACTCCGGTGATGCTCATGCCGGCTTTTTCAAACTCCTTGGTAAATTTATTATTAAACTCATAACGGTGGCGATGACGCTCAGAGATTTTAGTTTTTTCGTAGGCTTTATAGGCTTTACTGTCTTTGCTCACCTCGCAATTGTAAGCACCTAAACGCATGGTGCCTCCTTTGGCTGTAATTTTCTTTTGCTCAGGCATCATGTCAATAACCGGATGTTTGGTTTTTGCATTCATCTCTGTGCTATGTGCATCTTTGTAACCCAACACATGTCGGGCAAACTCAATTACACAGGTTTGCATTCCCAAACAAATACCGAAAAATGGAATCTTTTGCTCACGCACATATTTTACAGCCGCTATCTTACCATCAATACCTCTATCACCAAAACCGGGTGCAACCAATACACCATCTAGATGACTCAGTTTATGGACCACATTATCATTGGTGATTAACTCACTGTGTATGTATTCTAATCTTACTTTGCATTCATTTTGAGCGCCTGCATGTATAAAAGCTTCAGCAATACTTTTATACGCATCAGGTAATTCAACATACTTTCCTACCAAACCAATTTTAACCTCATGCTTCGGATTTTTATGTCGGGTTAAAAAGTTGAGCCAACTTTCCATTTCAGGCTCATTTTTAGTTGATAATTTTAACTTACTCAACACTGTTTTATCCAACTTCTCTTTAAGCATGGCCGTAGGCACATCATAAATAGTTGGCATATCCAAGGCTTCAATTACTGCATTTGGAGTAACGTTACAGAATAATGCGATTTTCTTTTTTATTTCTTTGCTAATCGGATGCTCGGCACGGCAAACTAAAATATCAGGTTGAATACCCGACTCTAATAATAGCTTAACCGAGTGTTGAGTTGGTTTTGTTTTTAACTCATGCGAAGTAGCTAGATATGGAAGTAAGGTTAAATGAATCACAATACAATCTTCCGGTTTCATTTCCCAGTTTAACTGCCTCACCGCTTCAATGTATGGCAATGATTCAATATCCCCTACGGTTCCGCCTAACTCCGTAATAATAATTTCATACTTACCCGATTCACCCAGCAGTTTCATTCTGCGTTTAATTTCATCAGTGATGTGCGGAATTACTTGAACGGTTTTTCCGAGGTAGGCACCTTCCCTTTCTTTCTCAATTACATGCTGATAGATGCGTCCTGTGGTTACGTTATTGGCTTGTGAAGTTGGAACATTTAAAAATCGTTCGTAGTGTCCAAGGTCTAAATCGGTTTCTGCTCCATCTTCGGTTACATAACATTCGCCATGCTCATACGGATTTAACGTACCCGGATCAACATTAATGTATGGATCAAATTTTTGAATAGTAACTGAATAGCCACGTGCTTGTAACAATTTGGCTAATGATGCAGAAATAATTCCCTTTCCGAGAGATGATGTTACCCCGCCAGTAACGAAGATATATTTAGGTGAATGCATAATTGTAACTTGAAATACAACTTTTTATGCATGTTCATCATAAACCTTAATATGATGTGAAACCGCATTTGTGTACTTACGGGATTCAAAGATAGGATAAATATTCGGTGCCTTTATTTTTGGCTTTTCAATATTTTTTCAACATTAGCCAAATCATCAGGTGTATCAACGGCAACTGTTTCCATATCAGTTTCTTTCAACATCATTTTAAATCCGTTTTCAAGCCACCTCAATTGTTCTAAACTTTCAGCTTGCTCCAAAACTCCCATTGGTAATTGGGTAAGTTTAGTCAATACTTGGGCTTTATACCCATAAATTCCTACATGTTTGTAATAGGTGATATTCGCTTCAGGATTTCTGCGGTATGGAATCGGGCTTCTCGAAAAATAAATAGCTTCCCCATTTGCATTGGTCACCACTTTTACCACATTGGGATTCCTAATTTCTTCTTCACTTTTGATCGCCTTTTTTAAACTGGCAATCTCAACCAGCGAATGCTCAAATGCCGATGCCAATAATTTGATTTGTTGAGGATCAATAAACGGCTCATCTCCTTGTATATTAATTACTGCATCATAGGACTCTTGTAATTTACTCAATACCTCAGCACACCTATCGGTACCACTTTGATGAGTAGCCGCAGTAAGCATGGCTTTACCGCCAAAACCAATCACATGATTTAAAATACGTTCATCATCCGTAGCCACAATTACATCTGCCAATACATCTGCTTTCAAACATTGTTCAAATACACGTTGAATCATACTTTTTCCTCCAATATCAATTAATGGTTTTCCGGGAAAACGGGTTGAGGCATATCGGGCGGGAATTACTCCAATGATTTTCATATATCGAAACTGTTCGTATTAATAATGTGTTCGAAAATAACTTAATTGCAATGAACTACATGAATGAATTAAACATAAAACGCATTATTCAAGTAATTTTACCTGTTAGCTTGGTAATAGCTTTGGCTGCCATGCTTGCCTTTTTGCAAGTAAACCGCTTGAGGGCTGATGAGTTTTTGTCGTATTTACACAGCAACCCTGCACAACATAAAAACCTTGGAGAAGTGATTAGAAATATTCACCAAGGTGCCGATAACAGTTATTTGCATGCCGGATTGTTATTTGTTCTATTCAAAACACTTGGTGCAAATATAATCACCTTACGTGCTTTGTCGTTTCTGTTTTTTGGTGTGGGAATGTATTGCGTTTACCTTTTAATTAAACAACATCAAAAAAGTAAACTGCAAAATATGCTCACCATAAGTTTAATAGGACTGAGCAATATAGCTTTTATGTTGGCAACCGATGGTAGGTATTATGCCATGTTGTTCTGCTTTTCGGCTTGTATGCTTTATTTGCTTCAACACCATCCTAAAAAATATTATCTCATCATTCCAATCATTATAGGCAGTTATTTAACCAGTGCATTTACCTTAATCACCGGATTATGGATTACTGCAGGATTATTGTTTTCAAATAAAAACTTAAAAACGCATTTACCTTGGTTGATGGTATTTTTAGGTTGCACCTTTATTTATTTCGGTTGGCTTCGAATTGATTCATTTCAGCAACATTTTACACAATGGCAATTTTCTCCTTCAACAAGTGATGGGGTTACATGGAAAGAATTTTTAACTTATCCGTTTAGGTTCATAGCCATGGGCGGATTTTTTAAAAGTGATCTGCTCAATTGCATCATCACAATAATGGCGCTTGTTCCTTTGGTTTACTTCAATAATTTCAAGCAAAAAAACACCAATCTCATTCATGTATTAAGTTTTTTGTTATTGGCAGGAATGGCCTTACAATTACTTTTGCATGTTATTTTACAATGGCCGCTGTGGCCCTATCGTTATTATGCCCCGCTATTTTTTGTTTGGGTGATGAGTTTACATCAATTGATACAATTAACACCCAACAAACTAAACTATAGTTTAATGCTTGCCTTGGTTGTTTTGATGGGCAGCCGAAGTGTAAAAGAGTTTAAAAAAATTACTGAACGATTAGAAGCACAAAATACCGAATGGATATTGAAAGAAGGGGATGCTCGTTTGGTTTTTATAGAAACCCAACACAAATACCTTACTCTCGGTACCTTGGGCAATTTATATATTCGTTATCCCGCTTTGCGCAGTGCGCTATATTTAGGTTTGGATAGTAATAGTATAAAACGAAATGAATACTTCAAGCTTATACAACAACAAGGAAATTTTTTACAAACCTTATATCCAAATGAAATCAAAACCAATGATGTATTCATTGTTGGTGACAGCAACCAATATCAATTCGTAAGACATAAAAGTGAGCGAGTATTTGTGATTAAGCCATAAAAAAAGACAGATGTGAGTCACATCTGTCTTTTCCATAAACTGTATTCTTTATGTTTTTAGATTTCTCTGTTTACATCCCAAGCTTCCATGTAATCGGCTACCCTGCGTAAAAATGAACCACCAAGTGAACCGTCAACCACACGATGGTCATAACTTAATGATAAAAACATCATGTGACGGATTGCGATTACATCACCCATTTCTGTTTCAATTACAGCCGGTTTCTTCTTGATAGAGCCTGTTGCCATAATGGCTACTTGCGGTTGATTAATAATTGGAGTTCCCATTATATTACCAAAACCACCTACGTTGGTTAAAGTAAATGTGCCACCCGAAATTTCATCCGGTGATAATTTATTTGCACGGGCGCGGTTAGCTAATTCATTTACATTTTTGGTTAAACCAATCAGATTCATGTTATCCGCATTTTTAATTACCGGCACAATTAAATTACCCGAAGGTAAGGCGGCTGCCATACCAACATTAATCGATTTACGTTTGATGATATTTTGTCCATCAACCGAAACATTAATCATTGGATAATCTTTAATGGCTTTTACTACGCACTCTATAAACATCGGGGTGAAAGTAATTTTCTCTCCTTCGCGTTTTTCAAACACTTTTTTAGCTTTATCTCTCCAAAGTACCATGTTTGTAACATCAGCTTCAACAAATGAAGTTACGTGAGGTGAAACTTGCTTACTCATTACCATATGATCGGCAATCAGTTTACGCATTCTGTCCATCTCCATAATTTCGTCACCCGGCATTAAGTTCACTTTTGGTGCAGATACAGATACTGCAGGTGTAGCAGGAGTACTCACCTTCACTTCAGGTTGTGGCGTAGCTGCAGGTGCAGAGGCTGCAGGTGAAACCACGTTTCCTCTAGTTTGTACATAAGCCAAAATATCTCTTTTAGTCACACGGCCTTCACTTCCTGTTCCCGGAATATTTTCCAACTCAGCCATCCCTATATTTTCTTCACGAGCTATGCTTAAAACCAATGGGCTATAAAAGCGGTTACCATTGTTTTGAACAACAGCAGCTGGTTGTGTATGTTGAACAGCAGCGGTAACAGTTTTTTCTACTTCTACCACAGCTTGTTTTACTTCAGCAGGTGCTGCAGGAGTTGCTGCGGCAGTATTACCTTCGAGTTGTATCACTGCAATTGGTGCTCCAACGGCAACCACATCACCCTCATTAAATAAACGTTTAATAAGTTTTCCGGCTTTTGGTGAAGGCACTTCGGAATCTACTTTATCCGTTGCGATTTCTAATACCGTTTCATCAACGGCAATCATATCTCCTTCGTTTTTTACCCAGCGAATAATTGTTGCTTCAGCAATACTTTCGCCCATTTTGGGCATTACCAGTTGAAATTCTGACATGTTGTTGTGTGTTTTAATACACTCGGTTGACTCAAGGATGAACCAACAAGGGTGTTTAGTTTGGGCAAATTTAATTTTTTGCCCGACTTATGCCAACCTCACTTTAATATTTATTGTTTTCCTCTTGCAGGACCTTGTTTCGACCTCGATTTTTGTTTGAACCGATTTGATTTGGACGCATTACCGCCTGCGGGTTTCGCATTTTTATTTTGATTGGCTGTTGACCTTTTTTGATGCCTTCTGTCATTTGGGTTTTTCTGAACCGGGCTCCACTCTTTTAAAGGAAACGGATGTTGCTCTACAACAGTTAATTTTACGCCTGTGAGTTTTTGAATATCTCTAATGTATTCCATTTCTTCAGCGTCACAAAAACTAATTGAAATTCCTGTAGCGCCACCTCTACCTGTTCTTCCTATACGATGTACATAAGTTTCGGGTTGATTAGGAATCTCATAATTTAACACATGACTGAGTGAGTCAATATCAATTCCGCGAGCAGCAATATCGGTTGCTACCAGCGTACGAATTTTTCCTTCTTTAAAATCATTTAATGCATGTTGTCTTGCATTTTGTGATTTATCACCATGAATGGCTGCTGCTTTAAAACCTTGTTTCACCAAATCTTTGGCTAACCTATCGGCACCATGTTTTGTACGCGCAAAAACCAACACATTTTTTATTTCCTTTTGCTTAAGCAACTCTATTAATAAATGCTTCTTATTAGCTTTGTCTACATAATATAGATATTGTGTTACCGTTTCAGCAGTCGATGAAACAGGGGTTACTTCAACTTTTACAGGATGATGTAAAATCATATCTGCCAACTTCACAATTTCAGGTGGCATGGTTGCTGAAAAAAACAGTGATTGTTTTTGTTTGGGTAATTTAGCCAATACTTTTTTTACATCATGCACAAATCCCATATCCAACATTCTATCAGCCTCATCTAATACAAACCATTTGATGTGACGTAAATCAACATAACCTTGTTGCATTAAATCAAGTAAACGTCCGGGAGTTGCAATAAGCACATCCACTCCATTTCTTAATGTTTGCGTTTGAGCATGTTGTGATACCCCTCCAAAAATTACTGCATGAGTAATATTGGTATGACTTCCGTACACTTCAAAACTTTCATCTATTTGAATGGCAAGTTCACGTGTTGGAGTAAGTATGAGTGCGCTGATTTGTTTAGTAAACTTTACTTGCTGCTTTTTATGCTCTTGTAACAATTGAATAATTGGTAAGGCAAAAGCAGCTGTTTTTCCGGTTCCGGTTTGTGCGCAACCCAATAAATCATTTCCTTTTAATAAAGGCGGTATGGCTTGTTGCTGAATTGGAGTTGGATGTTGGTAGCCTTGTTCATGCAAAGCTTTTAAAATGGGTTCTATTAACCCGATATCATTAAATGTCATTATAAAATAGCAATAGAGCTATTTTACAAATGTACCATAATTATTGATAAGAGTACGAATACTTCTTTTATTACTCCTTCAGCAATATTTTTCTAACCATGTCAAGTGCTGCAATTGCAGTGCGTTGAATGGTACGTTCACGATGATCTCCCATTTGATACATTTGGGCAATGGTTTCAGTTTCGGTACTCACGGCAATCCAAACTGTTCCTACAGGTTTTTCTTTGCTACCACCATCCGGACCTGCAATTCCGCTTGTTGCAATGGCGATATCCGTATTTAATTTTTTACGTACACCATCTGCCATTTGTTTTATGCACGCTTCACTCACGGCTCCATAATTTTTTAACGTTTCAGGTAAAACTCCTAGCTCATTTACCTTTACTTCGTTCGCATAAGAAATTATACTTCCTTTATAATAGGCTGAACTTCCGGGAACACTTGTTATTAAATGTGCAATGTATCCACCTGTGCAACTTTCTGCTGTGGCTATGGTTTTACTTTCTGCTTTTAACAACAAACCAACATTCCGTTCGAGCGTATCATTTTCTTCTCCATAAATATATTCACCTATTACTTCATAAAGGGTTGCAATGATAGTATTCATGTCCTGTGTGAGGGCATCAACATTAGTGTGCTTTCCACTAAAGCGTAATCTTACCATTCCAACTGATGGCAGGTAGGCTAATTTAATATGTGCCGGTAAACTATTTTCTAATGCTTCGATTTTTTTGGCCAAAAAACTCTCTCCAATATTACAGGTTAATATGGTGCGATGTAAAATAACCGGAAGATTAAACTTTGATTTGAGTTTGGGTAAACACTCTTCTTCAAAAATCACTTTCATTTCAAATGGCACACCCGGCATACTAACGTAAATTTTATTGCCTACATCAAACCACATTCCGGGGGCGGTTCCACTTCTATTAAATAATACTTCACAATTTTTAGGCACCATTGCTTGTGCAATGTTGGTATCAATTATTGGAAGGTTTCGCATTTTAAAAATTTGAGTTACCCACTCTTTCACTTTTACATTTTCAACTAACTCCACTCCAAAATATTTGGCCAATGTACTTTTAGTAATGTCATCTTTTGTAGGGCCAAGTCCACCTGTCATAATAATAACATCAGCACGTTGAGCTGCATCATGTAACGCATTACGTATAGCTTGTTCTTGATCGGAAACAGATGAACGATGTACAACTGATATACCAACTTTACTTAACTCTTGTCCTAACCAACTTGAATTGGTATCTATGATTTGTCCGATTAAAATTTCATCACCAATTGTTATGATTTCTGCACGCATATTTTTCGTTTCAATATTCAAATATGAAATAAAACGGTATGTTTTTTTTGATTCGGACATTTTTCTTTAATTTTTTTTTCGTTTTGAATGTGAATAACGAAACAGCGTATTTTACAAATTATTTTTTGTTACAAGAAAAATCACAATCGCGTGAATGCCTTTATTCATCAATGTTTCAACGCACATCAATTTTCATGCATCATAAATTTCATAGGGGATTAAGTACAAAAAGTGTGTTAAATAAATTATACATTTTTATTTGTTGTATGTGGTTGCATATTTTTATTACGTATTACATCATGTTGCAGTTTATCATCAAGTTCAAGTCATATCAACATCATTACAACCATTGATTTTACTGATGCTCACAAGGATTTAAAAAGTATATAACAGCTAGTTTCAAAAGCTCATTGTAATTCAAAAAATAGAATGTGAATATGTTGTGACTAATAATTTTCGATGTATTTTAAAATCATACACAACATGTAAAAGCACAGTAAAATCAGTAGTTTTAGTTCAGTAATGAACGTTATCAACAAATTTGCGTTACAAATTTTTGTGCCTGATTTTGAGAATGTATTTGAAATATTTGTCACCTCGTATAAATTTGTTCATGTAATCAATCAAATTAAATTTTAAAAACATGGCAACTAAAAAAACTAAGAAAGCAGCACCTAAGAAAGCTGCTGCTCCTAAAAAAGCCGCTGCTAAGAAAGCTGCTCCTAAAAAAGCTGCTGCTAAGAAAGCTGCTCCTAAAAAGGCTGCTGCTAAGAAAGCTGCTCCTAAAAAAGCTGCTGCCCCTAAGAAAGCTGCTGCTCCTAAGAAAGCTGCTGCTCCTAAGAAGGCTGCTCCTAAGAAAGCTGCTCCTAAAAAAGCTGCTTCTTCTAAGAAATAATTTCTTAGCACAAAAATTTAAAATCCCGTGTCAACTCGACACGGGATTTTTTTTATATTGCAGGGTAAATAGTGGTTATGAAAAAAACATTGTCTTTCATTTTCGTTGTTGCTATTCTTTGGGGAGAAGTGGCATGTAAAGCTAAGAAGTGTCCTACATTTGACGGAGCCAATGGAGGCAAACGAGTTGAATATAAAAAAAACGGTTTGGTGCGTAAACGTAACTAATGAATTATTTCGCTCACTATTTTTTAGATCACCAACCGGGAGAACATGAATACAACACCGGTTTATTATTGCCGGACATCACACGTAATTTAGTAACACCCTTTCATCACCCGCCTCAAATAAATGAGTCATGGGCTAACCAATTTTATTCAGGTTGTTTACAACATTATGCTTCCGATAAAAAATTTCATGCTTCAAGCCTATTTACTTACTTGCTTGATTTAACCAAATATGAAGTTGAGCAAGTTGATTTAAGTGAGCAAGTACAACGCAAATGGTTCTTATGCCACATTATGGCCGAACTTATGTTGGACAGAATATTGGTTTGGCGCTTCCCCGAGACGTTAGCTGCATTTTACCAATCCTTACAATCCATCAATGATGCACAACTTAAATCCTACCTCGAGGCATATCATCTAAAAGACACATTAAGTTTTTTCGATTTTTTTAATCATTTTCGCAGCGTTCAATACATATTTTACTATACCAATAATAATAAATTTGTTTACTCGTTAAACAGAATCATGATTAAAGCAAAAGTTGGCAGCATGCCTCAAAACGATCAGGAAAAATTGGAAGTGGCCGGTCAAAATTTGTTTAATCAATTAAATAGTAATGCTGAACAACTAATTAAACAATTGAAGGAATTACATCATGCATAAAATGCGTATTATATATCTGCTTGCCATGGTATTTGTGCTGAATAAATCCGAAGCACAGGTATATAAATATAGTAATGAGTTTTTATCATTAGGAGTTGGTGCTAGGGCCTATGGTATGGGTGGAGCAGTGATTTCATCAGTAAATGATGTAACTGCCGGATATTGGAATCCTGCAGGTTTGGTTGAAATAACAGATAATATACAAATTGGATTCATGCACAATGAGCAATTTGCAGGAATAGCCAAACATGATTTCGGTGCCATATCGTTTAAATTGAATAACCAAAGCGCACTTGCAGTAAGTTTAATTCGTTATGGTATTGATGATATTCCGAATACACTAAATCTGTTTCAAAATGGTCAAATAGATTATTCAAGAATCACCCAATTTTCGGCAGTTGATTATGCGTTTATCGGAAGTTATGCCAGAAAATTAGGGAACACCGGATTATCCGTTGGTGGCAATGTTAAAGTAATTAGAAGAGTGGTAGGTGAATTTGCCAACGCTTGGGGATTTGGTTTTGATGTAGCTGCCAAATACACTTATAAAAAATGGACAATGGGCGCTATTTTAAGAGATGCCACTTCAACCTTTAATGCATGGCAATACACCTTTAGTGATGCCGATAAACAAATTTTACTCGGCACCGGAAATCAATTGCCATCAAATACACTTGAAATTACCTTACCTCGATTATTGTTGGGTGCATCCAGAAAATTTGTGGTATATAAACAATTAGTAAGTATCAGACCTGAGGCTTGTGTAGATTTTACGTTTGACGGAAAAAGAAATACTTACACAGGCTCTTCCTTAGGAAGTATGGATAGCAGATTGGGATTAGAACTGGGATATAAAGATTTTATTTATCTCCGTGGTGGCATGAGTCAATTTCAAGAAGTAAAACAAATTGACGGATCAAAAGAATTTAGCTTTGTACCTGCTATTGGTGTAGGCTTAAAATTAACCAACCTTAGTATTGATTACGCGATTTCCGATGTTGGAAGCGCATCGGGTACCCTACCTATGTCAAATATCATATCGGTAAGATTAAATATCAACAGAAAAAATTAAGCATTTGATTATTTTAGCGCCAAATAAAATGATATGCGCGCTGCGATTTTAACTTTACTTTCCTTTTCATTACCTATTGTTTCATTTGCTCAAAGCAAAGAAAACGCCTCTTACAGCTTAACTATTGGTGCCGGATTTACCAATGCCAGCATTCATTCTTCTTCTAATGATATTGCGTTTGCCAAACAACAAGTGAGCTTTAAAACTTATGCTGATTCCATTCAAAATAAAATTACTTGGAGAGCCAATTTCAGTG
>JBKDBG010000110.1:0-10489 GCA_046314755.1 Bacteroidota bacterium | reverse complement strand
GATCACACCACCCTCAAACAGCCTGAAAATATTTTAGTAAACAATTCCTCAGATAAAAATATTATTCCCCCTGCAAGTGTTGCATTGGAGGATTCAAGTAAAATTCAAAGTAAATCAGAAGCAATTGTTGGCATAAATGATTCTACTCGTCAAACCAATCCGCAAGCTCAATTAACTCCTTTATCGGATACATTAACGCCAGCTAACCAGTTGTTCAATAACAGCCAAGTTGATATTGCACCTTCAGTTGGTCCTAAAATTTCTATTACCATTGTGGCCGGTATGCATGAGAGTATGATGAGATTAACAGCACCGAGTGAGGGGAATTTTGGAGCAACTTTGGCTTTGAGGGAACAAATAGAAATACCGCGTTTGGGTATCACCACCGGATTTATGCTCGATTATCACTTACCGAAGCAATGGATGATTTCATCGGGTATACTTATTACAGGATTCAACATGGATATGAATTACGGTATTAAAACTGCACAATCAACGCCAGTTGCTGAAACCGGTGCCACCTACAAAAATGTTGGCGATAGCATAACTTCCAATGGATTTGAAAATACACGAATCATGTACAGTTGGAATGAAATTCCGGTGATTTTATCCTATCAATTTAACAGCAACAACCGTTGGAGGGCAGAGGCTCGTGTAGGTTTAAGTTATGCCATAACATCTACAGTTGATGCTGCCATGGTTGGTCATAATAATGTTGGTATATTAGTGGTTAAGGATAAAGATGCGTTTCCTCGCATCAATAATTTATTTTTCGGTTCGGTGATGTTTGGAATTCAATACCAGTTAAACAATGATGTAAGTATTGGTTTTACGCCTTACCTCAAGTACAGTTTAAACAGTATGGTTGAACGTAAAAATTGGATTCAACAATACCCGATTATGGGTGGTGCTGCATTGAGTTTGCGTAAACATTTTTAGCTTAATTTTATATCTGCCTGTTGTATATTTACGTTACGTACAATAATCAGGTTATGAAAACATTACACCCAAACTGGTTTTTTGAAAACCGCCCCGATTTTGAATACAAAAAGTATGTATTGCTAGCCTATCTTCAATCCGTTCATCAAGATTTTACACAAATAAAACTTTATCCAGCCTTAGCAGATTTGCTTTCCCATTATCGTAACCTGGTGCTGTTTAAACAAAATAAAGAACAGTTATTCAGGTCATTTCCGCAAGAGTTAATTGGTTTTGATGCGACTCGATTTCAATTCATTTTTAACAATATGATTCATGATGATGCATTGATGCAACACTTGGAAGAAGTAATTGATTTTAGCTTGCCTGTAATGAAAAAACATATTGAAGAAGGCAAAGAAATTTATGAGTTTATTGAACAAGAAATAGATTTGACTCCTGTAGGTGTATTGCCTGTTTACCGAAAAGAGGGTTATTTGTTATTTAATCAACATGATATTGATGTATATGAATATGCAGTGAGTTTGTTTGCTCATGAGGATAATCAGTATAGGATGATTATCACCTCTTTTGTTTCTTCCTATAAAAAAGGTTTTATAAATACGTACGAGAATATAAAAATTGATTTAATAAAGAGCAGAAAGAAGTTGCCTAATCCTGCCACTTTTTTTATTGAAACCAAACTTGATTATTCGGTTGAATACACATTGTTGCCAATAACCAAAAGGCTATTAATGAAATATGTGGCATAAAAAAATAGGCTGCCTCCAAGGAAGCAGCCTATTTTTTATCATAATTTTTTTTATTGAGCTGGTTGTTGTTGTGCCGGTTGAGCTGGCTGTTGAGCCGGTGCAGGGGTACTTGGAACCGCGGTATTTTCAACTTGATCTTTTAAACGGCTTTCAGGACCTTCAGCTTCTGCATCGGTTGGAGTAGGGCGTAAAAAGTTACTTGCCAATGAAAATACAATAAGCACGATGGCTAAAACCCAAGTTGCTTTTTCAACAAAATCAGTGCTGCGTTTAACGCCCATAATTTGGCTCGGTGCGGCAAAGTTAGAAGCAATACCTCCTCCTTTTGGATTTTGAATCAACACCACTAAAATCAATAGTAAACAAACAAGTATTACTAATATGGATAAAACTGTGTACATAGTTAATCTTTTATTTCGCTTTTAATTTTTTGAATAAGGCTTGCAAAATAAGTCATTTTGCTTGGATAAATCAAGCATAATTTCTCATATGCTCTAATTGCTTTCCGGTGGTTCCCTTGTTTGTAATAAAGATTAGCAAGTGTCTCAGTTACAAGATCTTCATCTTCTTCTACACTTTGTTTGGCCATATTTACCGGATTGAAGAATTCGGCCCTTGGTCTGGTAATGCTCGGATTTTCTTTGATAAACTTATCTAAAATATCATGAAACTGATTCACATTACTTTTGGTTACCGATTCGGCAATCTCTTTTCGTACTTCTTCTCGATTTTCCTCTTCAGCCTGTTCCGTAGTTTGATGATTTTCCACCTTGGCGACAGATGATTCCTCAATGCTTGTTACAGCTGCAATTTCTTCTTTAACTTGCTGTTCTACCTCTATCGTTTTTCCTTTTGCAGAGGGAGTTACTTGATTACTGTCGGCCAACATGAGCCACTCACTGAAACTGTGAATTTCGGTTTTGTGGTTCTCAATTACATTTTCTGTCGACAGCTCTGTTGCGGTTATTTGTTCCTTAGCAGGTTCATCAGATGCTAATTTTTTTTCTTCTTCAATCGGAATAAGTTGAGCTGATTCAAGCACTTGACTTATTTCAGCAGTTTGTATCTCATCAACTGCCGTAATCTCAGTGTTTTCGATTAGCATATCAGCTGCTTCCGGCTGATCGGTTAATACATGTTCATGCTCGATATGCACTGTTTCGCTTAACGGTTGGTCTTGGTTACCGATTTCCGGTTCGGTTTCAACCATACCATCATTAGCCGTGAATACCTCAACAGAAGCAGGCGTGGTAATATTTTTTTGTTTATTTGCTTGATGAATGTATTGATACAGAACCTCTCTGTCGGGAACCAATAATGCGGTTTGTTTTAGGTGTTTATCAAATTCGTAATGACTTGTATTGTGTAAGCTTTTGGCAAGTAACACATGTGCCTGAACAAAATAGGGGTATTCCGAGCAAACATTCTTAAGTAACTGAATGTGCGCAGTACCGGGCTGTTCAGGTTGATGAATCAATATGGCAAATTCGCTTTTGTTCATGTGTTCATCAACAAATAAAACGAAAAAAAACGAGGGAGAAAAATAAGTGGCTTACCAGTTAATGAAAGCGCGGTTAAAAATATCCTGAATTAAAATATCAGTTACTTGGTTTACCAAGTCGGCTTCAATAGATGCAAAGTTTTGTGTAGCCGGATAATCTACAAAGTTGGTAAACTGTTGGGTGAAGTTTTTGCCTTCTTCTTTAGTATTTTCGTAGGTAATTTCAACGGTAACCGTAAGTCGGTTTACAGCATTTTGTTGATTGCCTTGTACAGCAACCGGAGCGGTAGTGTAGCTTAATATTTTACCACTAAATCTGATGTCGCCATCGCTTTGTGCAAGTTTTAATGTGGTTTCGTTAATGAATTTTGTTTTCAATTTTTCAGTCATGATTTGACTGAGCGTAGGCATTACAATGCTAGCCACATTGTTGATGTATGCTACGGAAAAGGTTTTTGCATCTACAGGAACGGATGCACCTGTATGGGAATAAAAACCACAGCCGGTAAGCAAAAACAAACCGGCTGTGAGTATTAATAATAAGGCTTTTTTAATCACCATTATTTTGCTTGAGCTTGCGTTCCAATTTTATTTTTGATCCACTCAGAAGTAACTGATTTTGGTCTTTCAATTGGTAAGCCTAATGCACGGTCCCAAATTAATGAGGCCAATACCCCTAATGCTCTAGATACACCAAATAATACCGTATAGAAGTCGTATTCTTTCATGCCGAAGTGTACCAATAATGCACCGCTGTGGGCATCAACATTAGGCCATGGATTTTTTATTTTTTTGAAGTTACCTAAAATATTTGGAGCAACGTCATATACATCCCAAACTATATTTACTAATTCATCATTTGGCATATGTGTTTTAGCAAACTCCATTTGTGCTGTAAAGCGAGGATCGGTTTTGCGTAATACGGCATGCCCGTAACCCGGTACCACTTTACCTTCGTTAATGGTTTTGTTGATGTAATCTTCAATTTGTTGTTTGCTTGGTTTGCCTCCGCCTAGGGCTTCTTGCAATTCCAATACCCAACGGATTACTTCTTGGTTTGCTAAACCGTGTAAAGGTCCGGCCAAACCATTCATAGCCGCTGAAAATGCTAAGTAAGGATCACTTAATGCTGAACCTACCAAGTGCGTAGTATGAGCCGATACGTTTCCACCTTCGTGGTCAGCATGGATTACCATGTATAAACGCATCAATTCTTTAAATCCTTCGTTATCGCCATAACCCAACATGTGCGCAAAATTTGCAGCCCAATCTAATTTCGGATTTGGTTCAATGTGTACGTTGTTTTTGTAAGTTCTGCGATAAATATAAGCTGCCACGCGAGGCAAGCGGGCAATTAAATTCATTGAATCTTCAAAAGTATATAACCAATATTCTTTTTTATTTACTCCGTTGCGGTAGGCTGCAGCAAATTCACTTTCGGTTTGCATGGCCATAATAGCAATAGAGAATTGAGTCATCGGATGCGTATTGGTTGGTAATGCATCAATCACTTCAAAAACATGCTTTGGAACAACAGCTCTTTTTGTCCAGTTGCTGCCTACTTCATACATTTCATCATATGTAGGAACTTCACCGGTTAACATTAAATAAAATAAACCTTCAGGCAATGGTTCAGTTGTATCTTCTAAGCGTGGAAGTTTTTCTCTTAACTCAGGGATACTGTAACCTCTGAAACGAATACCTTCTTCGGCATCCAATAATGAGGTTTCTGTAATTAATCCTATCATTCCTTTCATTCCGGAAACAACAGAATCAACCGTGTACGAACCTAATACGAAATCTCCATTCGCCTTGAGATACTCTTTAATTTCAGCCGCCTTAGGCAGTGCGATCTGCTCAAATCTATTTTTAATTTTGTCCATTAAATGAATAATTAGAAGCTATTGATTGATATGTTTTTAAAGTATTTAACTTAAAAACCGCGTAAAATTACTATTTGTTTTTACAAATAGTAAAAAGTAGGCTATAAATTATTATTATTAATAGGTGAACACCATTAAAACTGATTTCTCTCAGTTTTTAAGTACACCACTAAAAAAATGGTCATGGCCAGCATGCCGGCCACAAAACCCGATAGGGCAGCTATTTGAAAATTAAATCCGAAGAATTCGCCTAACATCCATGTACTGTTGGCACTTAACCATAAAGTTACGGCTACATTCGGCCAGAAGCGTAACGGTGATTTACGTGTGATGAAACAGATATAAATGGCCACGGCAACAGTTGGCAAAACCATAGATACACCAATGGTTTTCCATTGCATCATCCAACAGGTGTCCTTAATCAGCCATAAAGGAATATGTAAGTTTTCAAGATGTCGCAGCTTCTTGGTCATAATGGATAGAAGATTCATCAAAGGAAAATACTTGCTTCGGTAAATCAAAAAATATTTTATTTTAGTCCGACAATATTTACCCTAACTAAACACTATTTGGTGCACTTACGCGTATTATTCGTTTTAATTTTTTGTTGGTTTCAATTGGCAGCCCAACAATCGGCAACCATTACTGTTAAAGGTAAAATAACCTCAATCAATCAGCCAAGTCCTATAGTATTTGCATCAGTTTCTATTGGTCCATACAAAGTAAAATCCGACTCTTTAGGCTATTATACTTTAAAAGTAGCTCCCGGAAAATATACCATTAGGGTTTCGGCCATTGGCTATAAAATTTATGAGCGTAAGGTTGAATTGTTGGGAACTGAATATGTTTTTGATATTGCATTAGAGCAGGAGATTAATCAACTCGATCAATTTGTATTTTCCGGTGGCAAAATTGAAAGAAAAGCCGCCCAGGAAGTGATGAGCATGAATATTATTAAACCTGCATTGATTTCCTACACCAATGCAACGGATTTAAGCGAGGTGGTAAATAAAATTCCGGGGGTGAGTATTATAGAAGGGCAAGTGAGCATGCGAGCAGGTGTGGGATATAGTTACAGCGTAGGAAGCAGGGTAATGGTTTTGCTTGATGATATGCCACTTATGGGAGGTGATTTAGGTGATGTGAGATGGAAAATTTTACCCATTGAAGCTGCCGAACAAATTGAAGTGGTAAAAGGAGCAACTTCGGTTTTGTATGGCTCATCAGCGCTTAACGGCAGCATTAATGTGCGAACCGGATGGCCCGGTAAAAAGCCCGAAACCAAAGTATCCATGTATCAAGGTATTGTTGATAATCCGCGCAGACAAGAATTAATTTGGTGGGAACGTACTTCTCAACCGTTTACTACAGGTGCATTTTTTTCTCATAAGCAACAGTTCGGACAGTTTGACTTGATATGGAGCGGTAACACCAGTTTAACCAGGAGTCACTTACAATTTACAGATGAATTTAGAGGAAGAAATTATTTAAAAACGCGCTATCGATTTAAGGATATCCCGGGTTTATCAGTTGGGGTAAACAGTATGTTATTATTTGAGAAATCAGGGCGCTTTTTTATTTGGGCTGATTCCGATTCTGGTGCAATGATTCCTTATAGCGGAAGTGCAGGCCAGGATTTTTGGCGCATTTACACCATCGACCCTCATATTACCTATGAAAATCCAAATAAAAAAAGTACGCATTCCTTAAAAATGCGTTCATACAACATTGTACGATACGTTGATAAACGTATGAACAGAAACCTTTATAATGCCGAGGCACAACAATATGTTTTGGATTACAGTTGGCAACAAAAACTCGGAAAACGTTTTGTTTCTACCTCCGGTTTATTTGGTTCATACACCACAGCGGTAAGCAATGTGTATCCTGGCCGATATCTAGGTTATTCTTATGCTGCTTTTGGTCAGTTGGATTATATGTACAAGCGATGGAATATAAGTGCAGGCATGCGTTATGAAGTCAATCGGATTGATACTGTTCAAGAAAATAGAAGGCCACTGTTTAAGGTTGGTGTAAATTATCAAGCCGCATCAAAAACATTTTTACGTTTAAATTATGGAGAAGGTTATCGTTTCCCAACTATTGGTGAGCGTTATGTTGATGATGGGGTGGTATCTCTTCGGGTATTCCCAAATCCTGCCTTACGCACCGAATTTGGCTGGACGGCTGAGTTCGGTTTAAAACAGGGTTTTGGTATTGGTAATTGGAATGCACAATTAGACTATGCATTTTTTTGGCAAGAGTATACTGATTTAATTGAGTTTAAGTTTGATCAATATGTTCCGGCAACGCTTGAAAATCCCTTAGGCACCTTTGGTTTTAAGGCATTAAACTTACAACAAGCAAGGGTAGCCGGTATGGAACTCAATTTAACAGGCAGCGGTAATATTGGTGATTTTGTTATACAAGTGGTGGGCGGTTATACATATGCTTATCCTGTTAACTTAGCCGCTGATAGCAGCGCACAAAGTCCCGGAAAATACATGCGTGATTTTTTCAAAAGTTTCGGTGGGGTTGACAGTGCATATGCCGCCACTAAACTATTACCTTATCGAAACAGAGAATTGGTGAAGTTTGATGTGGAAGTAACTTACAAGAAATTAAATGTGGGTTATGGTGTACAATATTACAGCAAGTTTGAAAACATTGATCCGTTTTTATATGTAGTAATTCCGGGTTTGCCTGAGTATATGGGTCGCATTGGTTCAGGTGATTGGGTTCATCAAGTGAGAACAGGCGTAAACATAAGTCCGAATTTTACGGTGAGTTTTTTGGTAAGCAATGTGTTTAACTTGGAGTATGCTACCCGACCGGCCCGGATGGATGCACCAAGGACATTTACCTTGCAAATGCGATACAGATTTTAAAAAAATAAGCCCCTATGAAGGGGCTTACCATTATTCTTGTTTTATAAATTGGGTGAAATATCGTTCACCGGTATCGGTTTCAATCACACATTTATACAATCCGTTTTTGTATGCAGCCACTTCAAGCGCTTGCATATGGTTATTGGTAAATGGTATTTCTGTTAATGCTCTTCCCAACAAATCATATACTTTTACTACACCTTTGCTGTTGTGTGGTAATGCACTTAATTCAAAGTTTACATGTGTTTGTGCAGGATTAGGATAAGCCTTAATGGCAACAGGTGCATTTGCACCCAATAACTCGCTTAAACCGGTGGTACGGTAAATTCTAAACGTGTAAGAGTTGCCTGAATCAATGCGGTTTATTTGTCCAGTTGGCGGATTTTTTATTCTTAAATAAGTTTTTAAATATATGGTTATTCGATATCCTCCAATCTGAGTTGTGTCTGCTTGTCCCGTTAATAATGCGCAACCTTTTCCGCCTCCCGGAATAACACACCTCTCTAGACATTCATACTTAAAGTTATTAGGAATGCCGAGTATTTGCATCAATTGAACTGAATCTATTATTACATCATAATTGTTTCCGTTAATATTTGCAACGGTATCCTTAGGTGCCATAAAACTCAATACTTGATTGTAAGGAGTATCGGTATAAGCAAACGGTAAAAAAGCAGGAGTAAAACCGGTGCCATTTAAATCAGGGTCGGGTGTACATTGTGCTTGTAAGTAATTGTTTAAGGTGAATACAAATCCAAAAATCAGTAGTAGTTTTTTCATGCTTGCATATTGTTTACAATCAAAGTTAAATAAAAATATTGAGGTATGGATAATCTTGCTCTTAAACCAGAGGTTTAAAACCGGTTTGGCTTACTTCCTCATGGGTAAGTTCAACCACCATACCAATATTGTTTATTTCGGGTAACGTGTAGTTGCCTATTCGTACACGAATGAGACGTAAAGTTGGGCATCCAATGGCTGCGGTCATTTTACGCACTTGTCTAAATCTGCCTTCTTTAATGGTAATGCTTAACCAAGTATGTTTTTTGTACGGATGGTAACGAACCCTTGGGTAACGTTCAACAATATTTACCTCATCCAGTATTTTAACCACCGCTGGCTTTGTTGTATATACTATGCTTTGATGCGAAATGTCTATTCCTTCATTGAGTTGTTTTAACTGTGCTGAATTCACTTCGCCTTCCACCAATACCCAATATTCCTTTTCGGCATGATGTGCAAGCAAGTATTGATGCATTTTCCCATTGTTCGTAAGTAATAACAATCCTTCGCTGTCTTCATCTAATCTTCCAATTGGCATCACTTCATCAGGAAAGGGAAAGATATCACTTAATACTTTTTTCTTTTTATGAGAAGTAACAAACTGACTGAGATAGCCAAATGGTTTGTGAAGTGCAAAATAACGGAACGGCTTTATGGGATTATTCTTCATCGGCACAACATTTTCCTTCATGAACTTGCTTTATCCATTGTTCATCGGTGATTTCACTTTTAGGTTGGGTTGAACACCAGGTACAATTTTCTCCCTCCTGGGTAATTCCTTTTCCTTCGCAAAGTGGACATACATAACCGCAACCTGTTGTCATTTTAGTATGGCAAATGTATTGGTTTTTGATAAAAGCGTGGTTGCTTTTTGATAAAGAACTTCTTCATTCATAGCGTCAAAATCAATCCAATGGATATGGAGACCATCCTTTTCCATCTTTCTAAAGTAAGTCATCTGTCTTTTTGCAAACTGTTGAATGGCAATGGTTAATTTTTCAAGCAACGCTTCTTTGCTCATTAATCCTTGCAGGTATTGCGCCACAAATTTGTATTCAAGCCCATAATACTCCAGTTGTTCAAAACTGAGTCCGCTTTTGTGCAGCGCATCAACCTCTTCAATTAGTCCGATTTGAATACGTTGTAATAAACGTTTTTCAATGTTGCTTCTTCTTAACTCCAGTCCCGGATTTAGTCCAATTATAAATGGATTTAAATCTACAGTCTTCTTTTTTGATAAGGCATTATTTTGTAAATAGAGATTGATTTCGATGGCTCTTATGGCCCTTTTTGGTGTACTTAAATCGGCTATTGCATTAAAAGCTGTTTCTGGTTGATTGTTAAAATAATTCACCAACTCATGTAAACTCAGCGATTTTAATGTTGTTCTTAATTGTTCATTCACCGGTATTGAAGTGTATTGATGTTGTTGCAATACGCTTTGTAAATACAGGCCGGTTCCTCCGCATAAAATTGCAGTTTTATTTTTTTGTTGAATGGCAGAATATGCTTTTTCAAAGTCTTGTTGAAATTGATGCACATGATACTTACTTCCCGGTTTTACAACATCAATGAGGTGCACAGGTATTGTTTGTTCTTGAACGATGTAATCGTCATAATCTTTACCAATGTCGGCTATGGTTTGCACGATCTCATAGAACTGTGGCTCTGTGAGTGTCGGTCTATGTTGGTCAATAATCACGATCTAGCCCCTCAATCAGTTCATTTATGCGGGTGTTATAA
>JBKDBG010000109.1:0-16118 GCA_046314755.1 Bacteroidota bacterium | reverse complement strand
TTATCGCTGTTTTTAAACGTAGTGCGATAGATTAAGTAATCTTTACTTTCGGTAGTTGGGTAGTCGTTTTTGCGGTTATAATAACCATCAATAAAATACCAAATAATTTGTGCGGCAAGTTTCCCTCCGCAACCGTTTCTGTCGTTAAAGGTGTTTAAATCATAAAAACCCACGCTCGATAAATCATTGCCCATACCCGCATAACGCGCAATTTGACAAGCTTCTTCTCCGTAAAATCCATTTGGGTTCATATCTGTGCTGGCTTGAATATCGGCAGCTTTAATACAATTCAAACTAAACACCATCATATCCGCATTACGTGCCAATGGTTCGGTTTCTTGCAAGTTGCTTCTTACTTGCCCCAAACGATATAAATCGAAATTCATTTTGTCAAAAGCATCCAAACTTTCTTGTTCTACATAATATGTTTGGTTTCCAATATGCACAATGTTAAACAAGTAATTAGGTTGGTGGGTAATAATTTTGTATAAATAATTTGAATACATCGGGTCGGTTTCATGCTGTTTCAAATCAATTTTTGCATCAGCAACCAACAGGTTCATATTTCGGTTAATGCCATGGTAAGAGGTGTATTGTGCATAGGCTAAATCAGCCGAACCGCCTAAAATAATGGTGGTGATTTTTTTCTCGTGTAATTCCTTTAAGCAGGCATTTAATGCAAATAAAGTATCATTAAAAGTATCTCCGGCTTCAATGTTTCCTAAATCGGCAATGCGTACTTCATATTTAGGTTTAATAAGTTTGTATAACTGCGCGCGTACTTCATCAGGTGTTTGGTTAATGCCAGTGTGCGAAGGATTTGCGCGATCATCTTTCACTCCGATAATGGCTAAATGAACACCATCTAAATCAGGAAATTGTTTGGTATAAATATCAATCACGTTTACTAAACTGCGCGGAGTTGTGTCAGTGATGGTATTAAATATCTTTTCAGGTACCGGAGTAAGGAAATCAAATAGTTGCATGTATTTACATTAATCACCACAAAATAGATTATTTTCGTCCTGCATTAAATAAACATTTCCACACTTTGATAGCAGTAACCGGAGCTACAGGTTTTTTAGGCGCTCACCTTGTTTGTAAGTTGCTTCAAAAGGGTCTTTACGTAAAGGCGCTTAAGCGTACCGAAAGTTCTCTTGAGGAGTTCAATTACATTTACGGATTATATTTTAATAAGCTCACACCAAACGAAAAACTAACTTGGGTTGATGCTGATGTATTGGATGTTCCTGCATTGGAACAGGCTTTAGAAGGGGTTGATGAAGTGTATCATTCTGCAGCCATGGTTTCTTTTCATCAAAAAGATAGAAACCAAATGATGCAAGTAAATGTGCAAGGCACAGCCAATGTGGTAAATATTTGTTTGATTAAAGGAATAAAAAAGTTGGGTTATGTGAGTTCGATTGCTGCATTAGGAAGGGCAAAAGATGGGGCAAAAGTGGATGAAAAAACGCAATGGGTGGACTCAAAACTGAACAGTAATTATGCCGTAAGTAAGCATAAAGCCGAAATGGAAGTATGGAGAGGTGCGGAAGAAGGTTTAAAAGTAGCCATTGTAAATCCCGGAGTGATATTGGGTAGCGGAAAATGGGATAAAGGATCATGTAAATTGTTTGAAATGGTGCATAAAGGTATGCCGTTTTACACCCATGGTATTAATGGTTATGTTGATGTAAAAGATGTTGCTGATGCATTAATTACCTTAATGGATAAAAATGTGTTTGGCGAACGATTTGTGCTGGTTAGTGAGAATGCCGAAATGAAGCGATTTTTACATGAAGCAGCCAATGCACTTGGTGCCAAAAAAGCAAGCATTCGCGTTACACCATTATTGGCAGAGTTGGCTTGGATAGGTGCCGGTATTGCAGCATTATTTACAGGTAAACGCGCATCAATTACCAAAGAAACTTCAAGGGCTTCCTTAAAACAATATTTTTACAGCAGTGAAAAAATCAAAGTGAAAATAAACTTTGAGTTTATACCTTTGAGTAAAACCATACGCAGTGCGTGTGACGATTTAAAACAATATTATCAAACATATCCATGAAAAAAACAGCAATTGCATTTTTAATTATTGGAGCTTTGGCTTCTTGTAATTCATCGGTAAAACAACCCGATTACCAGGCTTTGTTTAAACGCAGTTATGATTTAAAAGATATTCCTACGGCTATTACTGCTGCACAATTAATTTTGTTAAACGACAGTACCAATGCCGTGCGCGATTCATTGCCTAAATTATATTTGGCTGTACAAAATTTTGAGGCTTGCCTGCAAACCTTGGATGCCGCCTTGGTAAGTAAACCTGCTGATGATGAATTGTTGAAGATGAAAATGATTTGTTTGGAGCAAGTAGGTAAGGATGAAGATTTGATGAAACTTGCTCAAAACATGTTTGATAAAACAGGTAAAGTAGAGTATATCTACAAAGTAGCATCCGTGCATTTGGCCACCGGTAATTTTACCGAAGCCAATAAAGTAATTGATGTGATGAGTGAGAAATTTAAAGCTGGAAAAGACAGTGTTGATATGTTTATTGATCAGGTGCGTACGCAACGTGTTCCGGTAACGGCTGCATGTTGGAATATGCGTGGTTATTATTATGTGCAAACACAACAATACCAAAAGGCTGCAGAGGCTTACAAAAAAGCCATTCAAACCTATCCTGATTTTATCATGGCGCGCAGAAACTTAGAACAATTATTACAAAATTTTCAATAGTTAAAGCTGAATACCAACCTTAAATAAAATGCCAATGGATAGAATACCATTGGCATTTTTTATGCACCCCTATTGGGGTGAATTATGCAAAATCAATTATTGTTTTCCGGCCTCTAACGGAAAACAGTTTTTTGCTATGAAGCACAACGTTTAATTTCCATCATCATCTCATCATCTAATGGTTGTTTTGCCCAAATGGTATGAATACCAACTTGTGTGGCACCATGTAAATTTTGTTTGGTGTCATCAATAAAAATACATTCTTCACCACTTTTGTTGATGTCCTTCAGCACAAACTCATAAATTTCGGTATCGGGCTTGCGCATACCCATTTCATAACTGTAATATACTTTATCAAACAAATCAAACCACTTTACATCGGTATGGTGTTGTTTTAAGTAGTCGTGAAATGCATCTATGTGAATGCTGTTGGTATTGCTCAGCAAATACACATTAAAGTGTTTGCGTAAGGTGATTAATCGGTTAAATCGGTGCACAGGTAAATCAAGCAACATGGCATTCCATGCAAAATCAATTTGTTCATTGCTTAACGGATTTGCACAAAAAGTATTAATGCCTTGTCTAAAATCATCGGCAGTGATTAATCCTTTTTCAAAATCTTTAAATACAGATGATTGCTCATTAATAGCCACCAAATCAACTCCTAAGCGGTTAAACGCACGCAATGTTCTGTCTTGATCAAGGTTTAGAATTACTCCGCCTAAGTCGAAAATGATGGAATTAATTTTTGTCATAATAGTATTTGTAAAACAACGGGCAAAAATATATGTTTGCAGTCCTCAAAAAAACCGAACCTTGTGATAAATTAGTTTTGGTTTTTGGGCCCTTAGCTCAGTAGGTTAGAGCATCTGACTCATAATCAGGGGGTGGTAGGTTCGAGCCCTACAGGGCCCACAAAAAAGGCAACCTCATCGGGTTGCCTTTTTTGATTTTAGCACCATTTTGATGCTTTATTTCTCAAATTAATAATTCAATAATTTTTCTAATTCAACCGCTACCTTCTCAGCATTTGGAAGCATTTCTGCTTCTAACGTCATATTGAGCGGAACAGCCGGAATGTTTTTCGCACCAATTGTTGCAACAGGTGCATCTAAACGTTTAAAACATTTTTGGGCGATTCTACCTGCTAAGCTTTCAGCAAACGAATTAAGTAAAGGTTCTTCGGTAACAATTAAACATTTTCCATGGCGGTTTACGGCTTGCATAATTGTTTCTTCATCTAATGGTTGTAAGCTGCGCAAATCGATAACCTCCACTTGTCCGTTAAAATTTTTGGCGGCATTGATACTCCAATATACCCCCATACCCCAGGTAATGATGCAACAACTTTCTCCATTTTCAATCGCTTCATCATTTGCTTGCAACACTACGTTGGCTTTACCAAATGGCAGTATGTAATCTTCATCAGGTTCAACACAACGAGCCAATTCAGTACCCGGATTTTTACTCCAGTACAATCCTTTGTGCTCCAGCATAATTACAGGATTGCCGTCATAATAGGCGGCTTTCATCAAACCTTTCATGTCGGCAGCATTGCTTGGGTAGGCTATTTTGATTCCTTTCAGCGTAAGCAGTGTTGATTCAATACTGCCGCTGTGGTATGGTCCGCCACCTCCATAAGCCCCAATAGGCACACGTATAATGGTGCTAACCGGATATTTACCCATGGTAAGGTAACTTGATTTGGTGATTTCACACACCAACTGATTTACGCCTGTCCACACATAATCGGCAAATTGAATTTCAACAATTGGTTTTAATCCTACGGCACTCATGCCCACGGTTGAACCAACAATATAGGCCTCTTGAATAGGTGTGTTAAACACACGGTGGTCCCCATATTTTTTAGCTAAGGTAGCGGCCTCGCGAAATACTCCGCCCAAACGTGCACCCACATCTTGCCCGTAAAATAAACATTCAGGATGTTTGGCCATCAACTCATCTACCGCATGTAAAGCGGCATCAACCATTACACTTGGTTCTTTGCCTTGAGGTGTACGATTACCTGCT
Organism: Bacteroidota bacterium; assembly: GCA_046314755.1. Classification (GTDB taxonomy): domain Bacteria; phylum Bacteroidota; class Bacteroidia; order UKL13-3; family UKL13-3; genus UBA6183. The sequence continues at coordinate 11,348 of JBKDBG010000109.1, read as the reverse complement.
TCTTCAGTTGCACCGCTTGGCGCAAAAATATGATCTTCAACGGTTGTCGGATGTGGATCTGCACTTTCAACCGCTTGCTTAAATTGCTGTTCTACTTTGTAATTCGCATCTTTTTCTATCTCATTCAGTTCTTCTTCGATGAGGCCAATTTCGGTTAATACTTTGCGCAATTTCGGAAGCGGATCGTTTTTGGTGTGTTTGGTCATGTCTTCCTCACTGCGGTACCACTCTTTTCGCACACCTGATGTATGATGGCCCAGCAAAGGTACTTTAGCATGAACCAATATTGGCTTCCGATTCTTTCTAACGTATTCAATGGCTTCCGACATGCCTTCATAACTTTCAATAAAGTCACTTCCATCCAGTCGCATGCGTTTTAGGCCTTTAAAACCTGCTGCATATTCATAGGCATCCATGGCACGCATTTCATCTCCACTGGCACTAATGCCCCAATCATTATCTTGTACCAAATAAATAATAGGTAAGGTTTTTAACACGGCCATTTGAAAGGCTTCCGCTACTTCACCTTCGGTAACCGAACCATCGCCAAAGCTACACACCACCACCGGAAATTCCCCTTTTACATTCAACCCTACGGTTTCTTTGTAGGAAATGCCATGTGCCATGCCTGTTGCAGGAATAGCTTGCATTCCGGTTGCGCTGCTTTGATGCGGAATTTTTGGAAATCCGTCACGGTTTAAACTGGGGTGAGCATAATAAGTTCTCCCTCCTGAAAAAGGATCTTCCGCTTTCCCCAATAATTGTAACATCAACTCATACGGGCTTAATCCCATCCCTAATAAAATTGATTCATCGCGGTAATATGGAGCGCAATAATCATAAGGTTTAAGTTGCATACCCACAGCCAATTGTATGGCTTCATGCCCTCTTGATGTAGAGTGAACATATTTACATATAGCCCTGTTTGCATCATACGTTTCTGCCATTGCTCTGGCTTCGCACATGTGCATATAGGCTTCAAGAAGAATGTCTTTTTTTACCATAACAGTGGGGCAAGTTTACACAATACAAGGTGAAAATGCTAATGACAAAGTAAGTAGCGATTTTTACGAGTAAGGAACAACAACGCCCAAGGAATAATTTCATACTTAGAGTTCATGGTAATTCATATCTTCGTGCTATGAGTACAACAGGAAAAAAGCCTCCTTTTCCGTTTAAAAAAATTGCGGTGGCAATTGGTTTTACACCACGTACAGAGGCTATTTTGGCAGAGTCGCGCAGGTTACAACAGTTATTTAATGCTACCATGTTGTTTATACATATTGGTCCGAATAATTTGCAGCACGAACAATACTTAAAACATTTATTGCATCGCTTTGAGTTGGATAAAGACACCAACAGGGTGATTTGGAAACAAGGTGACCCCGTAACGGAAATTTTAGCCGTTTGTAAGGAAGAGGATGTTGATTTATTGGTGGCAGGTGCTTTAGAAAAAGAAAGCATGCTGAAATATTTTATTGGTGGCTTGGCGCGTACACTTTGTCGTAGGGCGAAGTGTAGCATGTTGATGTTACGTGAGCCTGATATTAAATCAAACCCGGTAAAACGCATTGTGGTTGAAGGAAGCGATCATCCTAAAACGATGCATACCATTGAAACGGCTATTTATGTGGCCAAACAAACCGGTGCCGATGATGTGTTTGTGATTCAAGAGGAAGATGCAGGAAAAATGGCTTTGATTAGAAGTGAGGCTTTAAGCGATGGCGACAGTGATGAGCGCAAAGAAAAAATTGTAATTGAAGAGATTGAAAAATTAAATGAAATATTGGCTTGTACCGATTGTGGTAAAACACAAGTGCATAAAGAGCGCATTGAAGGTAAGCCCGGATATGTAATCAGTAAATTTGCAAGAGATCAACAGGCGGATTTATTGGTGCTTAATTCACCCGATACAAAACTGAATTTATTAGACCGCGTGTTTCCGCATGATATTGAATTCGCCTTGGCCGATTTGCCATGCGATTTATTAATTGTGCACTCACGCATTAACAAAGAAGAAGAATAAACTTTAACCCAACAACTCAAATGAATCACCACGATATCATCAACCTCTTTGTAGCCTTGGGTAGTATGCTGCTGCTTGGGCGAATTTTCGGAGAGTTTTTCCGAAAATTAAAAATGCCATTGGTGGTAGGGGAGTTGGTGGCCGGTATTTTGTTGGGCCCAACCGTGTTGGGAAAATATGTACCGCATTTAAATGAAGTTATTTATACTACAAAAGGAACACAAGGTTTGGTGTTAGGCGGTATCGGTACCATTTCTGTGGTGATGTTATTGTTTGTGGCAGGTATGGAGGTAGAACTTTCCGTAATCCGACAGCAAGGAAAAACCGCTTTTAAAGTAAGTTTAATTGGGTTGATTATTCCTTTGTTATTAGGCTTCGGAGCAGGATACTATTTTCATGATATGCTGGGTGGTACTGCCGGTAATGATGTACTCGTATTTGCTTTATTTATGGGAACAGCCATGGCTATTTCGGCCTTGCCAATTATTGCACGTACCTTAATGGATTTAAATCTATTCAAAACAAAAATTGGGATGATCATTATAGCTGCCGCTATGTTTGATGATTTAATCGGTTGGATTTTGTTTAGTGTGGTTTTGGGATTGATGAACAAAGGTGGTGACTCATTTCAATTTCTCTATACCCTTGGATATACCTTGTTGTTTGCTGTTATCATGTTAAGTGTGGGTCGCTGGATTATCAACAAATCATTGCCATGGGCACAAAAGCATTTATCGTGGCCGGGCGGTGTGTTGGCTTTTTCATTAGGACTTGCATTTTTGGGTGCAGCTCTCACCGAACAAATCGGGATACACGCTATTTTTGGTTCTTTTATTGTTGGTATAGCAGTGGGTGACAGTGTGCACTTGAGCGAAAAAACACGTGAAATCATCCATCAATTCGTAACCAACATATTTGCTCCAATATTTTTTGTTTCCATCGGATTTAAAATTGATTTTATTGCTAACTTCAATTTACAATTGGTGTTTATTGTTACCAGTTTAGCCATTGTATGTAAACTATTAGGTGCAGGTTTAGGTTCGTTATGGGGCCGATTATCGTTTAAAGAAAGTATGGCGGTTGGATTTGGTATGAATGCCAGAGGTGCCATGGAAATTGTTTTAGGTTTATTGGCTTTGCAAGCAGGAGTAATTACTCCTCCTTTGTTTGTGGCTTTGGTTGTAATGGCTGTGATAACTTCTGTAATGGCCGGTCCGTTATTGCAATATTTTATTACAGGTGAAATGAAAGTAGCCACAGGCATCAAAGAAATTATTCCATTTATTGATGATAATAAAAGCCAACCCGAATAAGACGCATCACTTCAATAAAATATCTAAATAATACCTTAAAATTATCAAAGTGTTTTTTGCCTTAATCAGGTGTTTGTATACTTGTAGCCACCTAACACCTACTTCCATGGATATTGTCTAAAAATGGAATTGCAAATGGTAGTTTGCAATTTCTTGATTAAGCCCGAGAAGGCTAATAAACACTACTCTTGATGATGACATCAATGTTGTACATGCACGTCTTGGGTATTCTTTTAATCAATCACAATTTTAATTAAACTAAACAAAAATGGGGCTGTAAAAGGTTTGCATAAGGGTACTTGCCTACTGCATTGTCTCTTCATTATTCGAAAGTGATAATATCTAATTTATCTTCACAGTTCATCAAAAAAAATCACGCCTTATTTGGAAGGGCAATTAGTTAAATAAGCATTATGTCGGCAGTAAAAAATCAAAGTAAACCTATTCAAATATGGGAAATGATCAAGCTTTCTTTAAACGGAGAAGAGCAAGACTATACGCAAGGCAGTATACGCAAAGCTGTTTTTTTATTGGCCATTCCAATGATATTGGAATTAAGTTTAGAAAGTGTATTTGCAGTAGTAGATATGTTTTTTGTGAGTAAGCTTGGTGAAAATGCCATTGCAACGGTTGGCTTAACGGAATCGGTGGTAACCATAATTTATTCGGTAGCCATTGGATTAAGTACAGCGGCAACAGCAGTTGTAGCCAGAAGAACCGGAGAAAAAGATGCAGAAGGTGGCGCACATGCAGGCGCTCAAGCCATTCTCATTTCATTGGCAGTGACCTTCGTGCTGAGTGTGCTTGGAATAATTTTCGCAAGCGATATACTCAGGCTAATGGGAGCATCGGAAGAGGTGGTGAGTGAAGGGGCAGTTTTTACACGCATTATGTTGGGTGGCAGCTTATCTATTATGCTCTTGTTTTTAATCAACGGAATTTTTCGTGGTGCTGGTAATGCGGCCATGGCCATGAAAAGTTTATGGTTAGCCAGTGTCATCAATATTGTGTTGTGCCCAATTTTTATTCATTGGTTTGGATTAAAAGGTGCGGCCATTGCCACGGTTATCGGAAGAAGTTCAGGTGTGTTGTATCAATGTTATCATTTATTCAATGGCAAAACCGGAATTCAATTACGCTTGCCCCATTTTAAACCGGATTTTACATTGGTTAAACAAATGGTGGGTATTGCTTGGCCTGCAACCATGCAGTTTATTATTGCCAGTGGCAGTTGGATTGTATTGGCAAAATTGGTTGCTGAATCGGGCGGAACAACTGCATCTGCAGGCTATCAGGTGGCCATTCGTAATGTGGTGTTTTTTATTCTTCCGGCATGGGGTTTGAGCAATGCAGCAGCTACTTTGGTAGGACAAAATTTAGGCGCAAATCAACCCGATCGAGCACGAAAAAGTGTGATGCTTACCGCAAAATACAACGCCATATTTATGAGTGGTGTCACCGTATTGTTTTTGTTTTTTGCAAAACCCATCATTGGATTGTTTACTCAAGATGACGCAGTAATGGCCTATGGAGTTGAAGCATTAAGAATTATTGGTGTCGGTTATATATTTTATGGTATTGGTATGGTGATGACTCAAGCGTTAAATGGGGCAGGTGATACTAAAACACCTACTATTATTAACCTCATTTGTTTTTGGTTGGTACAAGTTCCTTTGGCGGTTGTGTTGGCTAAATACATGGGCTTAAAAGCAACAGGAGCATTTATAGCTATTCCGGTTGCGGAAACTTTAATTGCGCTTTTGGCTTGGTACTATTTTAAAAAAGGTGCTTGGCAAAAAGTGAAGGTATAAGTTTTTGTGTTGATTGTTATAAATGGTATTTCTGTTTTAAGAAGTACCGTTTATATTGCATGCAATCAACCAAAAATATGATGAAAAAAATACTTGTTGTATTTCTAATGATTTATGCCTGGGGGGCTCATGCCCAGCATACGCATAAAAGCTACGTAAAGGATCAAACCACTTATCGAGAGCATCCGCTTGACATTACTCGAATGAAATTGGAGGTTGCGTTTGAACCTCAAAAAGGATTGGTAAAAGGGAAAGTAACCCACAGCTTTACTGTACTTCAAAAGAAAGTAGATTCTGTGTTTTTTGATGGTCCGGGTATTCGCATTAAGTCAGCTAAACTGGGTAACGAGGCTTTGCCTTATCGCACCACGGATAAAGGTATCTGGGTGATTCCAAGCAAACCTTTACAATGGGACCAAAATCTTCAAATTATTTTTGAATATGAAGCTACTCCGCGCAAAGGAATTTATTTTATCGGGTGGAATGTGCCCGGCAGCGATAAGCCGGCAACGCCATTTTCGGTACGCAAACAAATTTGGACACAAGGACAAGGAATTGATAATCGCTATTGGATTCCGATGTATGATGATATGAATGATAAGTTTATTACAGAAACCGTCATCACGTTTGAAAACGGTTATGAAGTATTATCAAACGGTTCATTCCTTAAAAAAACAGCCAACAAAGACAACACTACCACTTGGCATTACAGCATGACTAAACCGCATGCGGGCTATTTATTAATGCTTGGTATTGGTAAGTATGCCATCAAAAAAACAAAAAGTAAACGAGGTGTACCTATGAGCTTATATTACTATCCCGAGTTTCCGGAACGTGCCGAACCAACTTATCGTTACAGTGAAATGATGGTTGATTTTTTGGAGGAAGAAACAGGAGTGCTATATCCTTGGGAAAGTTATTCGCAAATTATGGTACAAGACTTTTTATATGGTGCCATGGAAAATACTACGGCTACTATTTTTGGTGATTTCTTTAACGTAGATGAACGTGCATATATTGATAGAAATTATGTAGGTGTGAATTGCCATGAGCTTACTCACCAATGGTTTGGCGATTATATTACGGCCCGCGATGGAAGAGATACTTGGTTGCAAGAAAGTTGGGCTACTTATTATCCGAAACAACTTACCCAAAAACTATATGGAGATGATGCTTATAACTGGCAACGCAGAGGTGAACACCAATCAGCGATTGAAGCAGGGAAAAAAGATAAAAATCCAATCAGACATACGTATGCCGGAACCGCAAGGGTGTATCCTAAAGGCTCAGCAGTAATCAGTATGCTTGCTTATGTATTGGGTGAAGATCAATGGAAGCGTGCGTTAACACATTACCTTAAATCACATCCTTACGGTAATGTTGAAACCAATGATTTGCAACAAGCCATTCAAGATAAATTAGGCAAAGATTTAAGTTGGTTTTTCGATCAATGGGTGCTTCGTCCGGGTGAGCCTGAGTTTACCGTGCACTATGAAGATTTAACTTATTCTAATGGATCACACGGTACGGAAGTGGCTATTGAACAAACACATTTACGCGATGAAGTGGTGGGCTTGTTTAAAATGCCAATGGTGATTCAGGTGCATTACACCGATGGAACGGTGGATGAAGTTACTGAATGGATAGATGAGCAGTTTGAAGTAGTAAAATTGAATAATCCGCTGAAAAAGAAAATTGCATTTGTGTTGTTTGATCCGAATAGTATGGTGATAAAAACCTTAAAGTTTAAAAAAGGATTTGATGAGCTTAAAGCACAAGTATTAAAGGCGCCTCACATGCTTGATAGGTATGATGCCTTGGTTGCATTGCGTGACGTGGAAGTAAATAAAAAGCGTGAGTTGTTATTGGAAGTATTTGTAAAGGAGAATTTCCATGCCATGAAATCGGAAGTCATCAACCAATTGATTCAAGATGAAAACAGTGTATTAAAACTAACCCAGCAACTCCCGCCTCAAAGTAAAGTGGCTTTTATAAAAGCATATCAAGGCAACCAAAAAGACGTATTGAATTATGTTTCACTTTGTTTAAAAGACAGCAGTTATGATGTGGTACAAGCCGCTTTGGAAAAACTGTGCAAGCTAGATGCTTCTAATGCTGCTAACTATTTGGCTGCAGTAAAAAATGTAACGGGTATGAACAACAGTGTGGCGATAAAAATGCACGAGTTAAGTATTTTAAACCAAATTGATGTGCAAGTAAATCAATTGGCTTTAATTGAATATGCAAGTAATCGTTGGGAGTTTAGAACCCGTAACAATGCTTTTTCTGCCATTAAATCAGCAGGTGTATTTATGCCGAGTTTAATTCCTCAATTGTTTGATGCCATGTTAAGTACAAACTCAAGGTTGGCCAATCCAGCAGCAGATTGTGCAAGTTATTTTGCCCAACAGCTTGCTCATTTAAAAGCCATGCAAGAGTTTATGGCAAAACAAAATTACACCACCGAACAAAAGGACATCCTCAAAAAGATGATGCCACAGTTATTCTAAATACAAAGGCCATAAAAAAGGGCGGTGAACTTTGTTCACCGCCCTTTTTTTGCTTATTAATGAGGTATGTGTTATTGCACTACAATACGTTTTGTAGCTACGCTACCATCATTTAACATTACTTGTACAAAGTACAATCCAGGTTTTACGCTGCTTAATGAAACGTTAAATTGGTTTGCAGAAGCATTACCGCTTAATACAGTTCTGCCTGTTACGTCAACCACTGCATAGGCTGTAGCTGCTCCGGCTTTGTTATCCATGCTGATGTTTAACACATCGTTCGCAGGATTTGGATAAACAGTTAAATAGTTATTTACTTGAGCAATTTCTTTAACTGAATTGATTTGTCCTTTGGTTAAACGGATACCAAAAGTATCTGCTGACCAAACTGAAGTACCATTTACACTGGCTTCAACTGTCCAAGCCAAATCAATGCTGTCACCAATTTCTAAACCGGCTCCGGCTAAAATATCTGAAATGGTTCCATAATCTAAAACCAACATTGGCATAGTAGGAACTTCAGCTTCAATTACCGGATCTGCGAAATCAATATCATCAGCAAGTGCTGCTTTCCAAGTGTAAGTTACATCACCAAAACCTGTTGTATTAGCAGGCTCCCAAGTAATGGCTACAGTTTCTGTGCTGTCACCTTTAATTAAAGCGCTGGTGTTGTTTGGAGGCGATAATAATTTATAATTAGGGTTTGTAGCATCATTTGATGAAGGAACTAAATCAAATTGAACAGCCATACGTCTGGTTACGAAATCAACCAAAGTGTCAATGTATTTTCTTGCTTTTGGCTCGCTCATGTCAGGGTTAGCTAACATTGAAATTGAATCTGCACGTCTGCCATCAGCAGGAAGTGGAATGTTGTAGAATAATGTATTTGTTCTGGCTTGCATGGTTGGTCTATCCCACCATTCCCATGGACCTGCATCTTGAGGGAAGTTTGTACGCACAGGGTATAAATGTTCAACACCGTTTGCACGTGCTCTTAATGTTCTAGAGATTGGATCAACTAAATATTTTGTATTTAATTTATCGTTTACACCTAAGTCATTTGCTTTTGGTACTACGTGTCCTGCACCTGAAGCACTAGGAATAACAGTAGTCATGTTGGTTGGAACAATTACGTTACCTGTTGTAAATGGAGCAAATGGATCACGATCTGATTGCATACCCACGATTGGTAAACTGTTTTCGTCTAACCAAATTAAGTCACCCATAGCACCACCATAGTGGAATACCATGTGTGCATTAGATGCGATATTGGCATCACCACTTACGTTAAAAAACGGATTACCGCCAATACCATTCCAATCACCTAAGGTATCAATGCTTACCATTGGGGTAAAGTCATTACGTTGGAATTTTATGATGTTGTTGATTTCAGATGCTTTGTTCACGGTAGCAATCGCAAGCGCGATATAACCGCCTGTACCTTGTCCGCCAACAATAATTTTTGAAGTATCAACCCCGTACGTACCTGCATTGGTGCGTAAGAAACGGATGGCATTGCGCACATCAACCATACCACGGTAAGTTGCGTTTAACAATTGCTCAGTTGAAGCAGGAGGTGTTGCTAATGAATTCCAACCTAAACGGTAGTTAACAGCAACGGCATTGTAACCTCTCTTTGCTAAGCGTGTACACATTTCAACTACTGCGCTGTCATTTTTATTACCTGTTGTTTGTTGGTTAGTTATTGCAGGTAAAAAACTTCCGGTATGTGCAATAATTACTGTTGGGCGATTAGCCACAGTGCTGCCAACCGGTGTGTACACATCACAAGTTAAATTTACACCAATAATTGGGGGTTGGCCAGGAACCTGACCGAATAAAATGTTTACGCTTCTGTTACTATCGTAAACAATGTTTGCTTGTTTTGATACATTGAACATTTCGTCAAGGTACATGGTTTGAGCAAACAAGCTTGTTGAACCAAACGTCATCACGCCTAATCCGAACAATTTGAGTAGTGTTTTTTTCATAATCCTTTGTTTTTATGTTTTGCTAAAATAAGAGTTTCTAATTAAAAAACAGGTTAATCTATTTTTATCTGTTGCCATCCAGCTCAAATAACACTGAAAAATAGGCCAATCTGCCCACTTGCGGACCACCATACACTTGAATTACCCTGTTATCGGTGATGTTATTTGATCCCAATTTAAAAGTGCAATACCAGCCCGGTATACGCTTGTTAATTTGCACATCAAGCATATAATAGGCCGGAACTTCGCCCGTAAATTGTGGTGAACCTTCAAACATAAACCCGGTTTGGTATTTATAGTTTATGCCATAGCCCCACCATTTGCTTCGGAATGCACCAAAATTGATGTCAAAATCACGGCCGTTTAAACCAATATTGTATTTGTGTTCCGGAGTATTAAAGGCAGGAATCAAAGGGTCGGTTGAGCCTTGACGGTCTAACACGTTCCATGAGTAATTTGCGGCAAAGCCTAAATATTTTTTATAGAAATAATTAATACCACCGGTAAACCCTTGGGTGGTTACTTCATCTTTTGAGTTGGTGGCTACACGAAATACTTCCGGATTACGTGTTGGTACGTTACTCCCTTCCGGCCAGTTTGGTCTTGCTCCAATTTTATAGCCGATAAAATTGGTGTACCAACTGAAGTAATAATTCACATCAACATATAGTTTGTCCTTAAAGAGTGATCCTCTCCAACCCAATTCAAATGTTCGTACTTGTTCCGGTTTGATAGGATCCACATTAAAATAAGAAAGTTGTGTTCGTCCTTTACTGAAGGCATCTAACAAAGAGCTGATGGTAACTACACTGTCGAAACCGTTTAAGTTACCTAATAAAGTTGCTCTTCCCACATTTAAATTGATGTATTGATCGGTTAATGTAGGGTTACGAATAGCCGATGAAACTGAGGCTCTCCATACGTGTTTTTTGTAGGTGTATACACCGGTTGCAGCGGTAGACCATAACGTATTAAAGTTTTGGTTTTTATCTACGCGATTCGTCCAACTAACTTTAAGTTTATCCGAAAATAATTTTCTCTCTAATCCTAAATAAGCACCGGCTTCTCTGTTATAAATTCTAACATCTCCCGTATCTAAAAAGATGGTACCTCTACTGTAAGGTGCATATAGTCTAAAACTACCTCCGGTTTTTACATCTATATCAAACAAACTGAATTGGTATTCACCTGCAACATGGTACAAGGCTGATCGGTCAAAAAAACGTGAGCCGCCTTCGCGGTTGGTGCGTGAAATAATGCTTTGAAATGCGGAATCGAATCTGGCTGTTCCAGGCTCAAAACGTGCCACTCCTGTATTGTTTGCACTTGGTACGTTATTAGCTTGATTTCTGGCTAAGTTATGAAAGTAAACTAAAGAATCAAATAGAACTGTTTGCCAGTGATTTTCGATTGCTGGTAACCGATTCGTAGGTGGATTGATTGTGTCAAATTGAATACCTTTCCCATTTGAATTCCCAGGATACCAAACATCATTTAAATATGCTCCTAAAGTAGATTGCATCATAGAGTTGTAATCAGCCCCCCAAACTCCATCGGCTTTGGCTGCATTTTGCAGTAAAATAGCGGTTGAGTAAGCATCGTAACTATTACCTGCGTCTTCATTGGTGGCATAGGCACGAATAAAAAACTTTCCTTCTTTTTTAATCTCTAATTTATTTTGAAAAAACAGAATGTCC
>JBKDBG010000108.1:0-11597 GCA_046314755.1 Bacteroidota bacterium | reverse complement strand
CGAAGGCCAAAGAGTAGGCAACCCCGATACCGGAGCGGTATTTATACGCGATGATGTGAACGATGAAGGTACTACCTTTCAGTTAAACATGTACGATTGTTGGTTTGAAATGAATAGTGGTTACACCTTCCGCAATTATCCGGTAAATGCAATTAACCAAACCGTGGTGTTAAATTTTACCGGATGTTTGTTTCATTTTTGGGATGTTAATAGGATATTGGAGTGTTTAGGTTTCTTCAGTGAAAATGCATACGGTGTTGGAGTTAACCCAATTGCAACTAAGGTATCTTTATCATCTTGTATTTCTGCGTTATTTCTGCCTGTTACAATAAATAGCTCATATATTTTAGTACTAAGTTCAATTGTTCCTACTTTAAACTTTCCTACTGGTGTAACTCCCACAATAATTAACTAAAATTGACATGAGATATACATTTATATTGGTGCTTTTAGTAATCTCACTAACCACCTTTGCTCAAAAATATATAAATTATTTGCCTCAGCCTAACAATCATATTAATTGGGCCTATTTAGAAAAAGAGACTCTTTACATTTCCGGGAACTTTGATAAGGTTGACACTTCTTACCGTTACCAATTTGCGGCAATCAATGTGAAAACAGGAAAGTTGTTACCGCTAAATTTTGGAAAAAGTATAGGTTACAACTTTAATCCAAAGCTTATTTACAATGGTAGTGTATATGGCATACTATATTCAGGTAACACTAAAATCGCTAAGTATAGCTTATCAACTTGGCTAAGAGATACTGTAAATTGGACGAACAATTCTTCACCCACCGTGCCCTTATTTAATTCAAGTTCAATTAAAATGTACGCCTACGGAAAGTATATATTAATGTTTGCAAATAGGAGTGATTGGAGTGGTGTAATACAATCAAAAGGGTTTTATGCCCTTGATACCTTAACCGGAGAATTTGTTACCAATAAATTCCATATGATTTATAATGAACCAACATACTATTGGGGTGATCAAATGGATAAGTTCGTACTGTTAGATAATGATCATTTATATTACAATACCTTGCTTTGGGATTTGATTGGGGACTCCACCATAACGGCATACACCAATGGGTTAAATCAAAATGGTGGTGTAAAAAAAGTGTTAAAGGATGATTCGTTTCTTTATGTGATTGGGAAATTTGACGTTATTGGTAATGGAGTACACAAAAATATCGCACAAATTAATCCTGCTGCTAATTACAGTTCTACTTCATGGAAACCAAAGAACAATGTAGGCTCTTCTTATTATGATTTTACAATAACATCAAATACTATTTTTGTTACACTTTCAAATGTTGCAGGTGTTGAGTCTTATGATAAAATCACGGGAGAGTTTACCGACTTTTGGCAAGCAAACAATCAAAGTTTTCTTTGTTCATATGGTGATACTGTAATTATCGCTGGAGGATATATTGATAACAATAAGCAATATTATTTAGGGGCCATAAAACGTGGCATGAGTGGTTATACCGGATTAAACGAAATTACAGACCCTTTTAATGCAGTGGTATATCCTAACCCCGCAGCAACTGCATTAAAAATAAACTCTGTCCAAGCAGCAACGGTTAATGTGTATGATGTGTTAGGTACCTTGATATACACTAGCAATAACCCAGCTAACACACACCAAATAGATGTGCAGCATTGGAAAAACGGAATGTACTTTGTGCATATACAAACCACACAAGGAACAGTAGTAAAGAAAGTAGAAGTGATAAAAGAATAACTACTAACCTTTAACAGTTTAGACATGGAGTGCAATGGTAGTACAATACAAACAGGCGAAGGCCTGCTGCCCCTTGGCCCTTTGTGATACCGCCCGCAGCAGGTGGCCCCGCCAAATCGTTTAAAACCCACCGCACGCTTATTCAATTTGGCTTGGTGAAAAATTTTGGCAGGATTTTTCTGTTGTTTGGTTGTGAGCAAATGAATTTGTTGGAAATGAAATGGTGTGTTAGGGCAAATCGAACCAACAATATTCTACTTCCATTTTTTCTTTTTTTCTTTCGTACTTTTTTAGAAAAAGTACTGCCCCCGAGTACTCGGGGTAAAATTCTCCTACCTCCTATTCTTGATACACCGCGATGCACGGGGCACTCGAACAGGCTGATGGCTAATCAATTAAAAACTGGCCAACACGATTCAGTGATGTTCATTCAGTGAAGTTCACACTTAAAACTTAACACTCAACACTTAAAACTCTCACCAACCGAAGCTTTAGCATAGATTGACAACATTCATAACTCATAACTCAACACTTAAAACTCAACATTCAACCCTTAACATTCTCCTACTTCCCAAAAGGCATCTTAGGCATCATGCCTCGTGGCATACCGCCTTGCATTTTGCTGATGCTTTTCATCATTTTACGCATTTCTTCAAACTGTTTTAACAGTTGATTCACTTGTTGTATATCCGTTCCACTGCCGGTGGCTATGCGTTTTCTGCGACTTCCATTAATAATATCAGGCGTTTTTCTTTCTTCAGGAGTCATGGAATTGATAATGGCCTCAATGCCTTTAAACGCATCATCGCTAATATCAATATCTTTCATGGCTTTACCCACACCCGGAATCATCCCCATTAAATCCTTGAGGTTACCCATTTTTTTAATTTGTTGGATTTGGGTGTAAAAATCTTCGAAAGTGAATTGGTCTTTTAATAATTTCTTTTGAATGCGTTCTGCTTCCTTTTCATCAAACACTTGTTGAGCACGTTCTACCAAACTCACAATATCACCCATGCCCAAAATACGCTGCGCCATACGATCAGGGTGAAACTGATCCAACGCTTCCATCTTTTCTCCCATCCCCACAAACTTAATTGGCTTATTCACCACCGATTTAATGGAAAGCGCAGCACCACCGCGTGTATCACCATCTAATTTCGTAAGTATTACCCCACTAAAATCTAACACATCGTTAAACGCTTTTGCGGTATTTACGGCATCTTGGCCGGTCATGCTATCCACCACAAACAAAATCTCATTTGGGTTGATGGCATTTTTGATGTTGCCAATTTCGGCCATCATTTCCTCATCCACACTTAAACGTCCCGCGGTATCCACTATTAATACGCTTGCACCTTGCTCTTTTGCAGCCTTTACAGCATTTTGCGCAATGCTCACCGGATTGTTGTTTCCTTCTTCAAAAAATACAGGCACACCAATTTGTTCGCCCAACACTTTTAATTGCTCAATAGCAGCCGGTCGATACACATCACAAGCAGCCATCATTACAGTGCGACCTTTTTTCTTAATAAAATTGGCCAACTTAGCAGAGTGTGTGGTTTTACCCGAACCTTGTAAACCTGCCATCAATATTACTGCAGGCGAACCTTGAATATGAATATCTTCCGTTTTTCCACCTAACAATTCGGTTAATTCATCATTTACAATTTTGGTGAGTAATTGTCCGGGTGTTACGCTGGTTAATACATTTTGTCCGAGTGCTTTTTCTTTAACGGTATCAGTAAACTGTTTGGCAATTTTATAATTCACGTCCGCGTCAATTAAGGCTTTGCGAATTTCCTTAACAGTTTCAGCAACGTTTATTTCGGTAATTTTACCCTGACCTTTAAGGGTTTTAAATGCGTTTTCGAGTTTACTGCTTAAGCTTTCAAACATGGTAAATGTGTATTATGGAGGCGCGAATATAAGCAATAGGTTTGATATGATAGAAGTCAAACCACAACATGGCAACTTATCAATGGTTTAAACATAACTTT
Source organism: Bacteroidota bacterium (assembly GCA_046314755.1). Lineage (GTDB taxonomy): Bacteria > Bacteroidota > Bacteroidia > UKL13-3 > UKL13-3 > UBA6183. The sequence continues at coordinate 7,852 of JBKDBG010000108.1, read as the reverse complement.
GTATGCAAATGTCAAAACAGGCACCAATTATTTTTTATGATGGGTTATGCGGCTTATGCGATCGCAGTGTACAGTTTGTATTGAAACATGATAAGAAAGCACAATTTTTATTTGCTACCCTTCAAAGTGATTTTGCTAAAGATAAGTTGGGAAAGCATTTCAACATGAACAGCTTTGTATTGTGGCATAACCAAAAGGCCTATTACCGCAGTACGGCTGTTTTACGCATGTTGTGGCTCTTGGGCGGCTGGTGGAGATTTTTTATGGTATTCATAATCGTTCCTGGCTTTATCAGAAATGGCATTTACAATTTTATTGCACGCAACCGCTACAAATGGTTTGGCAAATTTGATGTGTGTAAAATACCCTCCGAACAACAAAAAAGCAGGTTTATTTTATGATTACACTTAAAGGTAAAAATCAAACATTTTGCTTTAACGAAGAAATAGATGTAGTTACCAAGGGTAAGTTTAACAAGGTATACAAAGGAATTGACTATAAACAAAATCCTGTTTTCATCAAACAACTTTTACCTCATTTAGCCAAAGATCAACAGGCGGTAATTTTTTTCAAGCAAGAGTATATCTTTCAATTGAATCACCCGCAAATCCTATCCGCAACAGATTATATTGTACATGATGGTAAACATTATTTGGTAAGAGCCTGGGTGGATGGAAACGACCTGAGCAAAACAGCACACAAACTAAAAGAAAAAGAAGCTTTATTTATCGTGAGCGAGGTGCTTCACATGCTAAAATATTTGCATCAAAAAGGAATTTTACATCTGGATATTCAACCCAAAAATATCATCATTGGTAAGGATGGAAAAGTTTACTTGAGTGATTTAGGATTGGCCAAACGCATGCACCATACCGTTTACAAACAGCCGTTTAATATCTATTACAGTTCGCCCGAACAAATTTTAAATCATGTTGATTTGTTTAATATTCCAACCGATTTATATGCGGTAGGTATATTGTTGTTTGAATTATTGTTGGGCGAAAAACCATTTCATCATGACAATCCGGAGGTGCTCATCAACCTGGCCATTGCATCACCCATTCCTACAAGTGGTTTGAATCAAACTGCGGCTGCGGTAATTGAAAAAGCAATAGCTAAACCACGCTTTAATTTACCGCCTACCAAATACACGTATGATGAGTTGCAACAACAATTGTTATCAGCCCAAACATTACGCTATCAATCAGCCGATGCATTTTTAGAAGACATAAAAAAATTAGGAAGCCAAAAGTTAGTAAGCAGAAGATGGTGGAAGTTTTGGGAATATTAAATGATTAGCACGCCCATTCGATCCAATAAGGTAACCTGCACTAAACTTTCTTCTGTAATTGAATTTTCTTTAAAAGTAATTTTCTTATCAATCATATTTCCGTTTTGATAAAAAACAAGAAAGTACTCATTGTTTAATTGAAACAATTCAGGATTAATAGGCTCAACTTTAACAGCAGTTTGTGGCTCGATATCATCTAAAAAATAACGCATAACCGATGTTTCTTTAGGCTCCTCATTGATGTTGCCATAACCTTTGCAAGTGGCGAATACGTTTGAAATCATTTCATCTCCTAAATTTACCACAAACACATTCCACACTGTTTCCAAATCTTCATTTAACTCTTTTACAATGGCAACACCTACATTGGCATTATTGTTTATCTCAATATCTTTAAGCATGCGGCAAATATAGGGCTTGAAAAAAGCCTATACCAAATCACACCGAATTAATGCACAATTTTATTGGCACAATACGAGCTTGCAAAGGCATCGGGCTTGGCTTTAAAAACAAAACCCATACTTAGAATGTAACCCATAGCCTCGCTTAATGCAGTGTTTGATTTAAAATTTGGGTTGGTGTTAATATCAGCATGCACTTCTAAAGCCACATCATACAAATCGAGTAAATCACAAAGTTGGTATGCAATTTCAATAGATTTAGAAACCTCAAGCAGCATACGTTCTTTAATAGAATAAACTTGTTTTGTTTTTTCACTGCTAATAAGCATAAAACCGCCACGTTTTTCTCTTAAAAAAACAATTACTGTAGCATATTCAGTTGTTAGCCCGGTTACTTGCGAGTCGGTGCCAATACAAACTTTTAGCTTATTGCCTTTTTCGGTTTCGCTGATAATAATTTGCTCCACCTCATCAATAATGTTTTGTTCTACCTTTTCTCCGTTTAACCTGCGCCATTGAGCACCGTTGTTTGGTTCTTGTTGTACCATAGCCTATATTGATTACTACAACAAATTAGAAAACAGTTTTAACACTATCGTTATCAAAATCAAATTGTTAGTTAATTGTGGGCAAACAATTAAGCAAACAAACCTTAATAACAAAAAGTTGTTTATTGCTGTTTTAGATTGAAATTTCGTTCACACTCTTGCACGGCTTTTATCAAATCATATTCTGAAGCCATCAGTACAAAATCTTTATCCAATTTACAAAATCGCATAAATTCATCAATACGCAGGTCGGGCAATTGCGTTGCGCGTTTTACAAAATCTCTGTTGTATCGCCTATCAACCATTTTTTGTTTTTCCATGTACGCCACAAACTCATCAAATCGGGCATTGTCTCTCCCCTCTTTACTAAATTGCTCATACATGGCCGTTATCGGACTCATTAATCCACCTTTATTTCTGTTTAAAATCCGATCATTGTTATTCAGCAACGGATCATTTTTTAATATTTCGGCTGCTGCTCGTGCAATGCTGTCGCGAACCGGGTTTGATGATAAAATTTTCACTTCACGCAAACGAATATTTTTGGGCTTCATAAATACCAGCACGGTATCGCCCACGTAATTCGGGAATTTAATATTCGGTACAAAAATAACAGAGTCGTAGTTTATCGAGGTTATCCATAACGTATCTGATAATGCACAAACTACCTTAAAATAACCTTGACGATTACTGATGAAACGTTTACCTATTGTTTGGTTGTAAATGCTTGCCAAGGGAACAACCTCAGCCGATTCTGTTCCTAAGGTACGACCATAAAATACATTGCCCGTTTGTGCTAAAACAGGTTGACAAAGGCCCCAAACCCAAATAATTATGCAGAATAAAACGAAACGCATGTACGATAAAACGAAAAAAGATTGATTTTTGTACCCACAAATTTATACAAGTTGAAATCAATTGTTTTAAAATCAGGAAGAGAACGTTCATTAATTAACCGACATCCTTGGGTTTTTAGTGGAGCCATTAAAAGTTTACCACAAGCCGAAAACGGTGAAATAGTGAAGGTTATTACCAATAACAACGAACTGTTGGGATATGGATTTTTCTCACCCAATAGCCAAATTACTTGCAGGGTATTTGATTTTACGGATGAGCAAATTGTATTGGATGAGCAGTATTGGATAAATAAACTCCAACGTGCCTTTAAATTACGTAAAGATGTTTTGCCTGAAAAAACCGACATATTCCGACTCATACATGCAGAAGGCGACTTTTTACCCGGAGTGATTATTGATGTGTATGATGATGTGGCCGTGGTTCAACTCTTGATTAAAGGCACCGAAAAAATTGCCGATGCTTTATTTAAAGGTTTACAACAACTTGGTTTTCCATATATCTATTTAAAAACCAAACAAAACACCCAACGATTGGAAGAAGTGAGTATGGCAAGCGGTTGGGTAAACGAGGCCAAACCTATGCCGGTTAAAGCGTATGAAAATGGGTTGGCATTTTTGGTGGATGTTGAAACGGGACAAAAAACAGGTTTTTTTATCGATCAAAGAGATAACAGGCATTTACTCGGAACATTCAGCAAAGGGAAAAAAGTATTAAACACCTTTAGCTACTCGGGAGGGTTTAGTATTTACGCCTTGGCAGAAGGTGCATCATTGGTACATTCTGTTGACAGCAGCAAAGAAGCCATTGAATTATGTGAAAACAACGTAAAGGCTAATTTTAATGATAACCGACACATGGGATATGTAATGGATGTGTTTGATTTTTTAAAACAAGCCGATACCGACTATGATGTTGTGATTCTTGATCCGCCTGCTTTTGCTAAAAATGCAAGAGCGGTGCCAAATGCCACAAGAGGTTATAAAAACTTAAACCTTACGGCATTCAAAAAAATTAAACCGGGTGGTTATGTATTTACCTTTAGCTGTTCGCAACACATTGACAGGGATTTATTCCGAAAAATAGTGTTTAGTGCTGCTGCCGATGCCAAAAGAAATGTAAGAATCGTGCATCAACTTACCCAACCAGCCGATCATCCTATTAATATTTTTCATCCCGAAGGAGAATATTTAAAAGGTTTATTACTTTACGTTGAATAAATAGGCATGATGATTGCATAAATGCCTGAAACAAATTGGTATGAAAAAATTGGGTCAACTCATTTTAATACTTATTGGTGTTTTTGTGTTTTTTGAAACGCAAGCCCAAAGCAATACCAAGCGAAAGCTGAGTAATGATGAACTCATAGAAATGATTGACTACAGCGATTCTATTAGATTCGAACTAAAGCGACTTTACAAAAGAGAGAACCGAGAGAAAGCCCCCAACAAATACCAGCCTGAGAGAAATGCATACATCAGAGCTTACTTGGTGTTATTTTCAACCATAAAACAATACCTGAATACGGTAAAGTTTTCTGAAACGGATATCATAAAAATTTTAGGTAAGCCCAATGAAATACAAAACAACGATGGTCAAGTGGTTTACGTTTATTCCTCCTTGGATAAACTTTACGTAAAGGCCAAAAATTTTAAATACACCCTCATTTTTAGAAACAACGAATTAATTGATCTTCAAATTGAATAACACCTCCTTCCCTATTATTCCCAACCAAACCCAAACCATAATATTTGATATGGATGGTTTACTGGTTGATTCCGAACCCTTATGGAAACTTGCAGAAAAAAAAGTATTTGGCAACTACGGCTTACAACTCACCGATGATTTATTGAGGCAAGTAATGGGATTTAGGTTGAGTGAAGTGGTGCAATATTGGTATCGCTATCAACCTTGGGAAAACTTTAATGCGGAGCAAACAGAACGTGAGATTATTGAATACATGATTGAAGCCATACAAACCCATGCGCAGGCCTTACCCGGTGTACGTGAAGTGTTGGAACAATATGCCTCGGCAGGTTATAAATTAGCGGTAGCTTCATCAAGTGCTATGGTATTGATTGAAACCGTAGTAAAAAAACTTGGCATCGCATCGTATTTTGAATTATTGTACAGTGCGGAGTTTGAACCTTACGGTAAACCTCATCCGGGTATTTTTATTCATGCTGCCCATAAATTAAACACAGCCTCACATCAATGTGTGGTATTGGAAGATTCGATTAATGGCGTAGTAGCAGGCAAAGCAGCACGCATGTTTTGCGTAGCCGTACCGGAACATATTAGTTACAACGACCCACGATTTGCCATAGCCGATGCAAAGATTCCATCGTTGGTTCATTTGTTAAAATAAAAAAAGGACTGATTGCTCAGCCCTTTTTCTAATTTTCATTACAAATTATCATTAAAATGTTGGGTGATTTTTTGCATCAAATGCACCCGATCTTTTCCCATTACATTATGCAAGTGTTCAGGATATACGAAGTAATCTAACTGCACACCTTCGTCAACACACTTTTTAATATATTTCAAACTGTGTTGCCACAACACCACATCATCATCCGTGCCATGTATAATTAGCAATCGGCCTTTTAAATCCTTCACATAATTGAGCAAATTGCTTTCTTCATAACCTTTAGGATTTTCAGCCGGAGTATCCATGTATCTTTCGGTATACATAATTTCATAATGTCCCCAATCAATTACCGGTCCACCGGCAACACCCGCTTTAAAAAAATTGGTTTTACTCATCATGGTAATGGTCATAAATCCGCCAAAACTCCAGCCATAAATACCCATTCGGTTGGCATCAACATAAGAGCGTGATTTTAAAAATTCAACACCCAAATTTTGATCTAATCGTTCTTCCGTTCCTAAATTACGGTGTGTTGCGTTTTCAAACGCTAATCCACGGTTAGCACTTCCTCTGTTGTCCATGGTAAATACCACATAACCTTGTTGTGCCATATAATACAACCACATATCAGCACCACCTAACCAACTGTTGGTTACCATTTGTGCATGCGGACCTCCGTATAAGTAAATAAGCGTTGGGTATTTTTTGGTTGAATCAAAATCGGCCGGTAAAAACATGCGACAGTTTAAATCCGTTTTTCCATCGGCAGCTTTTATTTTAAACAATCGAAGTTCACATTTTTTATAATCAGTAATTGGATTTTTTGCATCCAATAATTCAGCTCGTTCTGCTCCGTTTGCATCCAAAATAATAATTCGTCTTGGGGTATTTACATTGCTGTATTGATCAATTAAATATTGTCCGTTATCACTTAACATTACTTGATGCACACCCGCGTGTGTTGTTAGCTTTTTTACTTTTGCAGTAGCCAAGTCCACACTATAGGCATGGCGCTCCAAACCATCTTCAGATGCCGCCACATAAAACGCCTTCGTTCCATCATTACTAAATCCAAGAAACTGGGTTACATCAAACTTTCCCTGTGTTAATTGTTTATCGAGACGACCGGTTGTATTGTACAAATACAAATGATTAAATCCGTCAGCCTCGCTCATCCAAACAAATTGTTTAGGATTGTTCTTGCAAAAGATCATTCCATGCTCAGGCTCTACATATTGGGGATGTGTTTCGGTGAATAAGGTTTTGATGAAGGCTCCTGTTACCGCATCGTATTCATTTAACTTCATTTCATTTTGCCCACGATTCACAATAGCTATATACACCTTTTCTTCGGCAGGATGCCATGAAACATTGGTTAAATATTGATCGGCAGGGTCACCACTTTGCAACATGACTAAACGATTATTCACAAAATCTTTTACCCATACCTTTACGTGGTGACTTAAAGCCCCGGCCATTGGATATTTTATGTTTTTTGAACCCGCAGGTTTTGTGTTGAGGTTGTAAATAGGATAATCCGTTACCATGGCCTCATTCATTTGATAAAAAGCCAATCGGTTTCCTTTTGGCGACCAAAATATGCCCTTATCAATACCAAATTCATTACGGTGCACAGATGTTCCATAAACAATTCCACCATTACCATCCTTGGTGATATAATCTGACATTTCGGTGTTATCAGTCCCTGATTTTTTTGCCTTATCAAAATACGAATTCTGATAACTGCTTAATATATTTCCACCTAATGTGTAGGCAACCTTACCCGAAACAGGTTCTAATTCTGCGTGTTGTGCATTTTCAGGAAGATAAACCACCACTTGAACATTATTGGTTTTTGTGTTACCAATAAATATTCCGTTCTTTATTTGATACCTGAAGGAATTATCACTTAACCAAGTAATCACGGGTAATCGTTCAACGGTTTCAAATGCCGGAATTGATTTTTTTCCAAAATCATTAAATAATTCTACTGTAAGAACAGTATCTGTTTTAAGCGAAGCAGCATCTTGCATCACCATGCAATCTTTACCATTTTTCTTTGCCGTAAAAACAAACTTGTTTGAACCGGGTACCCAAGCCAAATTCGCTAATCGAGCAGGACCTAAAGTTGAGCGTTGTTTTAAAACAGCATCTTCAACGGTTAACATTTTTTGTTGAGCACTTGCCCATAAAGGCATTAAAAAAGCAGCTATTAGAAGTTTTCTCATCTTCTTTTATTTTTTATTAGTACAATTTACAATCACAAGTTTAAGGGATATCAATAAAAAAGCCCGACTTTTTTTGTAGTCGGGCTCTAGGGTATTGCATCAATAATTAATAACTATTCAACATCATTGGCATCACAAGCATAAGCATGTCTTCACCT